>JAITGS010000116.1 GCA_031280435.1 Tannerellaceae bacterium | reverse complement strand
TTGTCCGGCTGCCTGATCTCAGGCCAATTGCTTTAGCGGATCT
Source organism: Tannerellaceae bacterium (assembly GCA_031280435.1). Taxonomy (GTDB): domain Bacteria; phylum Bacteroidota; class Bacteroidia; order Bacteroidales; family Tannerellaceae; genus DFXE01. The sequence continues at coordinate 79,450 of JAITGS010000116.1, read as the reverse complement.
TCGGCTTAGCCGCGGACTCCCTTATCCTCGTATTAATAATTTCAACTTGTAATAACAATGAAAGCATACATTATATATATAGTCATCGCAGGCTGTATCCTCCTTGCGGGCTGCAACCGGAATCGGCCGGAAGCCGCCCACGCGCACGATCACTCTCAGCCGCACTCTCACGGACACGATCACGAGCACGATCACTCCAAACCGCACGAGGCGGAGCCGGCTGCGGAGGAACATTCGCCGGACGAAATCATCTTCAGCCGCGAGCAGGCCGAGGCCGCAGGCTTGCAAATCGAAACAGCCCAAGCAGGCACATTCGCGGCCGTAATTAAAACCGGCGGGCAGATCCTTGCATCGCAGGCCGACGAAACAACCGTCGTGGCCACCGCCAACGGAGTAGTATCCTTTGCCCAAAGCTCGCTTGCCGAAGGCATGTACCTCAGGCGCGGCCAGCCCTTGCTGCTCATCTCGTCCGCCAACCTGCCCGAGGGCAATCCGGCCGTCCGGGCCAAGCTCGCCTTCGAGAGCGCCCAAAAAGACATGGCGCGGGCCGATACCCTTCTGCGCGACCGCCTAATCACTGCCGGCGAGCACGAGCAGGTACGACTGCGATACGAGACGGCCCGCGCGGCCCACCTTGCGCAGGCGGATAACATCACCGACCGTGGCCTGAGCCTCAACGCGCCGCAGGACGGCTTCATCCTGAGTCTACGGATTAAGCCCGGCGAGTATGTCGGCGTAGGGCAGCCCGTTGCGACCATCGCCCGAAACAGGCGCTTCAGGCTACGGACAGAGGTGTCCGACAGCCATTTCAGCGAGCTCAAAAACATTCGCTCGGCCAACTTCCGTACCTCGTACAGCCCGGAAATCTACCGGCTGGCCGACCTCAAGGGCCGACTGCTCTCCGCAGGCAAATCGGCCTCGGACGGCCGCTCGGCCTTCATACCCGTAACTTTCGAGTTCGAGCCCGAAGGCGATATGCTCGCCGGAGCCTTTGCCGAGGTCTATCTGCTGCTGGCACGGCAGGAAAATGCTCTGACGGTGCCGCTGTCGGCTATCACCGAGGACCAGGGAATGTTTTTTGTGTACCTGCAAGTTGATGATGAGGGCTACGTCCGCCGGGAGATAGCCGTAGGGCCGGACGACGGCCTGCGCGCCGTGGTTTTGTCCGGCCTCAGCCCCGGCGATCGCCTTGTCGCCAAGGGCGCTTACCGCCTCAAGCTCGCGGCCGCATCCGCCATTATCCCCGAAGGGCATACTCATTCGCATTAAGCTCAAGACTATGAACAGAATCATACAATACGCCCTGGCCAACAGAATCCTTGTCATTACGGCCGCCCTGCTGCTGCTTCTGGCCGGAACTTATACGGCTCTGAACATGGACGTGGATGTTTTCCCCGACCTTAATGCGCCGACGGTGGTGGTGATGACCGAAGCCGGCGGAATGGCTCCGGAGGAGACGGAGCGACTTGTCACCTTCCCCGTCGAGACCGCCCTGAACGGCGCCATGGGCGTGAGGCGGGTGCGCTCTTCGTCCACAACCGGTTTCTCCGTCGTTTGGGTCGAATTTAATTGGGATATGGACATATATAAGGCCAGGCAGATTGTGGCCGAAAAATTGGCCGTGGTGAAGGACGCCTTGCCGCCACAGGCCGGAAGCCCCATCATAGGCCCGCAAACATCCGTCCTCGGCGAAATGATGATAATAGGTCTCAGGGCCGATTCCACCTCACTGCTCGATTTGCGGACTGTGGCCGACTGGACTCTGCGTCCGCGATTATTGTCGATAGGAGGCGTGGCCCAGGTGGCCGTTATAGGAGGCGACGTGAAGGAATATCAGATAATGATGAATCCCGAAAAAATGCGGCACTTCGATATTTCCTTGGACGAGCTTGCCGACAAAGTGCGCAGCCTGAACGACAACGCCAACGGCGGCATCCTCAACCGGTACGGCAACGAGTACATCATCCGCGGCCTGCTTTCTACGGCGCGGACGGATGAGCTGGGCCGTTCGGTTGTAGCAATACGAAACGGCTCGCCTGTGCTGCTGGAGCAGGTCGCCGAGGTCAGGGCAGGCGGAAAGTCGCCGCGCACGGGCTTGGCCTCCGAGCGTGCAGAGCCGGCGGTGCTGATTACGGTCAACAAGCAGCCCTCGGTGAGCACCACGGAGCTCACCGCCCGTATAGAGCGCGCTTTGGAGGATCTGCGCCCCTCATTGCCTCCGGACCTGCATGTTTCTACCGATATTTTCCGCCAGGCCCGCTTCATAGAGAGCTCTATTGCCAATGTCCGGAAGGCGCTGCTCGAGGGCGGCCTCTTTGTGGTCGTCATCCTTTTCATCTTCCTTATGAATGTCCGCACAACGCTGATTTCCCTTGTCACCATCCCGCTCTCTTTGCTTGTAAGCATCCTGAGCCTGAAGTTGATGGGACTGACAATAAATACGATGAGCCTGGGCGGAATGGCCATTGCGATAGGTTCGCTGGTGGACGACGCCATTGTGGACGTAGAGAACGTTTTCAAGCGATTGCGCGAGAACAGGCAGCTGCCTCCAGCCGGGCGAAAGGATACGCTCGCCGTGGTCTTTGAGGCTTCCAAAGAAGTGCGCATGCCGATTCTGAATTCCACCCTCATCATTGTTGCAAGCTTTGTGCCTCTTTTCTTTTTGTCTGATATGGAGGGGCGGATGCTGGCCCCTCTCGGCATAGCCTTCATAGTAGCCCTTTTTGCTTCTACCGTCGTGGCGCTCACGCTCACTCCCGTGCTTTGCTCCTACCTGCTGGGGGATGCTTCAGGGCGGAAAAAGCCCGGCCGGGAGCCCTTCCTCGCCCGCTTCCTCAAAGGCATTTACGGCCGGGCGCTCGAATGGGCGCTGTCGCACCGCATCATACTCTTTTCGGTCACGGCCGTAGTGACGCTGGCAGCGCTGGCCGCCGCGCCGACGCTCGGAAGGAGCTTTTTGCCTCCCTTCAACGAGGGCTCCTTCACCATCAACGTCAGCACCATGCCGGGCATCTCCTTGGAGGAATCGGACGATATAGGCCGAATGGCCGAAAAAATCCTGCTCGATATTCCGGAGATAACGACCGTGGGACGGAAAACGGGGCGGGCCGAGCTCGACGAGCATGCTCTGGGCGTAAACGTTTCGGAGATAGAGGCCCCCTTTGCCCCGGGCCGCCGCTCCAAAGAGGAACTCATGGCCGAGATACGCCAAAAGCTGCGGATTATACCCGGCGCCAACATTGAGATAGGCCAACCCATTTCGCATCGCATCGACCACATGCTGTCCGGCACCAAAGCAAACATTGCCATCAAGCTGTTCGGCACCGACCTCAACAGGCTCTATTCTTTGGGCAATCAAATCAAGGCAGCCGCCTCCGGCGTAGAAGGCGTGGCCGACCTCAACGTGGAGCAGCAGGTAGAGCGTCCGCAGCTAAAGATAGAGCCACGCCGCGAGCTCATGGCCCGCTACGGCGTATCCACAGCAGACCTTGCCGACATCATCAACATCATGCTGGCCGGCCGGCGGGTCTCGCAGGTCTACGAAGGAAACCGTGTGTTCGACCTCACGCTCAAAGCCGACAACGACAGCCGCTCTACGGCCGACCTCATCCGCAACCTCACCGTAGACGCCGGCGGCAGCAAGATACCGCTCAGCCACATAGCCGACCTGAAAATTTCGTCCGGCCCCAATGTCATCAACCGCGAAAACGTATCCCGCAAGATAGTCATCTCCGCCAACGTGGCCGGCCGCGACCTGCGCGGGGTCGTCCGCGACATCCGGCGGCAAGTGGAATCCGCCGTGAGCCTCCCCGAAGGCTATCGCCTGGAGTACGGCGGACAGTTCGAGAGCGAGCAGGCCGCCTCCCGCACCCTCTTTGCCGCCTCGGCCCTCTCCGTCCTGATGATCTTCTTGCTGCTCTACGCTCAGTTCCGAAACACGCGGCAGTCGGTTCTGGTACTTTTAAACCTGCCGCTGGCGCTCATAGGCGGCATCTTCTCGCTTTTTTTGAGCGGCGGCGTCGTCAGTATCCCCGCAATCATAGGATTTATATCCCTCTTCGGCATTGCAACGCGCAACGGTATCCTGCTTGTGTCGCGCTACAACGACCTTCAGGCCGAGGGGCTTAGCCTGAGGCAAGCGGTAGTATCCGGCTCTATGGACCGCCTCAATCCCATACTGATGACGGCCCTCACTTCGGCCCTGGCGCTTATCCCGCTGGCACTGGGCGGCGAGCTTCCCGGCAACGAAATCCAGAGCCCCATGGCGAAGGTGATTCTGGGCGGCCTGCTGAGCTCAACCCTGATCAACGCCTTCATAGTCCCCGCCCTGAGCCTGCGGAAAGGATAGAGGCAGCGATTCGGCCTCCGCTATCCCTCCGCAAGCCAGCCTGACGTCAGTTTAGCTCAAAAAAATTTTTTTGGAGCAAAACCGACGTCAGTTTGCCTCCAAATTTTTTTTTTGGCGATAAACCGACATCAGTTTTGCTCCAAATTTTTTTTTTGGCGATAAACCGACGTCAGTTTTGCTCCAAAAAAAAAATTTTATACTAAACTAACATCAGTTTTGCTCCAAAAATTTTTTTTGACAACAAACTAACGTCAGTTTGCCTCCAAAAAAATTTTTTGGAGACAAACTGATGTCGGGCTGCCTCAAAAAAGATTTCCTGAGCCCAAACTGACGTCAGGCTGGCCTTATTTTTTGGGGGGAGCCCAAACTGACGTCGGGCTGGCCTTGTTTTTTTGAGGGAGCCCAAACTGACGTCAGGCTGGCCTCTTTTTTTTGGGGGAGCCCAAACTGACGTCGGGCTGGCCCCAAAAACCCCCGCAAGCCCAAACTGATGTCGGTTTGGCGTGAAAAAATTTTTTTGGGGATAAACCGATGCAAAAGAGCATTCCCGCCTGCCCATGCGGGTCATTCCCGCGAAGGCGGGAATCTCCGATCGATAGTTGGGACGATTGTAATTGTATTATATGAAAAAACAAGCAGATTCGTATCCCGCTTTCGATCGGAGATTCCCGCCTTCGCGGGAATGACCCGGTTGTCGAATCGTTTTTGACACAATCCTTTTCAGGCGCGCATTATTTTTTGCGGAACCCCTATCCAAACAACGCCTGACCCGCATGCAACATATTTTCCGCAAGATTTTTGCGGCGCAGGGCGGTGCGGGGATTGTCTTGTCTTTTTTTCAAAAAAAATAAAGGCAGAGCTATTGTTTATTGTATAAAGATTATTTTGCTATATTTGCCGCCGTATCAATTCTCATCAAAATATATCATTCATGAACAAACTGATTTCTTTTTCTTTTAAAACTGTTATCAAGAAGCTGCTCGCAGGTGAGCATTACGACTTTTTTCACCGCGGGATCATCGATCCGCTTACGGCGCTCATGGCAAGTTTGCCTTCGCTGAGCGGCATCTTCAGCCTGCTTAGCACCACTTTCACCAAGGAAGATGAGCTCTTCAAGAAGAGCCAGGCTTCGATTTTGACAAGCGACATCACCACGCTGCACGAAAAAAGACTTGGGCTGTTCGCCTATCTGAAGCACAGCATAGAAATTGTACGGTATTCGGACGTTCCGGCCGAACTTCAGGCCTTGCAGAAACTTTTGTTCCTGCTCAAAACATACTCCAACATCTCGTCGGCCACCTATTCGGATCAGACCGGTTTGATGGATAATTTTATTCAGGATTGCCTCGGCTCTATCTATCTTCCCTCCATCCAGCTGCTGGGCTTGCTGCAACAGGTTAATCGCGTCAAGGATGTTAACGAAGAGTTCGGAGTGCTTTATACGGAGCGCTCAATGGAAAAAGCGGTGCAGGCCGACAAGGGCAACTGGCGCGAAGTGCGCGACAATGTAGACGATGTTTTCAACACACTCGTTGAGGCTATCAATATTAACTGGACAACGAACGAGCTCGGCTCAAAAGAACCCGCCTTGCGCGCCAACCTCATACAGGTGAAAGAAATTATTGTTGCGGCTATCAGCCAGGCCGAGCTTAACCTTTCCCGCCGCGGACGGCACAAAAAAGACGGCGACAAGAACGACAGCGGAACCCAGACGCCCGACCAGGTAAATCCGACGGATCCGAACAATCCTACGCAGAAGCCCAACACAGAGAAGCCGAAAGCCCCGGACATATCGGACCAAAATCCAAGCGGCGGCCCTCACGTGCTCGACCCTGACGAGCATCCGCCGGCAGGAGAATAAGAAGCATGAAGTTTCTATTGTGGTTCATTTTTGTTAGAATGAAAGCCGCCGGATTTAAAGCCGTGCGGCTTTTTTTTGGCTTGCCGCTAAGGATTTTGAGGCGATGCCATGGGCGGACGGGCTCGCGCCGGATGGGGCTAAGGGGTGAAATCAAAAATCCCCAATGGGGACTTCTACTAATTAGATTTTTCAAGGCTTGCGACAAGGCAAAAGCGGAGTTTACTTTAGTAAATGAGCATTTTGCCGAAGGAGCGAAACGCAGAAAAAGCAGTTAGTAGAAATTCCCTTATATTTGCCTTCAAACAATGACATATTTATAACTCTATATCTTTTAATTAGTATGATAACAAATTTTGAAATACGCTATGCGTCGCATCCTGAGGATGCTAAAAGTTACGATACGGCGCGCTTGCGGAAGGAGCATCTGATAAGGAAACTCTTTGCGGCGGACGAGGTTAATATGGTTTACTCCATGTTCGACCGCTTGGTGGTTGGCGGAGCTATGCCTGTGGCCGAGGCGCTCGTACTTGAGGCTATAGCCCCGCTGAAAGCCGAATACTTCCTGTCGGGCCGCGAAATCGGAATCTTTAATGTGGGCGGAGCGGGGCGTGTGACCTCAGGCGACCGGGTTTATGAGCTCGGCTACAAGGAGGCTCTTTACCTGGGAATGGGGGGCCGTGAAGTGCGCTTCGAGAGCCTCAACTCTGCGGCTCCGGCCAAGTTCTATTTCAACTCGGCAATAGCTCACTGCACTTATCCGGATCGCAAGATTTCTAAGGTTAACGCGGTTGTTGCGGAGATGGGCACGATGGAGGGATCGAATCATCGCTGTATAAACAAGATGCTGGTGTCGCAGGTTTTGCCTACCTGCCGTTTGCAGATGGGAATGACGGAGCTTAAGCCGGGCAGCGTTTGGAATACTATGCCTGCGCATACGCATCTGCGACGAATGGAGGCTTATTTTTACTTCGAACTGTCGGCCGAGCGCGCCGTCTGTCATTTTATGGGACAGCCTACCGAAACCCGTCACATCTGGATGCAGAATGAGCAGGCTGTTCTGTCGCCGGAATGGTCTATTCATTCTGCGGCGGGCACGGGTTCGTATACGTTTATATGGGGAATGAGCGGGGAGAACCTCGACTATGGCGACCAGGATTTTTATTTGGAAACGGAACTTAGATAATACATATATAATAAATGAATCCTTTTGATTTGACGGGCAAAGTTGCCTTCGTAACCGGCGCTTCTTACGGCATCGGATTCGCCATCGCCCAAGCCTTAGCTTCGGCGGGGGCGCGTATAGTTTTTAACGACATAAACCAAGAGCTGGTAGACAAAGGCATTGCCGCTTACCGCTCGGAAGGAATAGCGGCAGGCGGTTACGTTTGCGATGTGACCGACGAAGCGGCCGTCCGGGCCACCGTTGCCCGCATAGCCTCCGAGGTAGGAACGGTTGACATCTTAGTGAACAATGCAGGCATCATCAAGCGCATCCCGGCACTGGAAATGGATCCGGCGGACTTCCGGAAAGTTATTGACGTGGACCTCACGGCTCCTTTCATTGTATCCAAGGCCGTTGCGCCGGGTATGATTGCCAAAGGCTCCGGGAAAATTATAAACATCTGCTCTATGATGAGCGAGCTCGGCCGCGAAACGGTTTCGGCCTATGCGGCGGCTAAGGGAGGCTTAAAGATGCTGACGCGCAACCTCGCATGCGAATGGGCGGAGCATAATATCCAGGTGAACGGCATTGGGCCCGGCTACATAGCTACGCCTCAAACGGCGCCGCTGCGCGAGCCCGGTCATCCCTTCAACGATTTTATTATAGCCAAAACTCCTGCTGCACGCTGGGGAACGACGGAGGATCTGAAGGGCCCGGCGGTGTTTCTGGCTTCGGCGGCGTCGGACTTCGTAAACGGGCATATCCTGTACGTGGACGGCGGCATTTTGGCCTACATCGGCAAGCAGCCGAAGTGAATCCGGTTAGGGCAGGCGGGCTTGGCGCCTCGGCTGCCCTAATGTTTATCCGTAATCCGTAACTTATAATATTATATCATGAAACACATCTTTTTTTGCACGGTCGCTGCGCTGATGCTCTTATCCTGCGGCGACGATTCCATCCGCATATCGCTTGCCAATCCGCTGGATTTCGACAGGACGTCGGAGCTGACGGAGATTGAGGCGTCGCTTATTCCGGCCGACTTCTCCTCGAAGTCGTACATACTTCTCAACGATAAGGGTGCGGAGCTTCCGTGGCAGCTCTCGGCCAACGGAGCTCTGTTCATCTTTCAGGCCGACGTGCCTGCCAAAGCTTCGGTTGTATACAAGCTGAAGGAGGGCGTTCCGGCGGAAGTTATCCCGCGCACCTTCGCCCGCTTTGTTCCCGAAAGGAAGGACGATTTTTCGTGGGAGAACGATATGGCGGCCTACCGCATGTACGGCCCTGCTCTCGCTGCCGAGAATCCGAGCAACGGCGTTGACCTCTGGCTAAAGTGCACCGACGAGCTCATCACGGCCAAACTGTATGCCGACGAACTCGAACGGGGCATCTCCTACCATGAAAACAGCAGCGGGCTGGGCTTAGATTGCTACGACGTGAAGCATACGGCCGGAGCCGGAGGCATCGCACCCTACACCTACAAGCTCTGGACGGGCGACCATTACGATCGCTTCGAAATCCTGGAAAACGGTCCCCTCAGATCGGTTTTTACGCTCTACTATGATTCGGCTTTAGTGGACGACGAAGTGTACAGCGAAGAGATTACCATAACGACGGAGGCCGGAAGCATCCTCAACAAGGCGGTCGTAACTTACAGCGGCCCTAAAGGCAGCGTTCGGCAAGCGGAAGCTCCGGCAGCCAAACCGTCGAAGGCAGCTCCTCAAGTGCTGAAACTGGCTGCCGGCATCACTCTGCACGACGGTTCGGGCGAGATTTTCGGCGACTCTGAAGCCTCTGTGATAGGCTACGCCGAAACGGCTGTGTCGACTATCAAGAAGGAGCCTCAGGGACAGAACTACGTGGGCGTATACATGCCCTCGTCGAGCGGCGAGATAAACGTTGAGGACAATCATCAGCTGATCCTCTCCGAATATAAAGTCGGCGAGCCTCTGACGTACTACTTCGGCGGAGGCTGGAGCAAATGGAAGTTCCCCACGGCCGAGGACTGGTTCGCGGCTCTGCGTCAGTTCAGTCTTGCACGCCGTCAACCACTTATAATTCAAATAACGAAACAAGATTAAACCTTTATGAGAAGCAACGAAAAAATGAGCAACTATCGGTGGATGATATGCGCAATGCTGTTTTTTGCCACCACAGTAAACTATCTCGACCGTCAGGTACTTTCGCTGACATGGCCGAAATTCATAGGGCCTGAGTTTGGCTGGACTAATGACGACTACGGCAATATCACGTCTATGTTTTCAATTCTTTATGCGGTATGCATGCTGTTTGCAGGCCGATTTGTAGACCGGCTCGACACCAAAAAAGGATTTTTGTGGGCGATAGGAATCTGGTCGGTAGGTGCATGCATGCACGCCTTCTGCGGTATCGCCACAGCCGGAATATCCGTAGGGAGCTGGACGCTGAGCTTTTCCGAGGCCCACGATGCGATAAAAACGGCCGGGAGCACGGCTCAGATAGTGTCGCTAAGCGTTACGCTCTTTATCTGCTGCCGCTTTGTGCTCGCCCTCGGCGAGGCAGGCAACTTCCCCGCAGCGATTAAGGCGACGGCAGAGTATTTCCCCAAAAAGGACAGGGCTTTCTCCACGAGCATATTCAATTCGGGCGCAACCATAGGCGCCATGATAGCTCCGGCCAGCATCCTCTTCATAGCCGAAAAATACGGATGGGAAATGTCCTTCATCATCATAGGCTTATTAGGATTTATCTGGATGGGCTTCTGGGTCTTCATCTACAACAAACCGGAACAGCATCCCAAGGTCAACAAGGCCGAACTCGAATATATTCAGCAGGACAAGCTTCAAAGCCCGGTTGAAAGCGAAAAGCCGGAGGCAGAGAGGCGTAAGCTTTCCTTTATCGAATGTTTCAAATTCAGGCAGACATGGGCCTTCGCCTTCGGCAAATTTATGACGGACGGCGTGTGGTGGTTCTACCTCTTCTGGATGCCGATTTATCTTCAAACCACATTCGGGCTCAAAGGCATGCAGCAAATCTGGCCGCTCACAGTCCTCTACACCATTGTGATGCTTTCGATAGTAGGCGGCTGGCTTCCGTCTTATTTCATAGATAAAAAAGGAATGAACCCCTACGCCGGACGAATGAAATCTATGTTCATTTTTGCCTTGTTTCCGATCTTAGCCCTCTTCGCACAGCCGCTTGGAAGCTACACGTACTGGCTGCCGGTTGTACTAATCGGGATTGCCTGCGCTGCACATCAAGCCTGGTCGGCCAACATATTTTCAACCGTTGGCGACATGTTCCCCAAGTCGGCCATTGCAACCGTGACCGGCATAGGCGGTATGGCCGGAGGAATAGGCGCCTATTTCATCAATAAAGGCGCCGGCAAGCTCTTCGATTACGCCGCCGACAGTCACATGAACTTTATGGGCTTCACCAACGAGACGGCAGGCTACTTCATCGTATTCTGCTTCTGCGCCTTTGCCTATCTGATCGGATGGATAGTGATGAAGGCTTTAGTGCCTAAGTACAAGGTCATCAGTGTCGACGAATAGGACCGTCGGTTATTTTTAAGCCCATACGAACCATACTTGCAGCTCCGCGCCCTCTGCCCGACTCGGCCCGACAGGCTTGAGCTCTGCGGAGGGAGCGCGAGCTGCAAAAGGTTTAAAGCACAAGCCGAAATGTCTCGAACGTTGTTTCGCCTGCCTGTAATCTCCCCGCTCTCCACTATTTTATTGCTACTCCTGTCCGCCCCTGCCTTCTCGCAGGAAGTTGTATGGGAAGTCGGCCTGCGATCGTTCTTCGACAACCTCGAGTTTGCAGGCTCACAGATTCAGCTCTCGCAAACGATGGCCGGAGTGCGTCTGGCTCCAGCGACAGGCTTGGAGTTGGAAGGCAAGCACCGGATCATGGTCGGAGCCGACGCGCTGCACGAGTGGGGCAGCTCTAAAGCCATAGACGGCGTCGAGCCGATCGCCTACTACGAGTTCGATGCTCGCCCGTTCCGCTTCCTTGCCGGCGCCTTCCCGAGGAAGGTTCTGGAGCATTACCCGCGGATGTTCTTTGCCGACTCTATCCTGAACTATCGCCCCACGCTAAACGGCATCTTCTGGGAGTACGCTCTGCCCGAAAAGGGATTCGCCAACGTGTGGCTCGACTGGACAAGCCGACAAAGCCGCAGCAGCCACGAAGCCTTCTTCATGGGATGGTCAGGAAGATACAACCGCGGCATCCTTAGCCTTCAGCACTTCGGCTATATGTTTCACCTCGCGCCAACGTCCGATCCGGACGCTCACGTCCCGGTGCACGACAACGGTCTGATGCTTACATCGGTCGGCGTCGATCTTTCCGGGCGGACGGGATTAGATCGCCTGGAAACCGACCTCGGCTGGACGCTATCCCTCGAGCGCAATCGCGGCGCCGACTCCTGGTATGCGCCTCAGGGCCTGCTGTGGGAAACCCGCATAGCATATCGCCGGTTCGAGCTCTTCAACTCGTTCTACAAGGGCGGACGGATGCAAAAGTACTATCCCGAACGCGGCAACATGCTCTATCACGGCGATCGCCTTTACAGCGCCGGCTTATACAATCGCCTCGACCTCGGCATACATTTCATCCGAAGCAAAGCCGCCGATGTTCGCCTTACGTATGCCTTGCATTTCGCCGAAGGCAAAGTCTTTCATCGGCAAATGCTCCATGCCACGTTCAATATCGGGGGAGTAAAGGAGTAATCGCTTCAGAGTAGGAATAATGGAAATAAAATAGCGTGCCGACCATTAGTGAATAGTCGGCACGCTATTTTTATTTTGGGCGATGTTGTTCAGGTAACGTCTTTTAATAACGCAGTATGCGACATGTCGCGAATGATTATGCCTCCTTCAAACAGTTCATAAGCAAAAACCCAGGATTTTTCAAATAGTATACAACGGTATCCCAATCCAAACCATGGTCTGAAACGGCAAAGAGGATAACGAGTCGTTTGGTTAATCTTTTTCAGAAACACACGCATCCGGTTTGTACGTTGCAGGGCGGCTTCTTCTGACAGTTTCAATTCGTCTATCAGATGATTCTCCAAATCCGCAATTTTGTTCCATACGGTATCAGCAACCCACAGCTTAAACATTGCGGAATCGATTCTTTATGCGATTATCCAGCTCATTAAAGAAGGCGTCAAGCGTTGTAGCATTACATTCTGCCGCGGCCAGATCAATATCCGCTGACGGTTTCACCGGCGACGTTTCTATGAATCTGACAAACGGCAACGTTCTTGCATACTCGATAAAGCTCTGCGCCTGTTCACTGTTATTGTCAACGATAATTGTTGTCATACCTGTTTTATATATCAATTAGAAAACCGCATCACCTCAACCTCAGCACGTCGCCCTCGGTCGGGATATAGTCTTCCTTTTTCTTGTTCATCTTATACAGGCTTTTCACCTGGATGCCGTACTGCTGGGCTATGCTGTGCATGGATTCGCCTATCTGTACCACGTGGTCGTAGTTGGGCTTGTCGGCTTTCTTTTTTTTCTTGACCAAGTAGATGATGTCGCCCTCGCGTATGGGGAAATCCTCGTGAATCTCATTGAACTTGATCAGGTTCTTTGCCGATATGCCGGTTTCGGCAGCGATGTTGTCGGCCGTATCGTCGGCCACGGCGTATACTAAGGCCAGGCCTTGCAGCTTGTATACGGTGCGCATCACGACGGACTCGGAGCCGGACTGCTCGGGCTGCTTCGTTTGCGCAGGAGCCTCCTGTTTGGGAAGCGGTATGTTGACGTCGAGTTTATAGAGCTCGTAGTCTTCAATGATCTTGATGAGGGAGTTGGCGTAGGCCTTGCTGGTGGCGTATCCAAGGTTCTGCAAGCCTTTGGCCCAGCGGACGTAGTCGGTAGTTGCCAGGCTGAACAGCGGCTTGTATCGGGAGTTGGACGTGAGAAATTCGGAATGATCGGCAAATGATTCGTCTGCGTTCTTGTATTTGCGGAAGCACTCCTTAGGGGCATCGTCGTCGAAGTACATCTTGCCTCCTTTCCAACCGCTATGGCACTTGATGCCGAAGTGATTATTCCCCGTGCGCGTAAGCTTGCTCTGCCCTGCACCCGATTCAAGAATTCCCTGCGCGAGGGTAATACTTGCGGGAATGCGATATGTTTTTTGATGCCATACGGCAAGGCTCTGATACTGCCGGATATATTGAACGTATGTGGGATTGAGCTTTTTCTTTTGCGCAGAGCCTGCTGCGACGCATGTCAGGATCAGAAAGAAGCAAAGCGTAAGGCGTTTCATCTGTTAGCGGAGCCTGTCGAGCGAGCGTACCAAAACCTCGTCGGCGCCTATGTTGCGTATGGCTAAATAGTCGAGCACGAGTGAAACGAGCGGAAGGGCGAGGGCGAACTTCAGGCTGACGGAGGCTCCCTCGCCGGCCTGCTTCAGCAAATAAATCTGAACGCCCAGAAGCGCATAGAATCCAAGGATTATAAGCCCGTTGAAGATGCAAAGACGTATTTGCAGTATCCGTTTCTTATACTTAAAGATGGCAACGAGCGCAATAACAATCACGACCAGCGACAACACGAACAGGCCCCACATTGGCTGCAGATTGTTGCTCGCGTCGACTAAGCCGAAGGCATTAAGCTCCCGGTATTCCTGCCCCGTTTCCACGCCGGCGAGCGGGAGGAAAACGCTTATCGTCATCAATATCACGACGAGCAGCAGGTATAGCGTTTGTATGCGTTGCAACATTGGGTGGAAATATCAAAAGTTACCCTTATCCTTGGAAGGATTCTTATAGTATATCTTCTCCTCCTCGTATTCCTGAATAGCAATCAGGGTGGATTTCGGGAGCTTTTCGTAGAAGCGCGAGATCTCGATCTGCTCGCGATTCTCAAACACTTCCTCCAGGTTATCGCTGTAAGAGGCAAACTCCAGCAGCTTTTTTTCCAGCTCCTCTTTCATTTCTCTGGCAATCTGGTTGGAGCGCTTGGCGATAATCATCGTTGTTTCGTACACGTTCCGCGTGTCGCCTGCCAGCCGCATCATGTCGCGGGTGATGGTGTTATACGGAGCCGTGATCTTCTTATAATCAATGTTCACCAAGGGAGTGATGTCCGCCTTTGAGTCGTCGGCTATTATCTGCGCAGTCGTGGAGGAAGTGATCAACTGCGTGTTTTGGGCGGAGTTAGCGCCCTTCTTGCTTTCTTTTTCCATATTATTGTTGTTAATAGTTATCTGTTATGCGTTTGCCGGCATAGTCAAAGTATGTTTGCGCTTGTTTAACATACTTTCCTTCCGGAAATTCATTCATATAGTTATAATATTCATCCACAACCTCGCGATACCGTCCTTGCAGCTTGGAGTCGACGCTCACCAGCGCCAGCTCGTACTTCGACTGGAGCATGAGGTACATAAACTCCTCGCGGTACTTGGAATAGGGATAGTTTTTCAATGCATTTTGAGCCGTGATGATGCAGGCTTGGTAGTTGTTGCCCAGGTATGTCCCCAGATTGTAATACAGCCGGGTTGCGAGGAGCTCCTTTTGAGCCAGCTTGTCTTGCAGCTCGAACATGAAGTTCTGCGCCGACTCCGCCCGCTCCGACTGCGGATAATACTCTATAAAGAGTTGCAATTCCTCAATCGCCTTGTAAGTCTGTTTCTGGTCGAGCCTGGGGTCGGGCGAGTCAAGATAAAGCCCGTATCCGGAGTAATAGCGAGCCTGCTCGGCATATTCACCTTTTGGATAAGAAGTATAATATGTATTGAAATATAGCGCAGCCGTTTGATAGTCTTTTTGCCCGTAGTAGCTCTGTGCAAGCAGGTAAAGCGACTCCTCCGCATCGGCCGTGCCCTTAAAATACGTCACTAAGTCCTCCAGCAGCGTGGCCGACCGGGTGTATTGTTTTTTGTTGAAATACTTCTTAGCGTAAGAATATTTGTACTCATTGTCCGTGCTTTTCAGCACCTTGTTGTATTCTCCACATGCGGAAAACAGAACAGCAGCTAAACATATATAAAGGAATTTCTTCATGTGCATAACAAATTTGCCGCAAATATAAGTCATCCCGACAAATAAATAATGCGCCTCGCAGATTTATTTAGCCTCAGCAGGCCTCCGTGGCGCCTCAGCAGGCATTTCTCGCACTCATTCCTCACAATCAAGCTGCGCCGCAATCCCTGCCCTGCCGCCTCCGCGAGGCATATTCTGCATAGAAAAAGCCTCATACCGGCGGGCGGCAGGTTTTTTCTGCGCAGAAAAAATTTCGAGAAGCTTTGCTGCCTCTAATTGCTGCGCAGCAATTATCTACCGCAAGGCCTCCAAAAGTCGAAGCTGTACAGCAAGAGGTTCATTTTGGCTTTCGGCAGGCCGTTTCTGTGCAGAAAGAGGTTCAAAAAGGCCTGAAAGCTATGATTTCTGCATAGAAATCGGCTCGCGCAGGCCTTTTGGAGGCCAAAGCTGCATAGAAATCGGCTCATTTAGGGCCGAAAAAGGCTTTTTCTACGCAGCAAAAGCTTCTTTTTTGCTCGCGGCAACCTCTTTCTGCGCAGCTATGACTTTTTTGTTGCTCGCGGCAGGTTTTTTCTGCGCAGCTATAATTTCAAATTTCCTTGCGGTAGATAATTGCTGCGCAGCAATTATCCCGCGCATGCCTCCCGCAACACTATGCAAACCTGCGCCGGGCTCAGATCTGCAAAAAACAAAGCTGCGTAGGCCTACGCAGAGGTGAATTCCGCAAAAAGCAAGCCGGTGCAGGCCTACGCAGAGGTAAATTTTCCAAAAAGCAAGCCGGTGCAGGCCTACGCAGAGGTGAATTCTGCAAAAAGTAAGCCGGTGTAGGCCTACGCAGAGGTGAATTCTGCAAAAAGTAAGCCGGTGCAGGCCTACGCAGAGGTGAATTCTGCAAAAAGTAAGCCGGTGCAGGCCTGCGCAGAGGTGAATTTTGCAGAACTGAGCTCGGTGAAGGTTTTCATAGCTTCAAATTCTTTTGCGGGCATATAAAAGTGGCGGCGCTTTGGCTTGGCGACGCCACTTCTACGGATTTTGCGGGTCAGTGAGGGCTTGATGCGGCCCTGAGAGGATGCTGCGCTGCCCCGGTGCTGTCTCAGAGTTTGTACAAATCGCTTGCGGCAAGTAGAGTGAGGCGGTTCTCCCGTAGGACTTCAACGCATCGCGCTACATCGTCGGGGCGGATGATGACGTGGGCGGAGTCGCCCTGGGAGAAGGCGTACATGTACTCCACAAATATCCCGGCATTGCTGATTATCTCCATGGCTGCGGCCAGGGCGCCGGGCTGATTGGGGCAGTACAGGCATACAACGTCGGTTACGCTCACGGCGTAGAGGCGCTCCCTGAGGGCACGGGCGGCGCAGTCTGGGTCGGATACTATCAGCCGGAGTATGCCGAAGTCGGAGCTTTCGGCTACGGTGAATGCCGACATGTTCACGCCGGCTTCGCCCAGTATGCGGGCGACCTCGGTGAATCGTCCTTTTTTGTTTTCGAGAAAAATGGAGAGTTGCTTGATTAACATGGTGTTTGTCGTTTTATGGGTTCAACTGAATTTTCGTTTGTCGTTCACCCGTTTGGCTTTGCCCTGGCTGCGCTCTATGCTTCGGGGCTCCACGAGCTTCACGTCGGGGGATATGCCGAGTACGCTCTGGAGGCGGTGGGTGATATGTTTGCGGAGGTTCATCATGCGGCTGATTTCGTCGGAGTAATAGGCTTCCTTCACTTCTACTTTTACTTCGAAGGTGTCGAGGTTGTTGATGCGATCAACTTCGATGAAGTAGTGCGGCTCCAGTTCGGGTATCTCGCATACTACGGCTTCTACCTGCGAGGGGAATACGTTGACTCCCCTGATGATGAGCATGTCGTCGCATCGTCCGAGGATGCGGCTCATGCGTACCGACGTCCGCCCGCACTCGCATGCTTCGTAGTTGAGCGAAGTGAGGTCGCGGGTGCGGAATCTCAGGAGGGGCATTCCTTCCTTGGTGATGGTGGAGAAGACCAGCTCGCCGGTTTGCCCCGGTTCGAGCGGTTGTCCGGTGACGGGGTCGAGTATCTCCGGCAGGAAGTGGTCTTCGCAGAGGTGGGTTCCGTTTTGCAGCTCACATTCGTGGCCTACTCCGGGGCCTATTATCTCGGTCAGGCCGTAGAGGTCGTAGGCTTTGATGCCGAGTTTGTTTTGCAGCTCGCTTCTCATGGCTTCCGTCCAGGGCTCGGCTCCGAAGGCCCCTACTCTGAGGCGGAACTCGCTGCGCGGGATGCCGGAGTCATGCATTGCGTCGGCCAGGAAGAGTGCATAGGAGGGGGTGCATGCGAGCCCCACGGAGCCGAAATCGTGCATGAGCATAATCTGTTTTTCTGTGTTGCCGCTGGACATGGGCAGCACGGTGCCCCCTATTGTTTCGACGGCGCAGTGGGCTCCCAGTCCGCCGGTAAACAGTCCGTATCCGTAGGATACCTGCACCACGTCTTGCTTCCCCAATCCGTAGGCGGTGAAGCATCGTGCTCCCACTTCGCCCCATATTGCCAAGTCTTTGCGGGTATAACCCACGACGATGGGCTTGCCGGTAGTGCCCGACGATGCCTGGAGGCGAACGATTTCCGACATGGGTACGCTGAGCAGGTCGAAGGGATAGAAGTCGCGCAGGTCTTTTTTGGAGGTGAACGGCAGCTTGACAATGTCGTCGGTGCCGTTAATGTCGCCGGGCGTAACGCCTGCTTCCTGCATGCGCCGGCGATAGGGTTCGCAGTTGTGGTAAACGTGCTCTACGGTGCGCTTCAGCCGGATGTCTTGCAGCTTGCGCATCTCGTCGCGCGTCATACATTCCATTGTTGTGTTCCAAATCATCATATATCAATAATGTATTAAAGGGTGATTAATGCTTTATGCAAATGGTTCTGCTAAAGCTCTGATAATTCTCGTAAAAAGATATTGGGGGATACTTGCGGGCCCCGCCCTCGCTCCACAGGCCTGATGCGGCCCCTACTGCTTCCGCTCTAAGTATAAGGCAACGGCCCGGCTTACGGAGTGCAGCCCGAACTCCCCGGCTCTGAGCTCCGACTGCGGCACAACGAGTATAGCCTGTGCGTCGTCGGCTGCCCGAGCATCTGCAAAGCTTTCGGCTTCACATTCAAAGAAGAGGTCGATGGTATGCACCTCGAATCCGAGGTATGGATAGATGTTCGGGAGGGAAAACAGATAGTTGCAGCAGCCTACGGCGAGGCCTGTCTCTTCTCGCACTTCCCTTCGGACGGCATCTTCGGCTGTTTCGAAGCAGTCGATAAAGCCTCCCGGAAGGTCGAGGGTACCCTTGGCGGGCTCCTTAGCCCTGCGGACGATCAGCATCTCTCCCTTGCTGTTGCGCAGGAAAACGCCGACCGATCCGGAGGGGTTGAAATAGTAAGTGAATCCGCAGCGCTTGCATTGCTTGGCTTTTTCGTTTCTCTCGACAAAGGCCTCGGCGCCGCAAACGGGGCAGTAGCTAAACAGTTGAAGGGGATGGGGCATATTCTCAGCTCAGTTCCTTGGCTTCCCATCCAAGCGCGCTTGCGCCGAGTATGGCTGCATCCGATTCTTTGAGTTGCGAGAGTATGAGCTTGGTTTTTCCGAGGAACACCTTGAGTACGTTCTTGTCCATGGCAGCCTGTATGGGCTTGAGGAGCAAGTCGCCTGCATTGGCAAGGCCTCCGAACAGTATGATGGCTTCGGGGCTTGAGAAGGCGATAAAGTCTGCAAAGGCTTCGCCGAGTATGCGTCCGGTGAGTTCAAAGATTTCGATAGCCATTCGGTCTCCCTGTATGGCTGCGATATATACGTCCTTAGAAGTGAGGGTATCCGGATTGATTTGCCTTAGCAGCGAATCGTCGTTACGGTTTTCGAGGAACTCGCGGGCAGTTCTCGCTACTCCGGTTGCGGATGTATAGGTTTCGAGGCAGCCCGTGCGTCCGCATCCGCATAGCCGTCCGTTTGTTCGGCGTATGATGATGTGTCCGAGTTCTCCTGCCACTCCGTCGTGCCCATACACAAGGTTGCCTCCGACGACTATGCCGCTTCCTACTCCTGTTCCGAGCGTTATCATGATGAAGTCCTTCATGCCTCGTGCGGCGCCGTAGGTCATCTCGCCGATAGCTGCTGCGTTTGCGTCATTGGTGAGCGCAACAGGGAGGTGCAGCTGCTCGCTTATCATTCGTGCGATCGGTACGTTCTCTCTCCAGGGCAGGTTGGCGGCAAATTCAATACATCCGCTGTAATAGTTACCGTTAGGAGCGCCAATGCCTACTCCTCTGATTTTATCTCGCCCGCCCACTTTCTCAACAAAGGCATTGATGCCGTTGCAAAGTGTGCTTATGTAATCATCAATGTCGGGATAAGCCTGCGTTTTCATGCTGCTATCGCTAACGAGTATAGTTCCCTTGGCGTCAACTACGCCGAATACGGTATTGGTACCTCCGAGGTCAATACCTACAACATACGGTTTTTCCATGTTCGTGCTATTATATTAATGTGGTAAGATTTCAATCCAGTAGTCATCGGGGTCGGCAATGAAGTATATGCCCATTGAGTGGTTCTCGTAGCATATCCACCCCATTTCGCGGTGATACTCGCGTGTAGCCTCGTAGTCGTTATCGACGGTGAAGGCTAAGTGGCTCTCGTTCTCGCCGAGCTCGTATGCCTGCGGGTGATCCCTCAGCCAGGTGAGTTCGAGCAGGAAGTTGCTCTCGCCGTCGGCCAGGTAAACGAGGATGAATGAGCCGTCGGAGGCTGTTTTGCGATGCTTCTCGGTGAGGCCGAGCGCCTGGCTGTAAAAGGTCAGGCTCCGGTCTAAGTCGGTCACGTCTATGTTGAAATGTGCGAATTTTCCTTTGATCTTCATGTGGTAGAGATTTATTGATAATGTGATATTATATGTCGTTGAACTCTTCGCCCTTGCGGGATACCGGCAGCAGGCGGCAGTTATGCCGTGCGGCAAAGGGAGCGAATGCGGCAGCCTTGTCGTAGTGCGGCTCGAAGTGCATAGGAGCCATCACGCGAGTGTTGATGCGTGCCGCGAACTGCTCTGCTCCGCGCATGTAATCGCTGCCGATGCGCGGATCGATGGGGAACATGGCGAGGTCTATGCTGTCGGCCGCGGCGGCCAAGCTGTCGAGCTCGGCAAGGTAGGCGGCCTCTGCCTCCTGTATCTCCTTGTCGGTCGACTCGTCTTTCCAGTGCCAGTTGTTGAGGTCGCCGGCATGGAAGATGGTTTTACCGTCTATATATACAAGGTAGGAGAGGCCCACGTCGGTTGAGCCCATCGCCTGCACTTTCAGATGCTCGTCTTGCCAGATGTCGCCCTTCTGCAGGAAAATGCCGTCGGAGGCTTTGGCTCTGCCGCTGTCGAGAATGTCGGTCGAGAGTATGCGACGGATGTCTGCGCCGGCCTGCCGCCACTCCAGGATCTCGCGGTTGAAGTGATCGGGATGCACGTGCGATGCCAGCACGTATAGCGGCTTGGAACAGCGGAGAAGCTTGTCGTGTACGTACCCCTCCCTCGGCAGATTGCCCGAATCGCGGTAGTAGTCGAAGATCACGGCAAAGCCCTCCGCCTCTATTACATAACAACTGTGATATATATAGATAAGTTTCATCTTTCTCGCTCCGATTACTCATTAAACAGCTTATGCAGATCTATTTCGAGGCCTTCAAAGATACCTACCGGCACTTTTCCTTCCAGCTCATAGGTCTTTCCAATATCGTACCTCCCATCCGATTGCAGAGTATAGACCGTTACGCCCTCCTTGAAGACTATCCAATACTCTCGTACGCCGGATTCCTCGTAAAGCGACAGCTTATCATTGGCATCCTTGAAAGCTGTTGAGGGCGACTGCACCTCCACGATCAAGTCCGGAGCTCCTATGCAGCCCGCATCGTCGAGCTTGGAGAGGTCGCATACAACGCAGATGTCCGGCTGCACCACAGAGTAGATCTTGTCGTTAGCCTTCTCGCCCTTCCTGTTCGGCAGGCGAACGTCGAAAGGCGCATGATATACTTTGCATTTCCTCTTGCGACGGCTGATAAACGTACTTATCCACATCAATATTTTTACGGATATCTCCGCATGCCAGCGGGTAGGTGCGCCGAACATCTCGTATATCAGCCCGCGGATAAGTTCACGGCGCTTGTCGTCGGGCCAGCTTAGGTAGTCGGCGTAAGTGTACAGGCGGGATTTTGCGCCGTAAGCGACAATGGGTTCCTGTACGCTGAGACGCTCCACAGGCTCGAGTTTATATGGGGTTGGTTCTTTTTCCATCTTGCGAATCTTATAAGCGCAAATATATGCTAAAGCTCCGGATTTTCGGCTATTCCTCTTTGCCTGGCCGGCTTGAGTCATTCAGGTAGAGACAAAGCTTGCCGCCGGCAACACGGAGGCCTCACCAAGCGTTGAGCCTACGGCAATGTTGAGGGGATCCCCAAACACCTGGGCTTTGAATCACTTTCAGTCCTTGCAATCAAGCTCCGGGAAGAGCTCCTCCTCCACCATGGCTATGATTTTGGACGGTGGCAGGAGGGTCATGCAGGCAAAGTCTTTGCGTCGGCAGGGTTTGGAGCCGTAGATGGAGCAAGGGCGGCAGGGCAGCTCGAGCTGGACGGCCCGAGAGAAGTCGCGGCGATAAGGGTAGAAGCCGGCGAAGGGATGCGTAGCGCCCCACACGGAGACGATGGGCGTTTCGACAAGCGATGCGAAGTGCATGTTGGCCGAGTCCATGCACAGCAGGACGTCGAGGTTAGAGATGAGCCTCAGCTCGTTGTCGAGGGAGTATTTGCCTGCTACGCTGCACGTGCGCGGGTAGCGGGCGGCCCATTCCTCAAGCTTCTTCTGCTCGCTGCCGCGGCTGCCGAAAAGATAGAGGCCTACCTGCTCGCGGCGGGAGAGCCCGGCTATAACGGCTTCCATCTTGTCCGGCGGATAGACTTTGCCGGGATGCTTGGCGAAGGGAGCTATGCCTATGCGCTTGGCTGCAGGAAACATATCGACGAAGATATTCTCCGCCGGCTTGCTGTCGAACAGCGAGCGGAAGCTCATCCCGAAATCGAATCCGGCCCGCCGGAACACATCGGCGTATCTCTCCGTCACGGGGCGAAGGGGCTGCAGGACTTTGAAGCGCTGCGAAACAAGCCGACGGCGCTCGCACCTGGCCTTATTCATTCCGTAAACCTTTTTGCCCGCGAGGCGGAACAGCAGGCTGATGATTCGGGTACGGATAACGCGATGCAGGTCGATCACCATGTCGAAGTCGTATCGGGAATAGGCCCTTGCGAAGCGCAGGAATCCCCTGGTCGACCGCTCTGGTCCTTTAGTGTTGATGCCTATAACGTCGAGGTTTGCAGGGCGATTGATGAAGACGGGCAGCAGGAATATCTGCGTGAGGATGGTGAAGCTGTCGTCGGGGTATGCACGCGCCACGGAGTAGAGCACAGGGATGGTGAGGGCCACATCGCCTATCGCCGAGAGCCGTATCACTAATATCTTAGCCATTCTTGCCTCTGAGAACAGGGTTCAGCGCCGGATCGTTATACATCTTCATCTGCTTGTAGGTCTTCATGTACTTGCGGCCTTCGCGGATGTCAATCATGAGGTGGTCGAGGGCGTAGCAGAGGTCATTCTTCTGCTCGAGAAGCACCGACAGCTTGGTCAGGCAGGCGAACTTATGCTCCTCGCTTGCATCATGCCGCATGCTCTCAAGGTTCATGTGGTATACCTTCAGCGTGAGGATAGAGAGGCGATCCACAGCCCAGGCAGGAGTTTCGGTGTTGATGCCGGCTCCGGGCAGAGGAACCGTGCTGCCGTACTGTTTCATGAAGTAATCGTCGATTTGTTCCACCATGTTCGTGCGATCCTGGTTCAGGCGGTCTATCCGCCGCTTCACCTTCAGGGCTTCTTCGGGCCGGATTTGCGGGTCGCGGATAAGATCTTCCAGATGCCACTGTATGGCATCTATCCAGTGCTTGCGGTACAGCCGGTGCTCAAGGGATTCCTCCTCCCAGGGGTTAGGCAGCTCGTAGTTGACGTCGTCGTCGAGGTGATAGTCCGACACGGCCCTGTCGAAGATAATACAGCATACGGTGGAGAGGCTCTTGTCGAGTTCAGCCTTCTCCTTTATTTGATAGATCTCTTTGATGCGCCCGGCCACTTGCTCCATCAGCCACTTGGGCGTCGACGTGGCTCCGCATACTCCAATCCGTATGGCATCTTCCGGCAATAGGTCGCCCACTTCGTCGGGATGAGAGATGAAGAAGCTCCTCGGATTGGCATTCCGGCAGCAGTCGTACAGTATCCTTCCGTTAGAGCTTTTGCTGCCGGCCACAAAGTATACAACGTCGTGCGTCACGGCGAAGAGCTTAATGCCCGGGATTCTGTTCGACACCTGCCTGCATATCGTATCATACCACGAGAAGGTCACTCCCTGCTCCAATTGCTTGCGTATGGCTTCCACCATGACCTTGAATCCCGCCAGCGAGTTCGTCGTCTGAGAAAAGAAGGAGATGTCACGCGAGAAGTCAACCTTACTCAGGTCGGCCAGGCTCTCCACCACTATTGCCGTTCCCTCCGTTTGCCCCACGAGGCCGTTCACCTCCGCATGTCCTTCTTTTCCGTAGATTATGATTTGCCCCTTCGGACTGTTCCTCCGGTAGCAATTATGTATCTTCTGCTGAAGGCGCAGCACCACGGGGCAGGTGGCGTCGATGATGCGTATGTTGTTTTTCTGGGCAAGCTGATAGGTTGAGGGAGGCTCGCCGTGTGCTCTGAGCAAGACCTTGCGGTTGCGCAGCTCGCCCAGCTCTCCCAGCGTTATCGTACGCAGGCCGAGCTTGCGAAGGCGTTCAACCTCCAGGCTGTTATGAACTATGTCGCCCAGGCAGTACAATGTCTCCCTGCCGTCGAGCTCCGTTTCCGCCTTCTTGATCGCATTGACCACGCCGAAGCAGAAGCCCGAATTTCTGTCTATCTCTACCTTAACTTTTTTAATCATGACCTTATTGTTTTATAGAATTGGTTCAGCAGCCAGGCGTTCTGTTCCTCCGTCGACATATACGAGTTATCGAGGAGCAGTGCGTCGAAAGCTTGCCGTAGAGGGCTGTCCTTGCGGGTGCCGTCTATATGATCGCGCTGCCTGACGTTCCGGAGCACTTCGGCGAACGAAGGATTCTCGCCTTTCAGCCTCAGCTCGTCGTACCGCCTTTTAGCGCGAGCTTCGGGCGCCGCCGTCGCGAAGACCTTCAGCTCGGCGTCCGGGAACACCACCGTGCCTATGTCGCGTCCGTCCATCACCACGCCTTTGTCCCGCCCCATCTCCTGCTGCATGGCCACCAGCTTTTTCCTCACCTGCGTAATGGCCGCCACGTGGCTGACGAGCCGGCCTATGTATATAGTCCGTATTTCGGGCTCCACGCATCGGCCGTTCATCCACAGCTCCGAGCGTCCCGTGAGTACATCCGGGAAGAAGTACAGATGCATGTCGGCAATGCTCTCGCTCAGCTTATCGGCATTGGGCCGCCGCCCCTCTTCCACCAATCCGTGCTCCACTCCGTAGAGAGTAACCGCCCGGTACATCGCTCCCGTATCAATATAGGCGTAGCCCACCGCCCTTGCCAGCTCGGCCGCCATAGTGCTCTTGCCGCTGCCCGCATGGCCGTCTATTGCAACTATGATCTTCGGGGGATGCATCACCGCCTCAATGTCGTCGAGATGCAGGCGCAGGTGGCTCAGATAATCGCTCACCATATCCTCCAAGGCCACGTGGCGGCCCGCCCCGGAAATCCATTTGTTCCTCAGCTTGCCCGGATCTATCCTGCTTATGACATGCGCCAGGTGCAGGTTCAGGTATTTCCACAGCTGCACCATGTCGGCCCAGTTTTCCGTTTTATAATCCTGGATAGCAACCCATCGGTCGTTGTTCCCATTGCGGGCGTAGTCGGGGAAGGGAAAGGGCGTGTACTGGTATTGCAGATGAATTATGCGGTGCGTATTGTTCGAAGCCGAGTCAATCAAATGGCCGAGGATTTCCCTGACAGTCCAGTGATGATGGCTGATTCGGTTGATAACGTCGTTGGTCAGCCCCATGAGCCGCGGCGTCCATGCGTCGACTAATTTAAGAATGGCTTGATTGTTGGTTTGAAGGGAGTGCATAAGATTTACTCTGTTCTGTTCATTTGAATTTTTTTCTTATAAAAGCAAAGATAAGAAAAAGCCTCATAAATTTTTTTGGCGTAGATAAAACCGAGGCAGCGCCCGCTGCGGCTCTCCGCCAAGCCCCTGCGTTCAGGCATAGACAATTATATGGGTGCATCCGTGCAAGGCAGTCAGGCATCGCAGGGGACGTAAGCCCTTAATATTTATCGTATGTCGATGCCTTCCGATAATTATCGCGAGCCATTAAACTCAATTCAACGGCTTCCGATATTTATCGCGAGCCGTTGACGCTATGGCAATGGCGCCGGCTATTTATCGCCGACACTGCTCCGAGCCTGCTGTCGGCAAAATCAAAGCTGCGCCATATTATCCCCGAAAAAAAATGCTGAGCCGGAGGGCTTACTCGTACACCACGCTTCCGATGCTCTTGGAGCGGCTGCCGAAGAAGCCCAGCACGAGTGTGGAGGAGCCGGCGGCGAGGCTGCGGATGTTGCTCGGCACATTGGCAGGCGGGCCGTCGAAAATGGGGTTCGATCCCTGCGTTTCTCCCTGTGCGTTATACAGGAAGGCGGAGTAGTCGCCGGGTATGCCGTCGAGCTGCACGCTGACGGTATCGCCTGCCGAGAGCTTGCTTCGGTTGCGATCCTGGTTGAGGAAGAAGAGCGGCATGGCCTTGATTTCGCGCCCGGCGATGAGGAAGCGGTCGTTGTTTAGCCTGATGCGGCTGAGGGAGTCGTTGTATAGCCGTCCGTTGATGTAGAGGTAGCTGCTGAAGTAGTTGACGTCTGTGGTTTGCGGCATTCGTCCCCATACCATCACCTGTATGATGCGGTCGTGCGCCGTGAAGGGCGAGAAGCCTATGGAGTCGAGCTCCGGCGGCGGCATGATGGTTGTTGTGGCTTCATAGTCTTCGCTCCTTCCCTTGCCTCCGAAGTCGAGCGATACCCGCAAGGTATAGCTCTCGCCTGTTAGGCCGTAGACGTCGGGCTCCGTGAGGTAGAGGCCGGGCTCGGAGGGCGATTCGGAAAGCGGATAGGTAGCGTTCGGGCTTGCTATGCTGACGTCGGCTCCGGATATTCCCTGCGGCGGCGTTTGTGCAAAGTAGCCTGATGAGCGCGTTATGCGGACGGCATGCGCCGTGGTGTCGGTGGTGATATATCCGTAGATAACCAGGCCCGGGGCCGAGTCTTCGGTGCTCAGGCTGATTCTCTCCTGGCATGCGGCAAGGGCAAGTATGGCGGCGATATATAATAGATGTACGGGTCTCATATCTTTAAAAGCTAAAGTTCCATGTGATTGATGGTACGAAGGTGAAGAGGTATATTTTTTCGGCATACATAACATTGGGGCGGTCGTCTTCGGGCCTGAAGTGTATTATCCAGGCGTTCTTCCTCCCGTATGCATTGTAGAGGGAGAGGTTAAGCTCGTGCTTCAGGCGGCTGCCGGGCGATGAGAGGCGCCACACGGCGGAGAGGTCGAGGCGGTGATAGGCCGGGTAGCGATACTCGTTTCGGCCGGAATATATGGGTACGTACTCGCCTTCTATCTGATACCGGCCGGTGGGATAGGTTACGGGCGAGCCGTCGGCGTAGACCCAGTTGGCCGAAAGCGATATGCGTTCGGCGAGGTCGTAGGAGGCTACTATCGAGATGTTGTGTGGCTTGTCGTAGGGCGAGCGGTACCACAGGTTGTTGTTGATGCCGTTGATTTGCCTCATTCCCCTGGCGAAGGTGTAGCTGATCCAGCCGCTGAAGGGCCCGCTTGTCTTGCGCAGCATCAGCTCGAGGCCGTAGGAGTATCCGCGGCCGAAGAGCAGCTCTTCTTCCAGGTTGTCGTTCAGCAGCAGCTGTGCATGGTCGCGGAAGTCCACCACGTCGGTCATGTCTTTGTAGTATATCTCGGCCGAGAGCTCGTAGCGGTTCTCGGCCATGTTGCGGAAGTATCCGAGGGCATACTGGTCGCACTTCTGCGGCTTCACGTAGGCCGACGAGGGGAACCACAGCGAGAGTATGGAGCCCGACGTGGAGTTGGAGGCCAGCTGTACGAACTGCGCGGTTCTGGAGTAGCTTGCCTTCACCGAGTGCAGGTCGTTGAAGATATAGGTGGCGCCTGCGCGGGGCTCAAACTGCTGCCGGTTGTTGATGACCCTGCCCTTATCGAGGTTGCTGAAGGCGGTGTACCGCAGGCCGTACTTGAGCTTGAGGTGGTCGCCTGCGTTGGTTTCGTTGGCTAAGTAGAGCACGTTCTCCATGGCGAACTGATCGGCAAACTTGATGCGCCCTACGACGGATTCCTCGCCCGTGCCTCCTCCCTCGCCGGGGCGGAAGCTGTGGTGGGTGAAGTGGTATCCGAACCTGATGTGGTGCGCGGGGCTGGGGGAGTAGCTGAAGTCGGCCTTGAAGCCGTAGTCGTCGAGGCCGGACTTGAGCTCCTGTCCCACCTGCTCGTTGAGCTCCATCTTGATGTAGTAGTCGTACATGCTGCCTATGAGGCTGAAGTTGGAGAAGAGCTTTGGGGAGAAGATATGGTTCCAGCGGGCGGTGACTGTCTTGTTGCCGAAGTCCATTCCGGCGAGCGACATGCCGAGCTTGTCGCGTCCGAAGTATCCTGCCAGGAAGAGGCGGTTGTTGTCGTCAATGCGGTAGTTAATCTTGGCGTTCATGTCGTAGAAGTAGAGTATGGACTGCCTCATGCGCTCGTCGTCGGCCAGCGCAAGGAACATGTCGGCATAGGTTCGCCTTCCCGACACTATTGCGGAGACCTTGGGCGAGAGAGGCCCCTCCAGTGTGAGACGGCTGGAGATTAGCCCTATTCCTCCGGTTGCAGCGAACCTCCGGCTGTTGCCGTCCTTGGTTCTGATGTCGAGCAGCGAGGCGAGGCGTCCGCCGTTCGAGGCGGGTATGTCTCCCTTGTAGAGCGTCACGTCCTTTACGGCATCATTGTTGAAGACGGAGAAGAAGCCCATGAGGTGCGATGCGCTGTACACGGCGGCCTCGTCGAGCAGTATGAGGTTCTGGTCGTATCCTCCGCCTCTGACGCTGAAGCCGGAGGTGCCCTCGGAGGTGGACTGCACTCCCGGCAGCAGCTGTATGGCCTTGATAACATCGACCTCGCCCATAAGCGCGGGCACGGACTTGATAGTCGCCGCCGACAGCTTCTCGACGCTCATCTCGGCCTTGGCCACATTGGCGTTGAGGCCGTCGGCTGCCACCACCACCTCGCCCAGCTCCTGTACGTTGGGCCGCAGGCTGATGTTGAGGCGGCGGTCGGCCGAGAGGTCTACGGCTATCTCCTTCGCTGCATAGCCTACATACGACACCAGCAGCACATGCCGTCCCGCAGGCAGGCTAACGGAATAGAAGCCGTAGGCGTTTGTCACCGCGCCGCTGCGCTCGCCTTTAATCATGACGGCTGCGCCTATCATATCCTCACCATTCACTTCGTCGCGTATGTTGCCGCTGACGGTGAATCTCCTCTCCTGCGCTTGCATGGACCATACGGTAAGCGCGAGCATCAGGCACAAGGCCTTCGCCCGGATGTTTCTTATTGCCATAAAGAACCTTTTGTTTTATAATGATTGTTTGAGATACTTGGCCACGAGCTCGCGGTCTGTGACGGGCCTGTCGAACTCCGGTATGCCGGGGCTGCTCATGGGCGCCTCGGGATTGCGATACTCCATGCGGCTCGGCCTCAGGCTTCGGGCGGATGTATGGAACTCTACGGCGCCGGTCTCGGCTTCTATGCGGGCTATGTTTTGCTCGCGGACGCCGCATCCGGGCATGATGATGATGCGGCCGGCGGCCCGGCGGACGAGCTCGGCTATGAGGGGGATGCCCCGCACGGCGTCGGAGGCCTGCCCGGAGGTGAGTATGCGGCTGCATCCGCAGTCTATAATCTGCTCGAGGGCCCGGAAGGGATCGCGGCATACGTCGAAGGCGCGGTGGAAGGTGACGGCCAGGGGCCCGGCTGCCTTCACGAGCTTCCTCAGCAGGGCCGCGTCAATCTCGCCGTCGGGCAGGAGGCATCCCAGCGCAAAGCCGTCGACGCCTAAGCTCACGGCCGCCTCCATGTCGTACAGCATGGCCTGCGCCTCGCTTTGGGAGTAGAGGAAGTCGCCTCCCCGCGGACGTATAATAACGTGTATCCTCAGTGATGCCAGCTCGCGGGCCAGCCTTATCTCGCCGTAGCTCGGAGTGGTTCCGCCTTCGGGGATAGCCGCGCAGAGCTCTACTCGATGTGCTCCGCCTGCCTCGGCCTCAATGCAGCTGTAAACCGAGTCGGCGCAAATTTCTATTGTTCTTGTCACTTTCTTGTGTATATAATTTATGGATGATGAATGAGATGCTTGTGCAGAGCCGCCGGCTATTTGGCCACGGCTTTGAGCCTTCGGTTGCCGGAGGCTATGATGTAAATGCCGCGGGGGAGGTCGAGGCGCAGTTGCTCGGCTGCTACTGCCGCTATATTATATATATGTGTACCGTGGAGGTTGTAGACGCGCAGGTCGTCGCCCGGTCTGAGGCCGCTGACGAGGAGGGCTCCGCCTTCGGCTACGGCTTTGAGGGGCGGGCGGGCGACGGCTTCGTTGGCCGAGCCTGTTCCGTAGGTGAGGTAGAGGCGTCCCTCGAGCTTTTTGCCGGCAAGTCCGGTTTCTACGCTGAAGCTTGTGGTGTCTATGGAGGTGCCGGAGGCCGTCAGCTTGCCGTTGGCGTAGGCGAGGCCTTTGTTCGTGAAGCTGGGACTGTTCAGGGCTATGAGGGCCTCGTACTTCCCGCCTGTGCCGTTCCGGGTCATGGCGATCTTCGGGGCCTGGCTGTCGCCTGAAAAATATGTTACAGGCAAGCCTGCCAGGTTAAGTGCTGTCAGTTGATTGCTGCGGCAATTAAGCGTCTCGAGCTTGTTAAGCATCGAAACATCAAGCTCCGTCAGTTTGTTGCTTTCGCACCGAAGCTCTGTTAACTTGTTAAGCGCCGATACATCCAGCTTTGTCAGTTTATTGTGGGTGCAGCCAAGCTCTGTTAAGGCGGTGATGTCGGTTTGGGCGGTGAGGGATGCCGGCAGCAGCAGGGCGCTGAGGATATAGGGCAGGAGGCGATAAATGGGGCTTGTTGTTTTGTTCATGGTAAAAAAATGTTGGTGGAGTTTTGCTACGATTAATTATAAATAAAAATGTTGCGAACCGGATGGGCTTATTATCAAGTAGGGGTTCAAAAAATTTTGAACCCCTACAATGCAAATCCGGTTCAACCTCTCAATTCATCATTCTTCATTCATCATCGGAAAAGTTGGCCGAAGGGCCTTTTATTCGCCCATGGCGGGATGCTCGTTGGGGTCGAGCACGTGGGGGTTGCCGTCCGGCGCTTGCAGAGGCCCGTCGTATTCGGGGAGGCTGTTCTCCGGGTTCTGATAATCGTCGGAGTCCGATGTCCCGTGCACTCCGCGGTGGGCGAGCGAGCGCCGGAAGGGCCGGAAGATGTCGTTTACCTCGTCTATGATGGCTTCGATGGCTGCGCTCGGTGCGCCGTTGAGCACCGTGGCAAGGTAGTGCAGGTTGGTACATTCGGCCAGGTTGCGGAAGTCCATGCTTATTTCGCGCCTGAGCGGTTTGAGGGATCCGGGATGCTGTGCCTGCCACTTGTGTTCTCGCTCGAGGAGGTAGTCTTCGAACTGCTGGTTGAGGCTTTCGGCGCGCGTGAGCTGTGCGGCAAGTCCGAGGGTGGCAACGTCGGCTGCGTGTTCGGGCTGCGTCACATCGTAGATGAAGTTGCGCTCGTAGCTTGTTGTGCCCGTGAGTGTGCGGTGTCCTATGCCTCTGTAAGCATGTACGGCGGGGATGAGGTTGAGGGCGGCGGCTTTGCGGTCGGGCTCAAATTCGTTCTTGGAGTTTGTCTCGATAGTGTGGCAAATGGCGTTCACTTCGATTTTGCGTTCGCGGTCTACATGCTCCAGCACGGGTGTGAGGGGCGATGCCAGGATGGGCTTCATGATGGCTTCTTCCTTCTGGTAGTTTGTGTGGAAGGGCGTGTAAAACGTGTTGAGGATGGTGTCCTGTGCGGCGGGCAGCAGGGCTCCGAGCCGCGTGTCGAGCAGCCGGCAGCATTCGTCAAACTCGTCTATGCGAGTATGGTTCAATAGGACTGAGTAATTTGTAATCTTTTTCATCTTTTTATCTTTTTGGGAAGTAATACAATATGTTATTAAATAAAATGTCCCTTTTTTGCCCCGGATACACGTGTATCCGGCTTCCTGTCTGCAGATCCGGCCCCGGATATTCGTGTATCCGGCTTCCTGTCCGGAGATCCGGCCCCGGATATTCGTGTATCCGGCTTCCTGTCTGCAGATCCGGCCCCGGATATTCGTGTATCCGGCCTCCTGTCCGGAGATCCGGCCCCGGATACACGTGTATCCGGCTTCCTGTCCGGAGATCCGGCCCCGGATATTCGTGTATCCGGCCTCCTGTCCGGAGATCCGGCCCCGGATATTCGTGTATCCGGCTTCCTGTCCGGAGATCCGGCCCCGGATATTCGTGTATCTGGCCCTCGATTACCGGACTTTTGGCCTCCAAATCTGTTTTCAATGATCGCTTGTTTTATTATGCGGCCCTCCATGGTCGGTTCAGGCGCCGGAATATCTAATTCCGATCGCGAAGATAGCAGATTTCTTTAAAAATGAATCATTCTTTACGAGTTTGAGACGAGTGTGCCTATGGGTTGGCCTTCGATGAGCCTGCGAAGGTTGCCGGGCTCGTCCATGCGGAAGACCTGCACGGGGAGGTTGTTTTCGCGGCAGAGGGTGACGGCCGTGAGGTCCATCACCTTGAGGCCCCGGCGATAAAGCTCGTCGAAGGAGATGCGGTCGAAGCGCACGGCTGTCGGATCTTTTTCGGGGTCGGCGGTGTAGATGCCGTCCACTCGCGTTCCTTTGAGCATGGCGTCGGCTTCGAGCTCCACTCCCCGCAGGGCCGCACCGCTGTCGGTTGTGAAGAAGGGGTTCCCTGTTCCGCATGCCAGTACCACGACGTACTGCCGCCTCATCAGCTCAATGGCCCTCCATTTGTTGTAGAACTCGCCTATTGGCTCCATTCGCACGGCGGTGAGGGCCTTGGCCTTAGCGCCAATGTTCTCGAGCGCCGAGCAGAGGGCGAGGCTGTTCATGGCGGTAGCCAGCATGCCCATCTGATCGCCCCGGACGCGGTCGAAGCCCTTGCCGGCGCCGCTCAGTCCGCGGAAAAAGTTGCCGCCGCCTATTACGACGCTCACTTCAACGCCCATGTCCTCCACGAGCTCGCGAATCTGCATCGCATATTCCGCCAGCCGCTGTTCATCAATCCCCTGCCCCTTCGAGCCCGCCAGAGATTCTCCGCTAAGTTTAAGAAGTATTCTTTTGTACATGATATTCGGGAAAATTTGTTAGTAATGAATCTGGGCAAATATAGGTATTATCCTTCCGAAACAAACACAGGCGCGGGCGGAGGGGGTTGTGCGGGGGCGATGCGGGGCGTCGTGCGTAGAGACGCGATGCATCGCGTCTCTACATATCGCAGGCCGTATGGGCAGGCGGGCATTATTTTTTTCGCCCCCCTCATCCCCCCAAAAAAACGACAGGCGCGGCAGCCTGAAGGCTCGAATATCGTTATCTCAGCCCAAATGCTTGGCGATTTTCATCTTTGTGTTACCAATTTGTAAAAAGCTTTTTGTTCGAAAAGATAAGACTTATATCTTTGCATCACTATCAAATAAACGTATTAATAAATACCAATCAGTACAAATTCAATGAATCCTAAAGTAGTTTTCACAACAGCAGTTTTCGCGTTAATATGCCTCAGCGCATATTCGCAGGTGACGGTAGGTTCGTCCGAACCGCCTCAGCCCGGAGCTTTATTGCAGATTAAGGAAGTGGACGGCGTACAAACCAAGGGCCGCAATGCATTCGGAGGGCTCAGCCTGCCAAGGGTGTTCCTCTCAAGTACAAGCAACCTCTATCCCATGTTCCTGACCAACCCCGACCAGCCGACGTCGGGGGCCACGGCGGCTTACAGCCAGAACAAGGCTGCGCTCGACGCTCAGCATGCCGGCCTGACGGTTTATAATGTTAACACTACGGCGCCTTTTGTCGAAGGCATCTACGTGTGGACGGGCCAGGCCTGGACCACTATGGGCGGCGCCACGGGAGTGAACGGGCTCTACAATGCCTCGGCAGGCGAAATAGGCCTTGGCGGCGT
Organism: Tannerellaceae bacterium; assembly: GCA_031280435.1. Classification (GTDB taxonomy): domain Bacteria; phylum Bacteroidota; class Bacteroidia; order Bacteroidales; family Tannerellaceae; genus DFXE01. Next base: position 45,714 of record JAITGS010000116.1, on the reverse strand, counting down.
CCTCGGCGCCAATACGGTTGTAGCCACCGGAACGCCCGCGCAGCCCTACGCCCTGTCGTTCGTGAACGGCGTCGACTCGGTGAGGATAGGCGCCGTGGCCGGCTCGTCGACATTGCTCAAGGTGGCCTCATCCAATAAGGGCTTCATGCTGCCCAAGGTGACGCTCTCGAGCCGAACCGACCGCACCACCGTGCCCAATCCGGAGCCAGGCCTCATGGTTTACAACACAGGCAAGCATGCATCCTACTCCGTTGAGGGCTTCCTCTTCTGGAACGGCAGCGAATGGAAAACGATGGACAACAACGTTGCCATACAGCCCAGCTTCACCTCCTTCAATTGCGGCTCCGCCATACTGTCGCCGGCGCAGTATACCAGCGGCATAGCTTATTCGGGACTTCTGCGGGTGCCATACACCGGAGGCAACGGCGGACGCTACACCGGAGGTGCCAGCATAACCGCCAACGGACTCACCTTCCGCCTGCAGGACGGCCGGCTGGAGAACGGCAACGGCGAGCTGGTATTCAGCGTAACCGGCACCCCCACCGTGACCTCGCCCACCGCTACTACCATACTGCTGGCGAAAGCCCTGGTGCCTTTCAATGCAGGCTCGGTATGCGCCGTGACGGTAGGCGACAATGTAGACGCCACCGTCCGAACCAAAGCCACCGTAGGCCCGCTGCTCAAAACCAGCGATGGAGCAAACGGATACCACCGGTTCGTTACTACGCCTGACGGCAAATTCTCCGTCCGCGTATTTATTCGCAACGGGCAGAATCTGGCAAATGCCGACTTGCAGATACGGAACAATACATCAATAGAGCAAACAATAATGTGGAGTTCGGTCTTCGGATGGACTAGCGCCGTAGACGGGCTTTCAAATAACTCGCTCATATTGCAGACGGGTAAATGGAGCGGAAATAATAACAGTCAGGCGAATCAGGGCAACAGCGCTTCTACCGTGGAGCAATCCTCCGGCAATGACGCAGCCTGGGGAGACCCTGACGTCTATTATAGCAGCGCTCCGGAGCATCGCTCCTATATGTGGATTTCCTACGAAGCAAGCAGCCAGACGGCCTACATCCTGACCTTCATGATGGGAGCAAGGCAACTTGGCGCCGCAAACGATGCAAGCGCAGCCACCGTGAAGGCCTTCCTGAAGATAGACGAGGTCATCGCCAACCAGTAAGTAGCCTCGCCCAAGGCTCTGCCGACCGGCACGGCATCTCTGTAAAAAAAAGATCCGCCTGAAGCCTCCGAATAAAAAGGACTTCAGGCGGATCTTTTTTTGCCCTGCCGGCCGGTCGAAGCCACTTCGGCATCAATCCTCCGCGGGCCTGTCCTGCCTGATTCGCCATTCCGGAGGATACAGGTTGTTGAGCCGCGAGCCGAGCTGCTTGCCGAATCCCAGGGCCTGGCCTCCGTGAGTCAGCAAAACATATCCGGCAGGACAGTCCGGCAGCAGTAGGGATTCCCTGCGGAGATAGGCTATGGCCACGGCGCGGTCGACCTCTATGACAGGGAATGCCCGGCGGTTCAGGGCAGTGCTCATCGCAAGGGCCTGCGTCGGGGCAAAGTCCTTCCCCCTGAGCTCTCCGAGGCAGATGCCGGCCGAAGAGATGCGCAGGCGGCTCGCAAGAAAGGCAAGCTCGTCGGCATGGACGCGCGGCAGGGCTCTCACTGTGCCCTCCTTCATCTCAAGCTCAAAATCCTCAGGGCTGATGAGACGGCCTGCGGCCTGCGAAGGGACGGCCGCCTGCCGCCTTTCGCGCTTACGGGCCCCTACCCGCAGAGGCGGCTCGGAGCCCGGCTTGCGCAGCATGGCAAGGAAGAAGCCCTCGCCGCGGGTTCTGTGAGGGAGGAAGCGATAGACGGGGAAGTCGTACCGCAGATTGCCGCTTATGCCCCAGCCGTCCTCAACAGGCACAGGCAGGGCTTCGGAGCCGGTTTCCTCCATGAAGAAGCGGACGTTCTCCTCATTCTCCTGCGCATTGAAGGTGCATGTGCTGTATATGAAGAGGCCTCCGGGACGCAGCGCCGCCCATGCGTCGGCAAAGATCCTGCGCTGACGGGCGGCGCAGAGGCGAACGGCATCGGGGCTCCACGAGTCTATGCTCCTGGGATACTTACGGAACATGCCTTCGCCGGAGCAGGGCATGTCGGCAAGGATGATGTCGAAGAAGGGCCCCAGCCTGCCCAGCTCGGCCGGATCGTTATTGCAGACAACAGAGCCTGTATGCCCCCACTTGGTTATATTCTCCGTCAGCGCTCCTACGCGGCTTCGGATAGCCTCGTTGCAAAGCAGCAGGCTTCCCTCCGGGAGGACTGAGCTAAGCAGGGTGGCCTTCCCACCCGGCGCCGCGCAGAGGTCGAGGCATCTGACCGGGCCCTCTACCCGCGCCTGCACCGCCCGGGCAACGAACATGGATGCCGCCTCCTGCACGTAGTAGGCTCCGGCATGAAAGGCGGGGTCGAAAGTAAACCGAAGGCGCTCCGGCAAATAATAGCCCGTTGAGCACCAGGGCACGGGCTCGGCCTCAGGCGGCGGAGCGGCGCCTTTCCGGGGGTTCAGCCTGATGGCGGTCGGAGGCCTGTCCCGCAGGGCATCCTCAAACCGATCGTACTCACTGCCCAAAAGGGCCTTTGCTGCTTCTGTAAATTGACGGGGAAAGTTCATGAGGCAAAAATAGAAATAACGAACGGCTAAATGAGCATCGGAGGCGCAAGCCAATCGCGGCACACATATATATATATGTAGCGCCCTGCAAAAAGGAGTTGCCGCCTGCCCAAGCAGAACGTGTTCAAAAAATCACTCCCGCCTGCCCAAATAAGGGGCTGAATATGTCAAAAGCCCTTCACTGTGATTTATCGGTGAGCCCAAAACTTTTTTCCGCCTCAAGTGAGTTTATCGGTGAGCCCAAAACTTTTCCTGGGCTCAACTGAGTTTATCGGTGGGCCCAAATTTTTTTCCGGGGCTCAACTGAGTTTATCGGTAGGCCCAAAAAAACGATTTGGAGCCACCGATAAACTAGATTGAGGCAAAATCATTTTTTTGGAAGAAATGATATGTCACATTGTCCTCAAAAAAGTTTTTTGAGGCAAAACGGGCTGCCACATTGTCGCAAAAAAAATTTTTTGGGGCGAATGAGAGACCGATTTCCTCTCAAAACTCTTTTTTATCATCACCGATAAGCTCAAATTGCCCCGAAAAGGCCTGTTTTGCCTCAACCTAGTTTATCGGTGGCTCCAAATCGTTTTTTTTGCCTCAACCTAGTTTATCGGTGGCTCCAAATCGTTTTTTTGGGCTCAACCGAGTTTATCGGTGGGCCCAGAACTTTTTCCAGGCTCAACTGAGTTTATCGGTGGAGCCAAAACTTTTTTGGGGCTCAAATGAGTTTATCGGTGGGGCCAAATCGTTTTTTGGGGCTCAAATGAGTTTATCGGTGGCTCCAAAACTTTTTTGGGGCTCAAATGAGTTTATCGGTGGGGCCAAATCGTTTTTTCGGGCCTGCCGATAACTCACAGTGAAGGGCTTTTGATGCATCGCCTGCAAGGCCCAGGCCCCGTAGGGGTGTCAAAAGCCCTTCACGCTCGAACAATAGGTCATTCCCGCGAAGGCGGGAATTCGAAGCAAGCTTTAAGCTTGCGAGAATCGACGCAGTCAATCTCCGATCGAAAAACGGGACGAATGTATTTGTATCATATAAAAACACATACAATCGTCCCAGCTCTCGATCGGAGATTCCCGCCTTCGCGGGAATGACCTGTTTGGGCAGGCGGAAATTCCTTTTGACACATTTTATAGGGTTACAGAGCGCTGACTTTTTTCGGGACAGGCTTTTGAACCACGCCATGGAACCGAAGTGAAGGCCATATCTAAAAACAATTAAGAAATGATTCGTGAATTGTAATTCAATTTTGCGTATGTTTGCAAGCAACAAAAAAATAAAGCTTTACATGTTTAAAGAGAAAACCATAGTATATACATCGGGCACATTTGATATGTTTCATTATAATCATTTGAGGATGATTAATTATGCCCGCAGTCTGGCCGACATTCTAATCGTGGGAGTGAGCACTGATGAGCTCGTTGCCTCGTACAAGCCGAAGCCGATTATTCCTTTTCACGAGCGCCTCCAGATTATTGAAGCGCTGAAAACTCCCGACATCGTGATACCTCAACATTCGCTTGATCATACGGATTTGGTGAAGAAACTGAACATTGACGCCTTCGTTGTGGGCGACGACTGGTATAAAAAGTACGATTATCTGGAGCCCCTCGGGGTGAAGGTCTTTTATTTTCCGTACGGAACAGGGGTTTCATCATCAAACCTGAGGAAAACAATACACGATTCTTATGAGGAGCAACTATCTCTGCGGCGGAAGGAGAAGCCCACATTTGGTCCTATAAACAAGCAAAATGAATAATAGCGGAAGGAAACATATTCTTATTACAGGCGGAACGAAGGGCATAGGACTGGCCGTGGCCTCGGTTATGGCGCGTGCGGGCTACGATTTGCTGCTCACGTATGCAACCGACGAGTCTGCGGCGGCCGTCGCCCGACAGAAATTGCTCGATGCATCTGCGGCTGAGGTTGCACTGCTCCGGGCAGATGTGGGAGCACCGGAAAGCGTCGGCAAGATTACAGCCGCTTTGCGGGAGATGGCATGGACGGTTGACGCCGTGATATTCAATGCCGGGCTGACTTATCGCGAGCCCTTCGAAACGATTTGTCCGGCGGAATGGGAGAGGGTCTTCTTCGGCAATGTCCATTTCCCGGTCTTTTTGTTGCAGCGGATGCTGGCCGAGGAGCTGCTGCGGCACGGCGGAAGTGTGGTCTTCACGGGCTCGTCTATGGGAGTGCATCCTCATTCGGTATCGCTGGCCTACGGGGTCGGCAAGAGTGCGGTTCACGCCCTGACGCAAAATCTCGTAAAGTTTCTTGCGCCCTACAAGATTAGAGTGAATGCCATCGCTCCCGGATTTGTGGATACCGATTGGCAGAAAAGCAAGCCGGAAGCTCTGCGGGCAAGTATAGCCGATAAAATTGCCCTCCGGCGCTTTTGCAGTCCCGAGGAAATTGCAGAGCTCTATCTCACGGCCATTGAGCATCCATATCTTAACGGCTCCGTCATTCCTGCCGACGGAGGTTATTCATATCGCTGAAAAGGGATGAAATCGTCGGGATATATAGCTTCGCTCAAATCCGTAGAAACGGAGAATATCATAGACTTGATGTTTTATCGTCCTATCGGCTATGTTGTTACGCGGATGTTGCAGCCTTTGGGAGTAACGCCTAATGTGGTGACGGTTGTTTCCATATTCGTAGGCGCATCGGCGGGATATTTCTTTTATATGCCCGACAGGATAAGCAATATGTGGGGGATTCTGGTGCTGGTAATTGCCAACATACTCGACTGCGTCGACGGACAGCTTGCACGGCTAACGGGAAAGAAAACGACGCTGGGGCGCATCCTCGACGGCGTGGCGGGCGATATATGGTTCATCGCCATATACGTGGGGCTTGCGATGCGGCTGTCGTTGCAATACGGCAGTTACTGGTTTTTCTTACCCGCCGTCATTTCCGGATTGTCGCACCTTGTACAGTCCAACGTGACGGACTATTATAAAACCCTGCACCTTTTCTTTATAGGCGGCGAGAAAGGCACGGACTTTCAGTCGGCGGAGCAGGTGAAACGTTCCGGCGCTGCAACCGGCTTCGGCTTGCAGAGGCTATTTTACGAGGCCTATAAATACTATACAAAACTCCAGGAGTCGGTTACTCCGCAGCTGCAAACTATGCTGAGAACTCTCCGGCAACGTTACGGCGAAGATATTCCGAACAACATACGGCTCACGTTCCGCAAGCAAAGCAAGAAGATTATGAGGGTAATCGACCTGATGACATTTAACGGGCGGAGCATAGCGCTGTTTGCCATCGTTTTGTCGGACTACGTATGGATGTACTTGCTATATGAGACTATAATTCTTAACATCGTTTTAATAACGGCTATTAATAAACATGAACGCATGTGTGCAAAAATTGCATAATTTTGCGGCATGAAGACAGATGTTTTAGATATAACCTTCTTGCAGGATTTTTCACCTCTGTTCAAAAGCAAGATGGGCGTTTATGTGGGAAATGCGATTATTAGATTCTTGAGTGTAGACAAAGTAAACCGGGTTCATGCCAACAGTTGTCATCTGAAAGGTGCGGAATTTACATCGGCTCTGCTTAGCGATCCTTTAATAGAGGTTTCATACAAAATACATAATGCCGGGTATCTCGACGAATTGCCCGCAGGCTCGTTCGTGACCGTTTCCAATCATCCGATCGGCTCGCTCGACGGTATTATCCTGATCGACATATTTGCTTCAAGGCGCCCGGATTTCCGAGTAATGGTCAACGGCCTGCTGTCGAATATATGGGCCATGAAGGACAATTTCATTTCCGTTAATCCCAATTCCGGCAATCAGGGCCCCGACATACGCAACGTTAACGGCATCCGCGCCTCGCTCGAGCACCTCAGCGAGGGCCATCCCATGGGATTTTTCCCGGCCGGCGCCATTTCCTTCGGGCATAAGCGTATGAGAGAGGTTCGCGACCTGCCATGGACGCGCAACGTGATTCGGCTGATTCGCAAGTCGCATGCGCCTGTAATCCCGGTCTATTTCGACTTCCGCAACTCCTGCTTCTTCTATATTCTCGGCAAGATAAGCTGGCGCATCCGCACGCTCCGAATCCCCGCAGAAGTGTTCAACAAGCACGGCAAGACCGCTAACGTTCACCTTGGCGCACCCATTTCTGCAGATACCATAAGCTCCATCGCGGACGACGACGAGCTTGCCGCATTCCTCTACCGCCGGACCTACGCGGCCAAGGCGGAGGGATGAGAGAGCTTTCGACAATGTTGGCGGCGCGATCGAGCAGCTCGATCAAGCTTTCAACAATGTTGGCGGCGCGATCGAGCAGCTCGATCAAGCTTTCGACAATGTTGGCGGCGTGATCGACTTGCTCGATCATGCTTTCGACAATGTTGGCGGCGTGATCGACTTGCTCGATCAAGCTTTCGACAATGTTGGCGGCGCGATCGAGCAGCTCGATCAAGCTTTCGACAATGTTGGCGGCGCGATCGACTTGCTCGATCATGCTTTCGACAATGTTGGCGGCGTGATCGACTTGCTCGATCATGCTTTCGACAATGTTGGCGGCGCGATCGACTTGCTCGATCATGCTTTCGACAATGTTGGCGACCGGGCTTAAGCCCTCCCGAAAGATCTATTAGCCGCAAAATAAAGCTTGCCCCGGCAGCAAAGGCTATCATTGTTAGTTTTCGGAAGCTGCTTATAATGCCTCAAAAAGCCGGAAATGCCGCCAGGGTTCAGCAACAAATAAGGCTGAAGAAATGCTCTGCCCTTAGCCGAAATGGGAGCCCTTATATCAGACTTTACTGCTCCCCGCAGATGTTTCAATCAGGAGAAGTATGTGTGCGTTTTTCCGGAGGAAAATGAGCTGCGGTTGCTGCCAAATCCGTCGAAATATCCCGTTTGCCTATATCTTCACAGGTATTCATAATGACAAACAGTAGGAATTTTCAGATTAATGCTATGAAACTTGCTGCATTTAACCGGAAAATATATAACTTGCGGCCTCAATCAAAAACCAAAGAATGATAACAAATATGGACACTTTTGCATTGATGTTTTTTGAATTTGCGATACTTGGAATCATCGCATTTATGCTTACCGAAATTGTACTCCAGCGCAGGCATCCCGGCCTCGTTGCAGTTGATGGCACCAGCCGATTTAATTCAACCTTCCAAGAGGATTCATCCCGCGAAAACGACGACGAGAAAACGCTTCAGGTAATCGAACAAGCTATAATGTTGGACAGTAATCGCACGGATGCATACTTCCTGAAAGGCAAGTTTTATGCCATGCGCAATGATTTTACGCCGGCCATCGAGGCTTTCAAACAGGTGATTAGCCTTGATCCGCATTACAGCGCCGCTTACTATCATCTCGGAGAAATTTATTTCCTGCAAAACGACTATGCAAAAGCCATTGAATACTTCGAGTTCAACGTTGTATTCGACCCCAAAAACGACGATGCATACTATCATCTGGGGAAAGCTTATCTGAAGAATGGATTAAATAAAAGCGCCGTCGAAATGCTGGAGAAAGCAATTCAAATCAACGACCGGCATGTTGAAGCATCGCTAATGCTTGGGCTTGCTTATGTGGCTTGCCAGGACTATCAATCGGCCGTAAAACCTCTTGAGCAGGCTATCAGGCTGCAGCCGGATTACGTCGAAGCTTATACCGCGCTCGGCAATGTTTATCTCCAGCAAGGAAACGCCGCGCAGGCAGTCGAAATATACAGGCAGGCCATACATCTGGACGCAAATAACCCCGACATTTATGCCATTCAGGCTAACGCATACATAGCCGACGAACGCTATGAATCGGCTATCTCTACTTGCCGGAGAGCCCTCGAACTAAGTCCGAACGACGAAAAACTTTATGCCATACTCGGCAATGCCATGTTCGCCCAAAAGGATTATATGGAAGCGCTGCATGCCTGCGAAATGGCTCTGGAATTGAATCCGCGGCTTGTGGAAGCTCACGTTGTTGCCGGAAACTCATACTATGCTATTCACAACTTCCCCCAGGCGCTCGAATCCTACAAAAGGGCTCTGGAAATAGACCCAAGGCATGTGCTGGCCGAAAAGCACTTTATGTATCTGCACAACGAGCAGCAGGATCCGGATTGAGGCGGGACGGAGGGATACATATTATATATGTTATCTTTGCCGCATCGACCCCGTAACATTAAATCCACTATTATCGTAATTAAAATCGCAACTCAACATGAAAACAAGATTCTTAATCATTGCGCTTCTTACAAGCGTATGCGCTTTAGCGCAAAGCCAGATCCCCGACTGGGAAAACCCCGAAGTATTTGCCGTCAACAAAGAAGAAACAAGGGCAACCGCCATTCCCTACCCTTCGCAGGCAGCCGCAATAGCAAACAATCCGCAAGAATCGCCCTACTTCAAGCTCCTCAACGGGAACTGGAAGTTCAAATGGTCGGCCAAGATTGCCGACGTGCCCGCCGGATTCTACGAGGAAAATTACAACGCAGGCAGCTGGAAGGAGATTCCCGTACCGGGATGCTGGGAGTTCAACGGATACGGATTGCCCTTCTACGTTAATATAGGATACGGATTCAAAGCCGACATCCCGCTAATCGACCGCAACGACTCGCCCACAGGAGCCTATCGGCATCAGTTCGGCATACCCGAAAGCTGGAGCGGACGCCGGGTGTTCCTGCACTTCGAGGCCGGCACAAACTCCATGTACGTTTGGGTGAACGGCAAGAAAGTGGGATACACGCAAAACTCCAAGAGCCCTGCCGAGTTTGACATCACACCGTACATCCGTCCCGGAAATAATACGCTTGCCTGCGAGGTGCACAAGTTCAGCGACGGATACTATCTCGAAGATCAGGATATGTGGAGGATGGGCGGCATCATCCGCAACGTCTACCTGTACAGCACGGCGCAAAGCAGGATACTCGACTTCTTTGCACATCCCGACCTCGACGCCGCCTACAAAAACGGCATCTACTCCGTCGACGTAAAAATCAGGAACTATGCAGCCGAAGCGGAAAACGTGCAGCTGCAAATGCTCATACTCGACAAGGCGCAGAAGAAAGTCGCAAGCCAAACTAAGAAGATAGCCCTCTCGGCCGCCAACATCACCGAAGCCGTCTTCAGCGGAACCATAGGCAATCCCGAAAAATGGTCGGCCGAGGCGCCCAATCTCTATACATTAATTATATCCCTCCAAAATTCAAAGGGCGACGTTATTGAGGCCACCTCCGCTCGCATAGGTTTCCGTAAAGTGGAAATCAAAGACGGACAGTTCTTCATCAACGGCAAGAAAATATATTTCAAAGGCGTCAACCTCCACGAGTTCGACACCAATACCGGGCAGGTAGTATCGCGCGAAACCATGATGCGCAACCTGAAGCTGATGAAGGAGCTCAACATAAACGCCGTGCGTACCTCGCATTATCCGCAGCAAACTCTGTGGTACGACCTCTGCGATGAATACGGCATATACCTCGTTGACGAAGCCAACCTGGAATCGCACGGAATGGGGTACGGCCCGGAGAATCCCGCCAACTTCCCACAGTGGCAGGCCGCCCACCTCGACAGGGCCGTAAGGCTCGTGGAGCGCGACAAGAACCATCCCTCGGTCGTCATCTGGTCGCTCGGCAACGAAGCCGGCAACGGCACAGCCTTCAAGGCCACCTACGCATGGATAAAGGCTCGCGACAAGAGCCGGCCCGTGCAGTACGAACGCGCCGGACGAGAAGCCAACACCGACATCATCTGCCCGATGTACTCCAGCCTCGCCTCCATGCAGCGCGACGCCGAGCTCGACCTCGGCCGGCCCTTCGTACTCTGCGAATATGCCCACGCCATGGGCAACAGCATGGGCAACATGCAGGAATACTGGGACGTGATGCGCAGCTCTAAAAACATGCAGGGCGGATTCATCTGGGAATGGTACAACCACGGCTTCCCCGCTCGCGACGAGCAAGGACGCTCGTACTGGGCCTATGGCGGCGACCTCGGCGGATGGAACTACCCCAACGACGGCAACTTCTGCATGGACGGCATCGTCAGCCCCGACCAGCAATACCTCCCCCACACTCACATTGTGAAGAAGGTATATCAAAACATACTTTTCAAAAACAAAGACGTGGCAGGCGGACTGATAAGCGTTGCCAACGATTTCAATTTTACTGCTATCGGGAAGGATAACTATACCTTCAAATGGAGGATATTGAAGAACGGACAGCCCTTTGCCGAAGGCCCGTTCGAAGTATCCCTGCCCGCCGGCAGCCTGAAAGACGTGAAGCTCCCGCTGCCCGCATTGCCTGCCGAAGCAGGAACCGAATATTTCCTCCAGCTGTTTGCATATACCACAAAGGCCACCGAGTTTCTTCCTGCCGGATATGAAGCAGCCAAGGAGGAATTTGCCTTCCCGGTGAATAATTACTTCGCCTCGGCCGACAACAGCGCCCTTGCCAAGCCCGAATTTGATCGCGAACGCCTCACCGTTAAGGCCGGCGGCGTGACCTATATGTTTTCCGACCTCGCCCAGCGCGGATTCCAGCGCCGCGGGCCCGGAGGCACTCTGATAGCTATCAGGAAGGGCGACGCCAACGTGCTCAGCCGCATGCCTCGCTTCAACTTCTGGCGCGCCCCTACCGACAACGACTTCGGCAGCAACGAGCCCTCCAACCTCAAGCTCTGGGACGCCGCATCACATAACATCATATACACATTCCGCGGAGCAGAGGAGAAAAACAACGCCGTTACGCTCGACTATACCGGCAAGCTGCGCGGCATAGAAGCCTCCGTCGACCTGAGGTACAGGGTGAACGCCAACGGCAGCCTCACGGTGGAGGCCCGCTATCGCGCCCTGTCCGACGACCTCCCCGAAATGATGCGCTTCGGCATGATAATGTCGCTCGGCGCCGAATACGACAACTTCAGCTGGTACGGTCGCGGGCCGTGGGAGAACTACGTAGACCGAAACGGCGACGCCTTCATGGGCATCTGGAGCGGGAAAGTGGCCGAGCAGGCCTATCCCTACTACCGTCCGCAGGAAACCGGCAACAAAACCGACGTCCGCTGGCTCAGCCTGCGCAATGCCTCCGGCAGCGGAATCAGGATTGACGGAGCCCAGCCGCTATCGGTCAGCGCCCTCAACAATTATCCCGAAGACCTGGATCCCGGCCTCACCAAAAAGCAGCAGCACTGGTCGGACATCATTCCGCGCAAGGAGGTAGTCCTCAGCGTCGACCTCTTCCAGCGCGGCCTTGCCGGAACCGATTCCTGGGGCGCCAAGCCTCTCGACAAATATCGCTTCACCGCCAAGGAGTACAAGTATGCTTATACTTTAACCATAGAGTAATCCCCCACAAGCAGCAGCCGGAAGCTTGAACCTTCGCGGCCGCCAAGCCTACAATTTGCCGGCAACAACTCCCCTGTTGCCGGCATTTTTATCGTGTGAAAGAAGAAATCCGGCAGCGGATACACGTGTATCCGGCATCCCGCCAGGAATCTTGGAGCCGGATATTCGTGTATCCGGCGTCCCGTCAGGAATCTTGGAGCCGGATACACGTGTATCCGGCCTCCCGTCAGGAATCCTGGAGCCGGATATTCGTGTATCCGGCCTCCCGACAGGAATCCTGGAGCCGGATATTCGTGTATCCGGCCTCCCGTCTGGAATCCTGGGGCCGGATATTCGTGTATCCGGCCTCCCGACAGGAATCCTGGAGCCGGATATTCGTGTATCCGGCATCCCGTCTGGAATCCTGGGGCCGGATATTCGTGTATCCGGCGTCCCGCAAAGAATTTGGAGGCGGATATTCGTGTATCCGGCCTCCCGTCTGGAATCTTGGAGCCGGATATTCGTGTATCCGGCCTCCCGTCAGGAATCTTGGAGCCGGAACCGCGAAGTTCCGGCGGCCGGAAAGCTTCGATTTTCAATTAAACAGCTAAGCCTTATCTTTGCGCGGCACAATTATTTAATTATATACAATGAACCAAGTTAATTTTACAGAAGAGCTTAAATGGCGGGGCATGATTCACGATATGATGCCCGGAACGGAGGAGTATTTACTGAAGGGAATGACGTCGGCCTACATAGGTTTCGATCCCACGGCCGACTCGCTGCACATAGGACACTTAGTAGGCGTGATGATGCTGAGGCATTTTCAGCGGGCGGGCCACAGGCCGATTGCGCTTATCGGAGGAGCTACGGGCATGATTGGCGATCCGTCGATGAAGTCGGCCGAGCGCAACCTGCTCGACGAGGAAACCCTGAGGCGATACCAGGAATGTATAGGCCGGCAGCTCGCCAAGTTCCTCGATTTCGATTCGGCCGCTCCCAATGCCGCCAAGATGGTGAACAACTACGACTGGATGAAGAACTATTCCTTCCTCAATTTTATCCGCGACGTCGGCAAGCACCTTACGGTTAATTATATGATGGCTAAGGATTCGGTGAAGAAGCGGCTGAGCAACGAGTCGAGCGTCGGAATGTCGTTCACGGAGTTTTCCTACCAGCTGCTCCAGGGATACGACTTCCTGCACCTCTACCGGCACGAGAACTGCCGGCTGCAGATGGGAGGATCGGACCAGTGGGGCAATATCACCACGGGCTCGGAGCTCATCCGGCGTATGGAAGGCGGCGAGGCTTTCGCCTTAGTCTGTCCGCTTATAACCAAGGCCGACGGCACCAAGTTCGGTAAGACGGAGGCGGGCAACGTGTGGCTCGATCCGCGATATACGTCGCCCTACAAGTTCTACCAGTTCTGGCTCAACGTGAGCGATGCCGATGCAGCCGGCTACATTCGCATCTTCACCGCCCTGGATCGCCCGACCATAGAGGCGCTGGAGGCCGAGCAAGCCGCCGCGCCCCATCTCCGACCGCTCCAGAAGCAGCTGGCAAAGGAGATAACCGTCATGGTTCATTCGGCAGCCGACTATGAAACGGCGGTAGAGGCTTCGGGAATTCTGTTCGGCTCGTCTACTTCCGACATTCTCCGAAGGCTTAATGAGGATACCCTGCTGTCGGTGCTCGACGGTATTCCGCGCTTCGAGATTCCGCTTGCAACTTTCGGAGGCGGGCTGAAGGCCATAGAGCTGCTCACGGAGCGCGCGGCCGTATTCCCCTCCAAAGGCGAGATGCGCAAGATGGTTCAGAGCGGAGGCCTGAGTATAAATAAGGAAAGGCTGAGCGATAGCGATGCGGTCATTGATGCATCCTATCTACTGAACGACAAATATATCCTGGTGCAGAAGGGGAAGAAGAATTACAGCCTGCTGGTGCTGAAGGCCTAATTCTTCAGCAGCCTGAAGGCTTTCCCTATGTGATTGATTATATCCGAAGCTATCATAGCTTCTTCGCCCGAAGATGCAGCTGCGAGGTCGCCGGCCATGCCGTGCAGGAACACACCGAGCGTGGCTGCATCTTCAGGACTGTATCCCGTGCAAAGCAAGCCTAACAGCAGTCCGGCCAGGACGTCGCCGCTTCCGGCGGTGGCCATGCCGGGATTGCCGCTGCTGTTGAATCGTACCTGTCCGTCGGGCAGGCAAACAGCCGTGTAGGCTCCCTTCAGAACCAGTATAACGGAGTGTTCAACGGCAAAGGCCATAGCTTTTTGCAGGCGCTCGTAGCCGTTATTGCTCTCGCTGCCGGCGAGGCGATCGAATTCCTTGGGATGCGGCGTGAGTATGCTGCGAGCCGGCACGCGCGACATCAGATCTCCGTGCGCGGCTATGATGTTAAGCGCATCGGCGTCGAGCACCACAGGTCGGTTGCCTCCAAGCAGGCTCTCAAGCGCCTGAGCCGTATCGGGATGCATGCCGATTCCGGGCCCGACGCATATAGCCGAGAAGGCAGCCCCGTCAATCTCCGAGGCGCCGACGTGCCCGGCCTTATCATCCGGGCTAATCATAGCCTCGGGGAAAGCCGTATGCAAAACAGTCTCGCCGCAGGCCGGGAGGTGCACCGTAATCAGTCCGGCTCCCGCCCGCAGGCATGCCCCGGCCGCAAGCACGGCCGCTCCAATCTTGCCCCTGCTCCCTGCAACTAAGAGGCCATGGCCGAAGTTCCCCTTGTGCGCAAAGCGCATCCGGGGGCGCAGCAGCCGGGCCGCATCCTCCTCCTCTATAAGCCTTAAGGCGGTTTGAACAGTGTCGGAGGCATCTTGCCAACCTATGTCGAGAACCTTCCATTTCCTGACGTACGGAGCAGATTCGGCCAGCAGGAAAACCAAGCTGGGGCATCCGAAGGCCAGGGTCAGGTCCGAACGTATGATAGCCTCCGGGTTATTGCCCGAGTTGTCTTCGCCGAAGAGGCCGGACGGAATATCGACCGAAACGACGGTGGCAGCCGAGGCATTGATGTACTTCACCACAGAGACGTAGCCGCCCTCAAGCGGCCGGTTCAGCCCGGAGCCGAAAAGTCCGTCTACAACAATGTCGCCTTCTCCCAGCTCCGGCGGATAGAACTTGTTTCCGGCGGTCACTTCTATGAGTATATGGCGGTTGATTTGCAGGATTCGCCGGCGGTTGGTTTCACATTCGGCGGAGAGCTTGCCGGTGGGGTTCAGCAGGTAGGCTTCGACGGCAAAGTTGTGTTCGGCGGCAAGGATGCGCGCTATTGCGAGGGCGTCGGCCCCGTTGTTACCCTGTCCGGCAAAGACTATAACCCTGCGGGTGGAGTCGAATCTGTCGGCAAACTCGGCGGCAAAGGCTTTGGCGGCGCGCTCCACGAGGTCGATTGGCGATACAGGCTCGCGGGCTATCGTGAGGGCATCAATGTCCCGGCTCTGGCCGGCGGTAAATATGTGTATCATGGAGCTTGGCTGAAGGGCGGCGGTTTATCACATCATTGTCCGCGTCAGTTGCAGGAACTCATCGGCTTCGGCGCAGTAGGGATCGATGCGCAGGGCAGCGTCGTATGCTTCGGCGGCGCGCTTGTAATCATGCAGCTTAGAGTATACGTGCCCGATGTTGATGTGTGCCATAACATCGTAGGGATCGATTTGCGCAGCCTGTCGGTAGGCATTAATAGCCTCGTCGTTTTCATCTCGGTTGAAATATACATTTCCCAGGTTGTTGTATGCCCGTGCGGCCTTGTCCGGATTGATTTTTATGGCCTGCTGATATGCCCTTATGGCCTTGTCGTAAAGTCCCATTGTGTCGTAAACATTTCCGAGGTTATAATAGGCGATGTCAAAATCCTGTTTGATTTTAACGGCCGTCCGGTATGCTTCCACAGCATCGTCAAGCCTTCCCTGGTCTTCGTAAACCCTTCCCAGGCCGTTGTATGCAGCGGCATTGTCGGGCCGGCATTGCAGGATCTTTTGCAATGCCTGTATAGCCTGCGGGTAATGTCCTTGTCCGGAGTAGGCGAGGCTCATATTATATAGGGCGAAAATGTTGTTGGGATCTATGCGTAAAACTTTGCGGAAATAGGCAACCGACTGTGGATAGTGGCCCAACATGGTATAAGTCATACCAATTAAGTTGTATACTTCCGGGTTTCCCGGGTGAGCCTGGTCGGCTTTCATATACGATTCCAGCGCCTGTGGATATTTCCCGTTGCGATAGTAATTGTCGCCTTGCCGCAAGAGTTCCTCGGCAGAGGCGCGGTCGTTTGCGTGATAATTCATTGTGTGTTTATGTTGCTAAATGATGTTTGATAGAGAGTGTAAAGATAGAGCTTTGCATTGAATACAAAAAGCCCTCAAATCCGAAACAATACCCCGGAATTCTCCACAAAAATACAGGCCGCAACCCGATTTTCTTCCGAGAACCGCGCATTTATTCCTAAGCATAACGACAATATTCCTAAGCACAACGACAATATTCCTAAGCACAGCGACGATATTCCTAAGTACAACGACAATATTCCTAAGCATACGCGCCTTATGCCCGGACATACGATGCTTATGCCCAGACATACGATGCTTATGTCCGGACATACGATGCTTATGCCCGGACATACGATGCTTATGTCCGGACATACGCTATTTATTCCCGGACATACGATGCTTATGCCCGGACATACGATACTTATGTCTGAGCATAAAGACATGGTTCCAAGGAACCGCGCCATAGTTCCAAGGAACTGCGTCATGGTTCCAGGGAACCGCGTCATGGTTCCAGGGAACTGCGTCATGGTTCCAGGGAACTGCGTCATGGTTCTAAGGAACTGCGCCATGGTTCCAGGGAACCGCGCCATGGTTCCAGGGAACCGCGCCGGGGTTCCAAGGAACTGCGCCGGGGTTCCAAGGAACTGCGCCATGGTTCCAGGGAACCGCGTGATTGTTCTTAAAGGATATTTATGTAAAGAGGGGGAAATCGGAGGGGGTGTCAGGGCTTCAGTTTCTGAACTTGGAGGGAAGGTAGTCGGGGTTGATTTCGTAGATATATTCCATAAAAATTCTTAACGTATTTCGGCATACTCCGAGCTTGTTGCAGATTTCGCCCAGAGAATGTTTGTCGTTCAGCAGTCTGATGATGTGCTTTTCTTTGCCGGACAGCTTGTAATATGAGGATTTCCGTCCTTTGGGCCGTCCGAGCTTTACGCCTTCGAGTTTTTTCCGTGCAAGCGCTTCGCGGGTGCGTTGCGAGATTAGGTTTCGTTCGATTTCGGCGCTCAGGCTGAAGGCAAAAGCCAGGATTTTGCTGTTCAGGTTATTGCCGAGCTCGTATCTTTCTTTTATGGTGAAGACAACGGCTTCGCGTTCCATGCATTGGTGTAAGAAGCTCATGATATACATTAAATTACGCCCTACTCTTGAGAGTTCGCTTGTGATAATCCAATCGCCTTTTTTAACAACTCTGAAGAGTTTCCCGAGTTTTCTGTTTTTTATCTTATTGCTGCCGCTAACGATCTCCTCCACCCACCCATCTATCGTTATGTTCCTTTCTTTAGCGAACTGATTTATTTCGAATCTCTGATTTTCGGTGCATTGCTTGTCGGTACTAACTCTCAAATAGGCGTATATCATAACGTATCACACTTAAGATTAATGCTATACAACAAGCTTGGCAAGTGTAATCTTAAGTTAGTATATTTGTCATGCAAAAAATAAAAAAATGACGATAATCATAGTTAACAATTCCAAACACCCGCATCCCTGCTACGTTACAGAGGGGTCGGCCGGGATGGACATACGTGCCGATATTCCCGAAGACATAATCCTTCAGCCGATGGAGCGGAGACTGATACCAACGGGGCTTTACATAGCCCTTCCCGAAGGCTACGAAGCCCAGATGCGCCCCCGTTCGGGCCTGGCGCTCAAGCATGGAATCACGCTGCTTAACTCTCCGGGCACTATAGACTCGGATTACAGGGGAGAGATAGGCGTGATTTTGATAAACCTTTCTACCGAAGCCTTTAGGATTTGCGACGGGGAGCGTATATGCCAGATGGTTGTTGCGCCCTACGCAAAGGTGGAATGGAGGCCGGCCGAATCGCTAGCCGACACTGTCCGCGGAGCCGGCGGCTTTGGTCATACAGGCATTTAAAGCGGAGGGAGTAGACACAAGATGAGAATATCCGCACTGCTTATAAGCCTTGCCGTACTATTGAGCTTGCCCATGCAGGCATGGTGCGATACTACGGATCTGAAGACTAACCGCAAGTTCGACTACTTCTACTACGAAGGCCTCAGGCTGAAGCAGGCCGGGCGGTACGATGCCGCCTTCGACCTTTTCAATCATTGCTTTGCCTTAGACTCTACTTCGGCTCCGCTGCTGTTCGAGCTCTCGGCCTTCCACCTCCGGCAGCAGCGCCTCGACAAGGCTGTGGACATGCTCAAGCGCGCCGGCAAGTATGCCTCCGGAAATATCACCTACAAGAAGGCCCTCGCCATGATGCTCTACGAGGCCGAGATGTACTCCGAGGCTATCGACGTTTATCGCGAGCTTGTCGACAATGATCCGGGAAACTCCGAGCTTATCTACCTGCTTGCCGACGTTCTGACCCGCTCCGGTCAAACGGCTGCCGCCATAGAAACATACGATCGGCTGGAGAGCGTGATGGGGGTGAACGAGGGCATTGCCATACAGAAGTTCCGCCTCTATCACCTTCAGGAAAAGTCGGACAGCGCATTGATTGAGATAGAAAAGCTTGCGGGCAAATTCCCTATGGAGCCGCGCTATCCTATAATGATTGGGGATCTTTACCTTGAGAAGGGGAATACGGCCAAGGCCGACGAGTTCTATCGCAAGGCTTATAGCCTCGATCCCACTAATCCTTATTATATAGTGTCGATGGCCAACTACTACGAGGCCGTTGGCGAGTCCGAAGCGGCCGAGGCTCAGATTCGCGATGCCCTGGCAAGCGAAGCCCTGGCCGTCGACGTGAAAATCAATATCCTTTCGCGATACCTCATCAGGCTCGAAAGGCAGCAGAGCGAGTCGGACAAGGGCAACGAGCTGTTCGAGATGCTCATCAACATGCATCCCGAGGAAATAGACCTGCGGATAATGTACGCCAGGATGCTGGCCATGAAGGAACAGACGGAGGAGGCGAAATTCCATTTCCGCTTGGTGAGCGAGATGGCTCCCGAACGCGACGACGCCTGGCAGTCGCTGCTCGACATAGCTTTCCGCGAGGGAAACAGGGCGGATGCCCTCAAAATCTGCGAGAAGTGCATAGAGCTCTTCCCCGACGCGCCGGAATACTACTTTTACCTGAGCATAGCCCGCTTCCAGAACGAGGATTTCGGCGGGGCGCTCGAGGCTTGCCGCAAGGGCGCCGAGCGGGTTCCGGATGACAACAAGCCCCTCAAGTCGAACTTTTACGGACAGATTGGCGACATCTTCCACGAAATGGGAAACGACGCGGAAGCTTTCGCGGCCTACGAGATGGCCCTCACTTTCAACGAGAGGAACATCTCCGTGCTGAACAACTATGCCTACTTCCTTTCGCTCCGCAAGAAGGATCTCCGGAAGGCCGAGCGGATGAGCGCGCAATGCATCAAGATGGAGCCCGACAATTCCACCTACCTCGACACCTACGCCTGGATATTCTTCATGCAAGGCAATTATACTCTGGCCAAGTTCTATATAGAGAGCGCTATTTCGAAGGATACTACCGACAGCGTGGAGTTAATCGACCACTACGGCGATATTCTTTTCATGATTGGAGATAAAGCCGGCGCCCTCGCTCAGTGGCGCAAGGCAAAAGAGCTCGGCAAGGAGGGCGAGAACCTCGACGAGAAGATAGCCCGCGAAGAATATATAGAGGATGACAGTGCATCGAAATAAGCTCCTGCTCCTTCTCGGCCTCCTGCTTATCCTGTCGGGATGCGGAAGCCGGCACCGGCTTGCAACCGTAAGGGGCGAGGCCCGCGAAACGGCCGACTTCATAGCCGCATGGCAAAAGCGATACCCGCCGATGCGAAGCTTTACGGCTCGGACAAGTATGTTGATACGCATGCCGGGATCGGAGCTGAAATCGCGGGTGGATCTGAAGATAGCGGCCGACAGCCTTATGCAACTCTCGGTGCAGCCGCTGGCAGGCATGGAGATGCTGAGGGTAGAGTTCGGCCTCGACAGCGTAAAGATGGTCGACCGCTATAACCGGCAATATCTGGCCGAGAGCTATGCCGCCCTGAACCGGGAATCCCCCCTGCCCTTCAGCTTCTACGACCTTCAGGCTCTGCTCCTGAACCGTATCTTCGCTCCCGGACGCAAGGCCCCGGGCCCCGAGCAATACGCCGGCTTCACAATGCGGCACCGCGACGGACTGTCGGAGCTGCACACGAGCAACGGCTCTGGGCTGAGCTACTCCTTCACGGCCGACGCCGAGGAAAAGCTGCTTGCCACCGGCATAGCCCACCCGGAGAAGCGATACAGCCTCCGCTGCCTGTACTCCGACTTCCGCTCGGAGAGCGCCCCTCCCTTCCCCATGCAAATGGACATGGCCGTGAACGAAAACGGAGGCCGGGCCCTCGACCTCAGCATATCCTTCTCGAAAATACAGCGGGATGCCGAGCTCAAACTCGACTTTCCCGTTCCGAAAAACTATAAGCGCGTTGGCCTTAACGAACTGCTCAAAACATTAAACTTTAAGTGATGAAATATCCCCTGCTAATACTTTGCATGCTCGCAAGTCTGCTTTGCCACGGACAAAAATCCTCTCAGGTGAAAGAACTCGAAAACCGGCGTAAGGCCATAGAGAAAGAGATAGAAACCACCTCCGGCCTGCTCGAGCAAACCACGGAATCCACCCAGCGCTCTCTGGCGCGGCTCAGCCTCCTCTCGGCCCAGATAAAGCAGCGCAAGCAAATGATAGCTCTGCTCAACAGCGAGATCAGCGTTACCGACCGCGAGATTGCCGACACCCGTCGCGAGATTGCCGGGCTCAAGAAGGAGATAGACGAAAAGTGCGCCAGCTACGGCAGCTCCCTTCGCCTGATACAAAAACATAAGAACGCGCAAGACAAGCTGCTCTTCATCTTCTCCGCATCCGGATTCGCACAATCGCTCAGGCGGGTGCACTATCTGAGGCAATATGCCGCATGGAAAAAGCGCCAGGCCGCCGACATCATCAGCCGGCAAGAGGAAATAAAAATCAAAGCCGACGCACTCGAACAGGCTCGCGACGAAAAACAGCGCCTGCTGCTTGTCCGCGAAAACGAATACCTGAAAATAGAAGAAGACGAAGCCGTGCAGAAGCAATACGTGGCCACCCTCAGCAAGCAGCAGGGCGAGCTCCGGCGCGAACTCCAGAGCAAGCAGCGCAGCGCCGATCTCATCAGCCGGCAGATTGAGCAACAGATAGCCAACGAAGTGGCTCGCGCACGCGACACCCGCAACCTCGACGAGCGCCTCGGCAACGACCGCAGCAGCGCCATACTGCGCGACGAGCAACTCACCGAAGGCTTTGCCGCCGGACGGGGCCGCCTCGTTTCGCCGCTCAACAAGCCCTACACCATAGTGCGCGACTACGGCGAGCAGGGCTATCCCAACCTTCAGCACGTGAAAATCAACAACAACGGCATAGACCTGCAAACCACCGCCGGCGCCGACGCCTGTGCAGTCTTCGACGGCGAAGTCCGCACCATATATACCCTCAGCAACGTTCCGGGATGGTTCATCATCGTCCGCCACGGCAACTTCCTCACCGTATACAGCAACCTGAAGGAAGTGTACGTCAAGCTCGGCGACCGTATAAAAGCCCGCCACCCTCTGGGAAAAATCTATACCGATAACGACAACGCCACCATCCTCCACTTCGAACTCTGGAAAGACAACGAAAGGCAAAATCCCCGGCTCTGGATAGGGCAATGACTCGTAACCGATAATTCCCGATTATCCCCGCATTTCAACTTTCTTTTAAAACAATTCCGGAGGATATACAAACAGACGTCCCCTTTTTACCCCGGAACATCGATGTTCCGCCTCCAATATTTTTTTCCTGACACCGGAACATCGATGTTCCGCCTCCAATATTTTTTTTCTGACGCCGGAACATCGATGTTCCGCTCCCAATATTTTTTTTCTGACACCGGAACATCGATGTTCCGGCTCCAAATTTTTTGATCTGACGCCGGAACATCGATGTTCCGCCTCCAAATTTTTTTGATCTGACAGGGGGTGCAAAAAGCCATTCCCGCCTGCCCTTATTTCTTCCGCCTCAGTCGACGGGCAAGGTCGCGGTGATGTTCGGCCTGCTCTTCGTTGCCGAGTAGTTGATAGGTTTCGGCCAGGCAATCGTGTACTCCGGGATGATCCGGGCGGCGGGCGTGGGCTTTGTCGAAATCGGCAAGGGCCTCGTCGTAATACTTGAGCTTCAGCAGGCATTTGCCTCTGTTGTATCGAGCCTTGAAGGATAGCGGGCTGAGGCGCACGGCTTCGTTGAAGCATGCCTGCGCGGCAAAGGCATCGCCGGCGTCGAACAGGGTCACGCCCTTGCGCACCCAGGCGTCGACCATTGTGGGATCGAGCTTGAGAGCCTTGTCGAAATTGCGTATGGCGGCTGCCGGGTCTTTGGCCTTCAGCATGCATTCGTTGCCCATGAGATAGTATTCGCGGGCGTACTCGCGCTGCGCTGCCAGCTGCCGGTTAAGGTTTTCGTTCAGTTGTTTTATTTGCGCCTTCAGGGAGTTGATGCTTTGGAGCTTCAGGCTTATGAGCCGACGGACGGCCGGACGGTGGAGCTCGTTGCGCTTGCCTGTTGCCGAAGCGAGCGCCTCAACGGCTTCGCGCATATCGCCGCGGCGGAAAGCGTTGGCAGCCCGGGCGTAGAGGAGCTCGGCCTCGCTTGTCCGTATGGCTTCTTCGTACAGCCGCTTGTCGTTAAACTTCCGGCTGAAGTGCACTATCTCCTTACGTATAAAAATGTCTCGCTCGCTGATACGGACCTTTAGCGCCAGTCCTTCGAGCGAGGTGCATCGGCTGAGGGCCACGTAGGTTTGCCCGCCGGCGAAGGCTCCTCCGGTGAGGTCTACAACCATGCGATTGAAGGTGAGCCCCTGGCTCTTGTGTATGGTGATGGCCCATGCGAGGCGTATGGGCAGCTGTGTGAAGGTGCCGAGGATTTCTTCTTCGATGCGCTTCTCCTTTTCGTTGTACTTGTAGCGATAGTTGCGCCATGTGGTTCGCTCTACGAGGTGCTCCGTGCCGCTTTCGAGCAGCACGTACACGAGGCTTTCGCATATCCTGGAGATGACGCCTATGGTGCCGTTCACCCATCGGCGGTTGTGGTCGTTGTCTATAAACATCACCTGCGATTGTTCCTTTATGCATAGGTTGAGCAGGGTGGGGCGCGATGATTCGGGGAAGTCGCCGTCTATGCTGCCCCGGCACACGAGCTCGTCGCCCGGCAGTTCGGCCAGCTTCCGTTCATTGATATAGTCAACCTGGTCGCGTCGGGTGGCGAGGGTGACGAACATGTCTTCGTTGCCCGGATTAAAGTCGGGCATGAAGCGCGAGTTCAGCGCCTGGAGTTCGGCGCGTCCGGCAGTGTTGTTGCGTATGCCGTCGAGTATGCGGATGAAGCCGGGGTCGGTTTGCCTGTAATTTTTCTGCAGCTCGATAGCCACCAGGTTAACCTCCCTGAAGGCTCTTGCCGAGAAGAAGAAAGGGTCGGGATAGAAGAGGCCGAGAATCTCCTTCTGGTCAGCCGGCACTACGGGTTCGAGCTGATAAACGTCGCCCACGAGCAGCAGCTGTTTGCCTCCGAAGGGCAAGCTCCGCTCGCGCGAATAGGCCCGGAGGATGCGGTCGATGCAGTCAATGGTATCGGCGCGCACCATGGAGATTTCGTCGATGATGATTAGCTCCACCTCGCTGAGTAGCTTCCGCTGTGCTTTGTTATACTTGAAGAAATCGAAGATTCGTCCCGGCGCAAGGTCGGGGTCGTCGGGCAGCAGCGGTCTGAAGGGTAGCTTGAAGAATGAGTGCAGGGTAGATCCGCAAGCGTTTATAGCGGCTATGCCTGTTGGCGCCAGCACTATGTGCTTCTTCTTTGTGTGTTTGCAGATATACCGCAGGAAAGTGGACTTTCCGGTACCCGCCTTGCCCGTGAGAAATAGGGCCTGGCGGGTGAATGTGATTAGTTTGAGGGCTTCCTGAAACTCTTGGTTATCGGTGTCGATCTGAAAGTCCAATACACCCGGCTATTTCTTTTGTGTGTATATCCAGGCATCGGCAAATCGCGGGTCGGTTCTCAGCTTGGCGAGGAAGTCGTCGGCCAGGCTTTTGTCGGTAAAGCTGTCGGCATAGATTCGTATCTGCGAGCCGGAGGCGAGCGAGCTTGCGTTGGGCATTGCTTTAGCGTCGACGCCGGCTATAAACTCGTCGGCTTTTGCGCGTGAATTGACGCTGGCGATGATGATGTAGTAGGTTTCGGCCATGCTGCTTCCGACAGCGGGCTGGGGAGCCTCCGTTGTTGCCGGCGCATCTGTTTGTATGATAGCTTCGGCTGTCGATGCCGATGTCGGTTCCTCGGCTGAGCCCATGGCTCCGAAGGCTTCCGGAGTGAGGTCGCCGTCACTGATGTACATGTCCGCGTTATCCGCAGCGCTGCTGCCGTCCGAGGTTTCGCTGCGCAGCGGTAGGAAGTTGGCCGTATATGCGGCCCGGCTGATTTCCTTCACGGGCGTAGATAGCAGCAGGAAGGTTGCGACGGCGGCGGCCGATGAGATTACTATCCGCAGCACACGGCGATTGACCGGCGTATATGCAGAGCCGTCCTTGCGCTTGTCGGTTGTTTCCGTCGGATTATCATGGCGAAGCAGCTCCCATGTTTTCAGCTGGAAAGGAGCGAGGCCATAAGAGTCTATACTGAATGAGCCCGAATTGCCGGCCTGGAATATTACCTGCCCTTCGGCTCCGCGAATAAGCGAACCTACCGCTCCGAGCTGAACGGTCAGGCCCTTGACAAGCTCGTCGGATATGGCGGCAACATCATCCTCAAGCATCTTGCAGGCTCGCTGGAAAGTGACGCCGAAAGCCTGCATGTATCGCTCGGCCAGGAGACCGTCATTGTGCTTTAGCTTAGCATTGAATACAACCTCTTTGTGCATCGGACGGAACATGTGGTCTTCTTCCGCATAGGATGCAGGGACAACTTGCAGTACGAAACCGCCCAGGCGGGGAATGATCACGCAATCGTGTATCCGCAACAAATGTTCTAAGTGTGAAACTAATCTTATCATAGGCTCAAAAATACATGTTTGTCGGAATATTCATACAGATAAAACCTTTCACGCGGCCTTTTCTTATCAACAATGTTTCAACAACGGAGGGAAAACAAGGGGCTTAAAGCCGGAAAAGCTCTAAGCCCCTGAATATTTAAATCTGCGAGTAAGACAATGGCGTCAGCAGAACCACCTGGTTGTCCGTAGCCGTGTACTTATACTCTTCCAGGTTGCGCATGCGCTGCCATTCGGGATGGGCGCCGAACTTCTTCCATGCTTCATCGCGCGTTGCGCGATCCTTGTGCCATGTAAGATACACAAGCGAGGGCATCCGCGGGCCGGCAAGTACCTCGCCGTAGCAAACCGAATGGATGCCGACGGCGTTGAACACGCCTATCTCGCCGGAATTAAACATCTTGACCTTGCGCTGATTTGCCTCCTCGTTCGGGCTCCTGTAATTGCGCCATTCAAAGAGCGTCCGGCTCTTGTCGGGCTTAAGCATACGCGGAACCGTGTCGAATGCCTCGCAGAGATACGACACAAACTCGCCGTAGACCGGAGCTGCCGCGCTCGAATCGTAGAAGGGCTGTGCCGCCCGGCGAAAGTCCTTGTCGTCCCACAGCTTGAGCTTCACCACATGATACCTTTCAATGTTCGGATATATAAATAGGTAATAACGCTGCTGCGTTTCGCCGGCCTGTTCGGGGGCAAATGCTCCTACCGTTATTCCCAAGCGATTATAGGCCGGAATGAGCGTCTTGGCATAGAAGTCATCCAAAGCCGCCCCGTCGCCCTTAAGGCTGTAAACCCTCCATTCATAAATCTCCTTTTCTACCGAAGCCGGCATAGCACCGTTGGCCGCCAAACTTTTGTACGCAGGCACTGCCGCCAGCAGCCCCACCGTTTTCATAAAATTTCTTCTAAGCATCTTATACTATGTTTAAATTGTTGTGGCCAAACATACGGATATTTTTCGGGCTGGCAATGCTTTTGGGGGGAAGTGTGGGAGGTTCACAACGGAGGCCGGCTTCCCGTTAATCAAAGCATCTAAACAATGTTGTCCTGCCGGTTGTATTTGCGTAGATTCTGCGGAGCTGCCGGTTGCTGCATTACAAGTAGCTCGGATGTTACTTATCCTCTTTTTCATCTCTTATAAATCCAATTCGGGGACGCGCTTTTTTTTGTTCAATATTCTCCAAATCTATTGTGGCCTTTATCTTCTCAAACTTTTGCAACTCTTGTATTTTAACAGAGGGCTTGGTTGATGCGATCGTTGCCTCTAAAATGTTCATCGTTATCCTTTGTGTTGCTTGTAATGCAGCCCGCGAAGCCTCATTTACCAAGAACGCTATGTCGGATGAGACGTAATTTTCCGTCAGATTAGCAAGTTTGTCATAGTCTATTCCGAAATCAAGAGGCCTGTTTTTTAGATACATCTCAAACAATCCTCTTCGAGCTTCAAAATCCGGTGGCGGCACATAGAACTTCTTATCTAATCGGCCTGCTCTAAGCATTGCCGGGTCTATCATATCCGGATAGTTGGTTGCACCAATAATGAAAATTCCTTGCTCGCCGGTTCTATCCATTTGTGCCAGCATTTCGTTTACTGCACTTCTGGACATCTCGTGTACGTCGCTATCTCGATTGGGCAAGAGCTCGTTGATTTCGTCGATAAAAATAATTGTAGGAGCATTTTTTTCGGCTTCTTCAAACATCTTTGCGATATTTTCTTGAGTGGCATTTACGTATCTGCTTTTTAAAGAAGAGGGCGTCATTATCATAAAATTGAATCCTACTTCCTCTGCAAAATGCTTTGCAAAAAACGTCTTTCCGCAACCCGGTGGGCCATACAGAAGCATTCCATTTGGGATTGTTATCTTATATTCTGCGTATTTTGCAGGATTATGCAATGCATCAATCACATCTACTCTTAATAGCTCCTTTAATTCTTTCATCCCCACAATCGCATCAAAGCCTTTTCCTTTTGCTTTCTGCGGCTGAACAGCTTTCTTGACATTGTCGTGTGAGGTTATTCTCTGAAGAATATCTTCATCATCTACTTCTATTTCTCCGTTCAGTGCCTGTAAGAATTCATTTGCAGATTGAAAACGGCTTTCAGGATCCGGCAATAATGCTTTTTTTATCACATTCACGATTGATGCATCAAAATCTACAATCCTGCCCGACACATCCGGAAATGAAAGCGGGGTTCTCCTTTGCTCTAAAATCAGATCTTCTATCTTGTTACGATCTGTCTGAAATTGTGAGAAATCTTTGAACCAAGGCGGCAAACCGAAAATCAGATAATACATCAGTGCGCCAACCGAGAATAAATCGGATTGGGGCGAATACAATCCGTTGAAGGATTCGGGAGCCACATAATTCAAATTCAGTCCGTCCTTATTAAAGGCTTTTACGGATTGATGAAAGGAACGGGCATTGCCGAAATCTATGATTCTTGCATACGGAATATTGCCCGACAAGTCTAACATTACATTTTGTGGTGTAATCTCGTTATGTATTATAGGATCGGGCAAAGAATGCAAATAGATTAATCCATTCAAAACTCCGGATATGCATTGCTTCACATCATACAAAGTTCTAAAAGGCTCCCTCGAAATGCGTTCCGTTAATGTTTCTCCAACAATAAAATCAAGTATCAGGAACGGATATTTCCTTTCGTCAAAAATCAGCTCTCCATTATCTGCAAAACTTACAAGATTCGGATGCTTTATTGTTTTCAGAAACTCAATCTCAAGCAAGTTGTTTTCCTCATCAAATGCGGAACGGGGTATCCTCGCATAGTTAAACAATTTCAAGAAATACAACTTGCCGTCATCTGCTTTTACGCGATATGTTTCAGCATTACGCCCCTGCTTAATAAAAAGCCAAACCTCATACTTTCGATTACCCGTAATACAATAGCCTGTGGGCAGTATCTCCTTATAAGCTTCCATATTATTTTGACTTATCATCGTCATTTCCCTCATCTAACGTATCCTTATTCGGTTTCTCATCATCCGGCAATAATGTTATTACCTCCATAAAAATATTGCTAATTCCCGAAAGCGCACGTTTGACGGCTTCTGTACCATGATCTCTCAATTGGAATGCTTTTCCAATTATTTGCATACCTTGAGTTATCAATTGCCTTGCTTTTGCTCTGTCTTTCCAATGATAAGAATCAAACTCATTATGGTACTTTACAATATACGGTATGAATATAAGATCTCCTTTCAGTTTATATTCCAATGCGACATGAGACGCTCCTATATCTTCTATTAAAAGCTCGGCTTCTTTCACGTCTTTCGCTTTGACTATATATTCTATCTTCCGGCGATAATCATTAACCTCAGCCTCCTCTTTACTCATATCCAAGTTTATCTCCGGATTGGCCTTGGTTGTTTTAACCAATTCCTCGAAGTCATAGAATGAATCTTTTAATTTCTTTTCTGTCTTTGGCCATTCTGCTTTTTGCTCGGCATCATCAAGTGTTAGTAAGATCTTACGCAATCCGTCTAATATTTTCATTCTGCCGTCAGCGCTTCCCTTTTCATGCTCTAACTGCTTTTCAAGGATTATAATATCTTCTTTAATATTATCCGCATCAATACTTTCCGCGCTTTGCTTCGCTTTAGTGATTTCCTCTATTAAGTATGTTTCTGTGGGTGGCTCGGTTTGCTTTATTTCAATTTCCATTTTTTTCTCATGCTTCAACAATGGAAACTCCGCGGTAAATGTCATAAGTTGAGATTGATTCACTTCAATCTTAATGTTTACATCGCTACCTGCCGGAAGCAATCCGGGCAAGTCCGCACCACTTATAATAACCGTAGTTATTAAATTGTTTAAGATCGGATCGCTGCCGGAAGCGCCATGATCGCCTTGATAAATCGGAATACTAATCGTGTCGCTCTGCATGCCCGGCCTTATATCTTGCCTTGTTCTTAATCCCTTAGTAACACCTTCCGCCGGAACTTTTTTGTTTTTCTCCAAGCCTTTCACCGTCCTATATACATCCTTCTTTCTTGTTTTGGAATATAGGCCTATGCCAATGTTATAAGGGAGCACTTGGCTTCCGGTTAATCCGCCGATTCCTTGCAGAATCGTGAATTGATCGGGCTGACACGCTAATCTGTTCCCTTGGCCATCGAATACATTAATTTTAAACGAGTTCACCTGCCCTTCATTCAAAAGCAAATCTATAATACTTGCTTTTTCTCCAATAAGTTGTTGTCCGCTTGACCAGGCTCCATCAGAGCGCTCTATGTCTGCATATATCTTTTTCGGAAAAGCGCCTTCTGTTTTTTCTTTCAGCACCTTTACCGTAACCATTTCATCTACCTCAACCGTTGTAGCTTCATATTGTATGTCTAATTGAAGCTTTGTTTTATCTCTTGAAGTTTCCTTCACTTCTTCAGATACCGAAATTGTTGATGCAAACAAAGCCGCACCTCTGGAAACAACAGTCATAGGATCAATAGAGGTATCAACGTTTTCTGTGATTTGCTCTTTGAGCATGCGACGCAAAATTGGAGAATATGTCGGCCCGCCAACAAGTATCAAGGCCGCAAGTTGCGAACCTTTCAGGTTATTACGTTCCAGCAAAGCTTTAGTTATATCAATAGCTTTTTGAAAAATAGGGCTAACAACTTTGTCCATATCTTGCTGCGTAACCTTTACATCTATTTCAGGTTCTTCTCCATTTTCGTCTTCAAAAGGCAGATCGCCAAGATTCGAAACAATGTGATGAGTGTCTTTAAATGATAGTTGAATTTTTGCTTCCTCGGCAAAGACTTTCACAGCATTGCGCAGGATTTCTTTTTTGCCGCTATCCTTCAGAAGATTGTCGACAGCAAAATTCTTCTGCAAATGCGGGATTATAATTTGGTCAACAATAGCTTCATCCAAGTTTTTCCCTCCAAGCCAATTATCGCCATCCGTATCTTTTACGGTTAAGATTCCTTCATCAGACTTTAGCAAAGCTGCATCAAAAGTGCCGCCACCAAAATCGAATACCAGCCAGTATCCGGCTTTTTTCTTCCCAAGCCCATAAGCTGTTGCTGCCGCTACCGGCTCTTGTAATAACTCCACATGCTCAAAGCCTGCAAGCTTTGCGGCTTTCATCGTAGCCTCGTTTTGAGGATTCAGGAATTTTGCGGGAACAGTAATCACAACAGAAGATACATTCTCATCCTGAATAAATGACTTGAGCTTCTTTAATATTTCCGCCGACAGCTCCTCCGAAGAAAAACCTTTGCCCATGTGAGTACTTTCATAAGTATGAGTAGTTCCCATTGTTCGTTTGAACTCAATGAAAGTGTTTGCACTTCCTTTTTCAAAGTTTTTTAGCGCCCGTGTGTTGTCATTCTTCAGCATGTTGAATGCCTGGTCGCCAACAAGGATATTTTTTTTCCTGTTGAAATGAATGCACGAAGGCACTGTGTCTTTTAATGTATCGGACTTTTTAATTATTGGAACTCCATCTTCCATTCTGGCGATTGCAGAATTAGTAGTTCCCAAATCAATACCGTAATCAATTTTGTTTCTCATGTTTGTAAGATTTAATTAGTTTGAATATTCTGTTTTTTTTACTTGTCTTTTGAAATTTAACAGCCAACCGAAGTTTCTATTTCTGCCGTTTGTATCATCTTGCCCTTATAATTAACCTGTGGTATCAGAACCTTAGAAATAACTTCGGAACCAATTTCAAGATTTTCGTCGGGAATCGAAGCGGAGACAAGGATCTTCATACCTTGATGAAACTGCTTGCCCAAAAGTTCAGGCACTTCATATCCGCTTGCTGCGAGATTGTCTTTGAGTTTTTCAACGGAACGGTTTAATTGTTTCAATCCTTTTGTTCCGCCATCCATTAATCTGATATTTCTCTCAATCAAATTTATTTCACCTGCCACTTTTAGGGCGAAAGAGTGATCGGGTTCGGCATTAACAGTTGCAGATGCTGTGTTGTTTTGATGTTTGATTAACTCCAATTGCGTATCCATCAACTCTGTTTGCTTGTCGAATTCTTTAATCAGGCTTTCTTCAATAGAAGATTTCGTTTGGGTTAGTTGGCCTATTAAATCCGATTTGTCGGATTTCTGCTTCTTACTCAGCAGCCAGTATAATACTGCCGAAATCAGCATTGCCGATAATATGCCGATGATAACCCAAAGGGTGGTTTTACCCAGCGTAGAATCTATCTTTGAAACTTTTTGATTAGTCGCTATCTCTGTTATTGAAATTCTCGACTCCAATTCTTGAGCTGCCGTACTAATTGTTTCTTTCGCATTTAGAAGTTCCGTATTCAAACTGTCTAAAACCGATTCTGCATTTGAAAGCCTGTCATTAAGCGCTTCAATCTCTACATTCAATTTGAGATTTACTTCTTCAAGCACCTTTACTTTATCCATTAAAGGTTGAACCTCCTTCGCTATATCTTCTTTATTGATATTCTGAGCGAATGTGCTGAGAGAGGCTACGAGGAAAATTGTCAGTATGTTTATTTTCATCTTCATGATTGTGATATAATTAATAACACGGAAATTATTATTGCTATGATTAAAATCGTCCAAAGCCAAGCTTTCTTCTTCTTTTTCTTCTTCGGCTGCGGCTTCGGCTGCGGAACCGGCGTCTTCGTATCCGTATGAAGTTGCTTATATAGAGATTCCAAGTCCGAAAGAAGCTGATTATAACGCACTCTAAGGTCGGCGACCATGTCCAGCGTTTTTAACTTTCTGAAAACATCCAGAGCTTCCGTAATTAGGGTTTTAAATGTGTCTATGTCGGCAGACGCTATTAAAGACTCCACACTTACACCACGTCTATTGGCTATCGGCCGAACTTTTGAATAGTCTATCGCATTAGCATGGTATCTCTGGAAGGCTTCTTTAAAAAGCGTGGTTTCATCATTGACCAAAGTTATTATCATATCCATAACTCTCTTAACAACGCCACTACTAAAGTCCAAATAATTCTCATGTTCAGCCCCAAGCTTGTCTTTTAGATTCATCAACTTTGGCCTGCAACTTTTCTCGAAATCCCTGGCATTTGCTATGGTAGTCTTCAAGCTGCTAAAACCTTCAAGTTTGGACTTTACGAAGTTTATGTCGTTAATGAATGTAACAAATCCATTAACATGGGTAGTGTGCTTATCTATGCGATCTTTGGCATCTTTTCCTAAAGCAATAGACTTTGCTTTCTTATTTAAAGCAATTGCCGCATCTCCTTTATCCGGATGATTGTCAAAATAGTCTTTGCTGCACTGCAAAATCTCAGTTGCCAATCTGTCCGAAATCGAAATGAGTTTCAGATCCGATGACGGCAGTATTGCAGTCAGAAGTTTTAGAGGAGCTGTTGTAGTATTGTAAAGTTCATTTCCATACGTTATTGCATTAGCATTATCCTTTTCCCGTTTCCCTATCGACACTTCAATTGCACTCTCAATCCGATTGATTGGGCCTGTAATAAAACTGCTGAGGAATTTTTCCTTTGCAGAGAATGTCAATCCTTCAAGAACCTTTATAAGCTTATTTATAGAGTAGACTTTAGAGCCTTCAATTTCAGATTGAATTTGCTTGAGAAAAAGAAGTTGCAATTCTTCATTTGTTGTTTTATAGGTTTCATCCGTAACCAACGATTGTAGGTTTCGGGCAAACGCACTTTCGAGGAATTTCAGCTTTAAGGAAATACCTTCTTTTAAGGCCGCTTCATGTGCAACGGTTAAAACACCGCTCAAATATAGTGTTGACAAGTTGCTAAAAGCAGAAGCATTGCTATCGGAAACGTCTTTGCCTGAAGTTCGTTTTCCCCAGATTCCAAGAACGTCTTCCAATCGACCTGCATTAAGAGCATTAAATGCCGGTTCATCCGTATGGTGTCCGTTATAAAACCAAAACAGTGCCGCACCCATTTTGTCGGCATCCGAATTCAGTTTTGACGCGGCACCCGTAATATCCTCAACTTTCCTGTTGAGCCTTCCGAGCGGAGTAATACTGTAATCTTCGGGCAGCGGAGATTGCGCCTCAAGGAGTTGTTTGCATCGCCTTGTTTGTCGGTCTATATCCCTTCGTGTTGCGTTAGCCAACAAACCAACTATTCTGTATGGATTGTGTTCTACTAATTTCATTCGTTCATGGTATTAAATAATCTAAATTGAAATTCGGGTTCACTCCCTCCTATCACTCGCCCATAGACGGGTGCTCGTTCGGGTCGAGATGGTGCGGGATGTCGCCCGGCTGCTGAGTCGGCGGCTTAACGGTAGGATTGGTGGTATCCGGATTCTGCTGATCGGTTGGCGGAGGTGGCGGGTTTGTTGTGTCGGGAGTTTGGGTTGCGTCGTCCTTCTTGTCGTCCTCTTTCTTTTTGGAGGATTTCACGCCGAGGCGGCGGTGCACTATGATGGTGTACTGCTCGATGAGGGCGTTAATCATGGAAATGATTTCCTTGAGGGCTGTGATTTCGGCCGGATCGGATGCGCTCAGCATGAGGCCGTCTATGGTGCGGCACAATTTTACGAACTCATCTATCAGGTTCCTGGAGCGCTGGCGAGTGTTGCCTTCCTGCTTAAAATCGTAGCGATTCTTTAAGCGGGCTTCGTAGAGCGATTGGAAGTCGAGGTTGAGCTGTTTAAAGACCGCGACGTTCTCGGTTTGGCCTAAGCGTGCAATACGGGCGGCATTTTCCGTCTTTTCGAGTTCCTGAATAAGGTTGATGATGGCTGCGGTTTCGCCCTCGTACTCTATCTGCGGGGTGCCGGCAAAGTTTTCGAAGACCGGGAGAAGGGCTTTGGCGGCGGCTTCCACCTCAGCTATAACCGCGTAGTGCGCATTTTTCCTGACAGCGTCGTCAATCAAAATAAACACATACTTACGCTTGGTGTCGAGACCTTTGATTTCCTCGGTCTCGGGCGCACCGAGTGGCCTTTTGAAACTGTTGTCGAAGATTACAAATGCGGCCTTATAGGCATTAAATCTTGATTGCAGACGCGGCACATTGACTATGTGCACCGTAGTGCTGTTACTTATTGACAGGCATAGCTGAAATAATTCGCCGTAGGTCAGGCGATGCAGCACGGTAGTTTGAATTTTTATTTCATCCATAATATTTAATGTGATTAATGTGTCTATATAATAGGTTTATATTATTTTCTCTTATATCCCGGGCAACAATCTTGCCGCCACTATCCAAAGGTTTGGACGGTTTGCCTGAGATTCAAAACAGACCGTCCAAACCTTTGGACGGCTTGCCACAGATTCAAAACAGACCGTCCAAACCTTTGGATCGATTGCCTGAGATCCGAAACAGACCGTCCAAACCTTTGGATCGTTTGCCTGAGATTCGAAACAAACCATCCAAACCTTTGGAAAACCTGCCGCCGGGGCAAAACAAGCTTGCGCCGCTCGCAAAAAAGGAAATAAATAGCCCTTCCGAAGCTATCCGAAAGGGCATAATTATGATGTTGGAAAATATGAACTAACCCGGCAATTAAGTCACCGTGAAAAATGTCGGGGCGGGGGGGTGAAATTGTAAATGTTCCGCGTCGGAGAACCTGCAGTTGTTTCATATCCTATAATATTTAAAGTCGTCATGCTTGCTATAAAATTTGTATGGCGGCAAATATAATATTTTTCGGATAATCCGCAGTTATTGGGAACTTCTACTAATTGCTTTTTCGGCCCTCGAAAAACAGGTCGAGGGATCAAAAGC
Organism: Tannerellaceae bacterium; assembly: GCA_031280435.1. Classification (GTDB taxonomy): domain Bacteria; phylum Bacteroidota; class Bacteroidia; order Bacteroidales; family Tannerellaceae; genus DFXE01. The sequence continues at coordinate 10,750 of JAITGS010000116.1, read as the reverse complement.
CCTTTCACGCCCGAACAGGTCGTGTTCAAGCGGTACAGTTACAATGGAACTCCCAAAAACATTTTGGAGTGAATTTTTGGGTTCTTTGGTGGACAAATTTGGCGTTAGCTGGCCGCTAATGGTTAAAATGCAAAAAACAATCCTTTGATATAATTGATTACTTTTGCAGAAATTCAGAGAAATAAAAAAATGAATCAAAAAACTCTTTTCGAAATAGCTTTTTATGAAAAATAGATTAAACAATAATGCAATGGCAACAATAGAAATTAAAAATGTAGGCCCAATAAAGGGAACTGAGAAGTTTGAACTCAACAAGATTAATATATTCATGGGGCCGCAAAGTAGTGGCAAAAGTACAATTGCTAAGATTATAAGTCAATGTTATTGGTATGAAAAAAATTACCTTTTAACAGGTGACGAATATTATTTTTACGGTGGCTTGATTGATTTTCACCGAATGGATGAGAATTATTTTTCGGACGATTCTGAAATAATCTATGAAAGTCAATGGACAGAAATTGTTTTTAGAGGAAAAGGAAAAAAGAGCAAAATAGACATTGAAAAGAAACCGTGTCAAAATAGTATCTATCAAAATCTAAAAATAGAGTATGTGCCTGCTGAACGAAACTTTGCTGCAACGATTCGAAATCTTGAAAGATATAATGAGAGTTATGACAATATTATAAATTTCTTAAACGATTGGATGTTGTTTAAGGGAATACTTACAAATAGTAAGAAAAATTTTTCAAGCCCTTTAAAATCAATAGATATAAAATATAAATACAATGAAACCAAAAAAGAAGATGTTTTGACATTACCCAACAAAAAAACAATTCTTCTCCAACGTGCTTCGAGTGGCCAGCAGTCAATAACTCCATTACTTGTTGTTTGCGAATATTTATTCAATGAGTTATATAATCAGAAACGGAATCCCTCTCCTGCTGAAAGAAAACATATTCAAGATTTGTTGCCCGAAAATATGAAAGAATACTATAGTTGGGTTATTGATAAGCAAAATTTTCAGCAAAATGGAAAACAGACAAAAAATACAGATGCAATTGAAGAAACAAAAACAAAAATATGGAACGAAATAGGTTTTTCTACTGATTATCATTTTTCAAGTGTCATTATTGAAGAACCTGAGCAAAACTTGTTTCCCGAAACTCAAAAAGAATTGATATACTACTTATTTGAATCAATGCAATTGGACAATAGAAATCATACTCTTTTATTAACAACACATAGCCCGTATGTATTATACGCATTGAATAATTGTATGATGGGTTTTCTAGTTAAAGATACTATATCTAAAGATGAACAAGAAGAACTTCCAAGTAAAAACTCATGGATAAATCCGAAATCGGTATCTGTTTGGGAAATAGAAAAGGGAACTATTCGTCCTATTAAAAATAATGAAACAGGAACTGTAAGCAAACATTATTTTAATAAAATAATGAATGAAGTAATGGAAGAATATTATGATATGCTTACTTACCTTAAAATTGACAAACATGAAGGACAAAATACTCTCTAATCTTCCCAACGAAAAACATACACTCCTTGAGATTAGTTATCCTGAAATACATATTGTGGATAGGAAGAATAGTGACAAAACAAAGGGAATTGTCATTTATGACCAAAAACAAGAAGATATTAAAAGTGTTTGTCTTTTCAATAATACTGAGCTTGAGATATTAGTAGATGCTTTTGGAGAAAATGCACTCCCAATAAAAAAAGGGAAACATGCAAGCCAATGTGAATGTGTTGTCTTTCCCTCAAATTATGATGAAAAATCTTGGACTTTGGTCATAGAAACCAAATATGCAGCAGATGAAGAAGCTGCATTTAAAATAAGAGAAAACGAGGTGAATTATCCGAAAAAAATGGTTTCGCAGATAATATCAACGGTTGAATATTTTAGAGAAAAGAATATTATTGACAAAAGCAGAGTCGTTCATGCAATTATATCTTTTCCAAATCTCATTGCAGACTTTAATAGTCAATTATTTTCTTTCGTGGAAAAGGAAGAATGGAGTGCAGAGTACTTATTGCTTTATAAAAAAATCAGAATAAAGGGGTGTAATGCTGCCAATATTATATCAAATAAAAGATTACGGTTCGTAACGGATTAAACACTACAAACCCCTCTACGCTCTCAGCGCAGGCTTGTCCAGACTTTCATCTTGCCCTCACCGCGGTTCGACCATGTGTAATAAGGAATAAAGTTCCAGGTTTGAGAGCCGTTAATAGAAACAATCTCGTTGATGCCGCCGAGTTTGGCCCGGTTATAGCCGACGGTGAATTTGCCGGCTACAAAAGCCCGGTCATAAACCGCTTTGTTGTCAATCTCTTCCATGCAGTAAACCAGCGGGCCGTATTGAAGGGCGGTCTTGTTGCGGTCGTCTGCTATCATCGGATTGGCGGCTATTGTCCGGACTTCGGGCCTGAACTCAAGCTCGACTTTGTCGCCTGCTGTCCATAGCCGCTCCACTTCGAGATAGCCGTTATGCTCTTTGGCGGCAAATGCTTTCCCGTTCAGCAAGAGCCCGACGGAGGCCGAAAGCTTGTTTTCGTAAGTATACAGTTCGGATGGGAAGCGGTTCGTAGCCCAGTCGGGGATGCGAATCTTCAGCCTGAAGTCTGCGGACTGTTGCGGACTGACTGTTATGCTCACTTTGCCGTCGAGGGGATAGTTTGTCGTTTGAGAAATGCTGATGATGTTCGTCCCGAGGGGGATTTTCGCCTCGTTGGCTATAAAGAGGTTTACGATGATACTCTTGCCGTCTGTGTTGTAAATCAGATTGGGTAGCGACGGCAGGAAGCGTATCAGGTTCGTCGGGCAGCACGAGCAATCGAACCAGCCTGCCCGCGTGGTATGTCCGTGGTTGAATTTGTACTTGCCGTCGGATTCGAGGGGGTTGGGGTAGAAGAAGCATGTTCCGTCGAGCGATATGCCCGGCAATATGCCGTTGTACAGCATGCGCTCCAGGATGTTGTAATAGTCCGCACTGCCGAACATGCGGTACATGCGGTCGGCCCACATCACGCCTCCTATGGCGGCACAGGTTTCGTTGTAAGCCGTGAGGTTGGGCAGCTCGTAGTTCTTGCCGAATGCCTCGCCCTCGTGTGTTGCGCCGAGTCCGCCGGTGACGTACATCTTGCAGTTGACCATATTGTTCCAAAGATTCCGAGCTGCATCGGCATAGCGCCTGTCGCCCGTTATAGCTGCAATATCGGTAAGTCCGGCATAGAAGTATACGGCGCGAACGGCATGCCCTACGACTTCGTCCTGCTCCGTAACCGGCTTGTGATCCTGGTAGTATTCGCCGCGGGGCTTGCGGTTGTCGGACGAACCGCGCAGGTCTATAAACTTTTTCGCCAAATCGAAATAGGCTTTCTCGCCGCTAATCAGATAGAGCTTTATCAGGCCGGTCTCTATGATTTCATGCCCCGGAATATCGTAATTCTTTTTATCGCCGAAGACTTTGACTATCAGTCCGGCATTCTTCAGGGCTATATCGAGGAAGTTGCGCTTGCCGGTGGCGTAGAAGTGCGCTGCTGCCGCTTCATACAGGTGTCCGGCGTTGTATAGCTCGTGGCTCATTGCGAGGTTGTCCCATCGTTTTTCGCATTTGCCTACCCATGTTGCCGGTGCTTCGGCGGGGTTGATGCTGCGCCAGGTTGTGAGATAGCCGTCGGGCTCCTGTCCGCGGGCTACTATGGCGATGTACTTGTCGAGCTGCGCGTCGAGCTCTGCGTTTGGCGCCGACACGAGTGTCAGCGATGCGCCTTCTATGATTTTATAGACGTCGGTATCGTCGAAGGGCATTTTGCCGCGCACCTTGCCGCTGCCTCCGTTCATCACTTTTTCGGCTGTCAGGAAGTTTTCGAATCGTCCTTCAGCCTCGCAGCGTTCAAAGGCAACGGGGATTGTCACCTGCTGTATTTGCCGGATCTTGGGCAGCCAGAAATTGTCGGTGAGTTTGATATTGCGCAAATCTACTTTCTGCAAGGGATAGGCGGCTATGTCGAGCGATTGTGCCGATAGCAATGTGCCGCATAAAATAAATGCGGCACAAAGCATAGTGGCCTTTTGGTTTCTCATGATTTGATTTCTAAAAGGTACTAAAGATTATTGCTGATGCGGATTAGATGATCTTCTCCAGCCCTGCCAGCGTTGCGTTCAGGTCGTTGTCCGTGAGCTCGTAGTTGCTGAGGTCGCCGGCTAAGTATTGGTCGTAGGCTGCCATGTCGAGCAGTCCGTGTCCGGAGAGGTTGAAGAGGATGACGGGCGAGGTGCCTGCTTCCTTAGCCTTTTGGGCTTCGCTTATGGCGGCAGCTATGGCATGGGCGGATTCGGGAGCGGGGATGATGCCTTCGGCTTGTGCGAAGAGGGTTGCGGCGTCGAAGGTTTCAAGCTGGGGGATGTCCACGGCTTCCACTAATCCGTCGCAGCGCAGCTGGCTCACTATGGCTCCGGCTCCGTGATAGCGCAGTCCGCCGGCATGTATGTGCGCAGGGGCGAAGGTATGTCCGAGGGTGAACATGGGCAGCAGCGGGGTGTATCCGGCCTCGTCGCCGAAGTCGTACTGGAACTCTCCGCGAGTGAGCTTGGGGCATGATGAGGGCTCGGCTGCTATGACGCGGATGTCCTTGCCGGCGGTCAGCTTATGCCGCAGGAAGGGGAAGGCTATGCCTGAGAAGTTCGATCCTCCGCCGAAGCATCCTATGATGATGTCGGGATAGTCGCCGGCCATCTCCATCTGCTTCTCTGCCTCCAGGCCTATTACGGTTTGATGCAGCATGACGTGATTGAGCACGCTGCCCAGGGTGTACTTGCAGTTGGGCGTTTGTATGGCGAGCTCCACGGCTTCGGATATGGCTGTGCCGAGGCTTCCCTGATAGTTGGGATTGTCGGTCAGTATGGCTCGGCCCGACTTGGTGCTCATGCTCGGCGAGGCCACCACCTGTGCTCCGAAGGTCTGCATGATGGAGCGGCGATAGGGCTTCTGGTGGTAGCTCACCTTCACCATATAAACGGCCAGCTCCAGCCCGAAGGCTTTGGCTGCATACGACAGGGCTGCTCCCCACTGTCCGGCTCCCGTTTCGGTGGTAATGTTGGTCACGCCTTCCTTCTTGCAAAAGTATGCCTGGGCGAGGGCCGAGTTGAGCTTGTGCGAGCCCACGGGGCTGAGGCTTTCGTTCTTGAAGTAGATGCGGGCCGTGGTGTCGAGCGCCTTCTCCAGTCCGTAGGCGCGAACTAATGGAGTGGGCCGCCATACCTTGTACATCTCCCTCACTTCTTCGGGGATAGCTATCCAGGCGTCGGTTTGATTCATCTCCTGGTCGGCGAGGTCGCGGGCGAAGAGCGGATAAAGATCGGAGGCCGCTATGGGCTCCTTGGTGGCGGGATTAAGCAGCGGACGCGGCTTGTTGATCATGTCGGCGGCAATGTTATACCAGCTTGTCGGTATGTCTGCCTCTTGAAGCAAAAATTTCTTTGTTGTCATGGTCTATATAAATTACATTTAGTAAGAGATTTCATGGGATTATTTACATTGTGACAGCAAAGAAACGAAATAATTTTAAGTTGCGCGTTTTATCTCGGAATTATCATACATTTGCCCTAATTAAACAGTTCAATCATGAAACATTTTGCTATCCTCATCTCTTTCATTATCCTTGCGACGGCCCACACAGAGGCCCAGCAGCAAACCGTATCATACAAGTTCTACGGATTCATTCGCGACGAGCTCTTCTACAATTCACGCAAGAACGCCGAGGGCGTCGACGGCCTCTATCATCTATATCCCTTAAACCGCAATCCTTTCGGCGAGGGAGGCAAGGACCTCAACGCCGTTCCGCACGGCAACTTCTACGCTATCGCAAGCCGCGTAGGCGTCGACATCTCAGGGCCCATGGTGGGAGCAGCCAAGCTCACGGCACGCATGGAGGCCGACTTCACCGGCTCGAGCTCCACGCCCTTCATCCTCTACCTCCGCCAGGCCTTCCTGAAGCTCACATGGAGCGGCGGCTCGTCGCTTCAGATAGGCCACGCCTGGCATCCGCTCTTCGGCGAGGTATTCCCCGACGTGCTCGACCTCTCCACAGGCGCCCCGTTCCAGCCCTTCAATCGCAGCCCGCTGATAAAATACAGCTTCGACAAAGACAAGCTCTCGCTATCCTTAGCCGCCATCTGGCAGGTATCATCCCTCTCTCCGGGCCCCGACGGCAAGAGCAACGCCTACATCAAGAACTCCCTGCTGCCCGAACTCTTTGCGGGGATAAACTACCGCAGCGGAGGCTTCCTCGGAGGCGTAGGCGTAGAGATGCTATCCCTCAGCCCGCGCACTGAAGCCTCGCCCACAGGCAGCAGCAGCAAGTTCAGGGTAGACGAGCGCATCACAACCGCATCCCTCACCGCACAGGCCCAATATCGCCGCGACAAGCTCTTCGTAGCCGCCAAAAGCCTTCTGGCGTCTAACCTCGGGCACACCTCGCTGCTCGGAGGATACGGCGTTTCGGCCGTCGACCCACGCACCGGACAGCAGGACTACACCGCCCAGCGGCACTCCACTTCATGGCTCGACATCACCTACGGAAGCAAATGGCTCGGCGGCCTCTTCCTGGGATACTCCAAGAACCTCGGCACCTCAAAGCCTTTGGTAGGCAATGCCTTTTACGGCACCGGATACGACATCGACCGGCTGCTCCACCTCACCGCCACCTTCACCTACAACCTGCCCCACTGGAAGGCCGGCTTTGAGTACAGCGCCACAACCGCACACTACGGAGCCGTCAGCCTCACCACCGGCAAGGTAAGCCCCGGCGACCCCGTCACCGGCCACCGCCTCCTCGGCGTCATCATGTATACCTTCTGACGCTTGATTCATGGATAACCGAATCCTCTTTGCCGATAAGGAAGCCTTCAGGGCCTGGCTTTCGGACAATCATTCCACTAAGGGCGGGATATGGTTGGTATTCGGAAAGAAGAACGGGCCGAAGAGCCTCACTCCCGATGAAGCCGTTGAGGAAGCGCTGTGCTTCGGCTGGATAGACGGCTTAGTGAAAAGCATTGACGATACAACGTATATGGAATATTATTCGCCGCGACGGAAGAGCAGTAAATGGTCGGAACGCAACAAAGCTACTGCCGGACGGCTCGAAGCGCAGGGACGGATGACCGATTACGGTCGCATCAAAATAGAGGAGGCGAAAAAAAACGGCAAGTGGGATGCACAAGCGCCGGCGGCTATCACAGAGGTGGAAATAGCATATCTGTCCGGCCTGTTGAAGGGTCGCGAGCCGGCCCGTATGAATTTTGAAGCCATGCCGCTATCAGTCAAAAAAAACTATGTGCGGGCCTACCTTGATGCTAAAACAGATGCGGGTCGGGAGAAGCGCCTCGCATGGATGACGGATCGCCTGAACAGGAACTTGAAGCCGATGTGATTGATGGAGCGGAGATGGAGCCGGAACTTATCAAACGCTTGTGCGCCGGATTAAGAATAAACCTTTGTTATTTAACGCGCCGGAAAGTGGACGTTTATCGAAAATTTGCTGCGGACGGTTTTCCCCTTTACTGCGCCCGGCAAATATCGGGCAGTTTTTATCAGCCGGAGCGCTTCGTCGTCCAATTTTTTTGTTTTGGATGAACGGATGATCTTCACACCTGTAATCGTACCGTCCTTTTCAACGATGCCTTGCAGCAAGACAGCTTTGTCGTCGTTTTTATCCCAGTCCTTAAACCTGTTGTTTTGCCTGAAATACTGGATAGCGTCAGGCAGAAGCGCCGTTTGATCCGGCACTGCGTAAACGGTAGTGTCATCATCGGCTGCAAATATGTATTCTGCGCTGCAGCCGTTTGCAGCATGGACCTTGAAATCGTTTCCCGGGGCAAACAAAGTTATCCCGACAGCTCCGGCCATCATCATGGCATAAACAATATTCCTCTTCATCGTATCTGTATTTTATAGGTGATTAATAATTCCGTATAATGCGTTCTCCTCATTTCAGCTTTCCGAGCAGGACGATATTGTTGTCATTGTCGGTGATGCTTTCGTTCAGCGCCGTCAGCTGTTGCAGCATCTCCGGCCTCAGCTTTTCGGGATGCTCGATAGCGGCTTCAAGCTGTTCCTTCAGGTTTGAAGGATGCATGTTGGCGATGCCATACCCGTTGGCGAACCGCATCATTTCGCCGGGGATATCTCCCAGCATGTCCATCCGCAGCCTTACATAAGCGCCTTTCAATGTCTGTTTGTCTACAAGCACCATCGGGGAGCCGGGCTTGTCCACCGACCGGTAAATCACATAATGTCCCGGCAGCTCCATGTATGTATGTTTTTCATCTTCATCTATTAGCTGTACGGTGAATGCAGGAGTGAGCCGGTTTTCAACCTCACTGTAATGGTAGAGCGAATCTGTTTGTGCAACCCATCGCGACAGATAATACGTCATATTATTGCCGTAAAACGCGGCAAACAATTCATTGTTGTAATCCCCCGGATCGATGACGAACTGTCCGGCGGGTATGGAACTAATGATGTTTCCGTCGAAATCCTGTTTCCATACCACGCAAGGCGTGTCGCTGAACGGGAGCGCCATCACGACCAGCGTCCGCTCCCCTGCACTGATTTTTATCCGTCCCTTGTGTACAATGAATGGCAGCGGAATGGGTGGCAGCGCATTTCCCTGAAAATCGAAGACCATGATTTTCGTGGCCCTCATGGAAAGGATATAGATTTTCCCTTCGGATTCGTCTATATAACTGTCATAAATGCCGGATACAAATTCGTTCGGCCCCTGTCCGCGCGTGGTGATGACACCCAGAAACTTTCCCGTCCGGCTGAAGAATTTATAGGCGGCGACATCATAAGAATAGGCGCCAAGGTAATGCTCGCTGATCCATACATTCCCGTCGCCGATCAGCGCCTCGTCCGAGTTTTCGAGCCGGATGATTTCCAAATCCGGGCATAACAGGCTCATGGGCATGTCAAGGCTGTCTCTTACCGACGCGAGGTCGCATACAACGAGGCCGCTGCCGTCTGCATGCGCCACGACGGGACAGTCGTCCATGGTCGTGCGCTTTTCACTGCCGCCACATCCCGCCGGGACGAGCAGGCAAATCGTAATGCCGAAAATAATTGCAATTACTTGTTTCATGGTTCTAAAATGTTTGACTATCGTTTCTACTTTCTTTTATCATGGCAAATCTGCAAGAAATAATGCCCGAAGATACCGAATCTTGCAGTTCTTGCCAATGTGTTATTGCCATGATACGGCCATAAATCCATAATCCATACTGCACACTCGTTTTAATGGGTGAGCAAGTGTCGGGAGGCCGGCGGCAGCTGTGTGGAGGAGCTGTCGGGATTATTGCCCGGCGGCTCGTTCCTTATCGCGGCCCACAAAGTCTACGGCTATGAAGATGAGGCATCGCCCGGAGGCCGAATCTTTGCCGGAGAGCTCCAGGGCTTGCCGGAAGCCTCAAAAATCTTCCGGACAATCTAATATGTTAGATCAGCTGCGGAAAAAAATCCGGGCAATCTAATTTGTTAGATCCGCTGCCGGAAAAAAATTCAGGCAATCTAAGTTGTTAGATCCGTTGCCGGAAAAAAATTCAGGCAATCTAAGTTGTTAGATTGCCTGCTGGAAAAAATTTCGGGCAATCTAAGTTGTTAGATAGCCTGCCGGAAAAAATTTAGGGCGATCTAAGTTGTTAGATCCGTTGCCGGAAAAAAATTCGGGCAATCTAATTTGTTAGATCCGCTGCCGGAAAAAATTTCAGGCAATCTAAGTTGTTAGATCCGTTGCCGGAAAAAATTTCAGGCAATCTAAGTTGTTAGATCGGCTGCCGGAAAAAATTTCGGGCAATCTAAGTTGTTAGATCGGCTGCGGAAAAAAAATTCAGGCGATCTAATATATTAGATGGCTTGCGGAGGCTTTGGGCGGGCATAGCCTTGCTACGGCCAAGCGGGCGGACGGGCCCTTGCTGTGTGCCGGCACCTATCCAATAAGAGAGCCGGCTTCACTGGGCCGGCTCTCTATGGAAAATACACAACAATCAACAAACATTTTAGCGGATGAATAGTATCTCGCGGTACTTGGGCAGGGTCCATATCTCATCGTCAACAACCAGCTCGAGCTTGTCGATGTGGTAACGGATTTCGTCGAACATGGGGAACACCGTGTCGTGATAGGCAATGGCGCGCTCCCTGACGTCTTCAATCTTGTTGGCCACCTTGCGGGCTTCAATCATGGCGTCTACTTTCTCTTTTATAACGCTGATATGGTTGCTTATGTCTTCGATTATTTCGAGGTTGCGCACCGACATCTTGGCGGCCTTCTCGGCGGGGAAGATGTCGCGCAGCTTGTATACGTTGTCGACCAGCGACGACTGGTATCGGGTGGCGATCGGGATGATGTGATTCATGGCCAGGTCGCCGAGAACGCGGGCTTCAATCTGGATCTTCTTCGTATAGGTTTCCCACTTCACCTCGTTGCGGGCTTCGAGCTCCTCGATTTTGAGCACATTGGTTGATTCGAACATCTTGATGGACGCGGGCAGCAGGTAGGCGTCGATCATGAGGGGCACGCTGGTTTCGCAGTCGAGTCCGAGCGCTTTGGCGTCGGCCTTCCATTCGTCGGAGTATCCGTTGCCGTCGAAATGTATGGATCTACATTCTTGGGCGTCTTTGCGGAGCACTTCGAGTATGGCCGAATATTTATCCTTGCCTGCGGCTATGAGGGC
>JAITGS010000042.1 GCA_031280435.1 Tannerellaceae bacterium | reverse complement strand
GAGGAGATCCGGACGTTCGACATGCAGCGTCGCGGAGTATTTATTTTGCTGGACGACGCCGTGAAGAAGAACGCCCGCTACTCGGTTATACCCGAAGTGAAGGCCGCCGCCAAGGGACTTCTGCACCTATTCGAAAACTATTCAGGAGCTCCCGACGCCGAATATGAGGCAGAAACCGCCTTTTACGTAAACCTCCTCCAGGAACTTCAGAAGCCCGAAAATGCAGCTCACATTCAACGCTTAGGTCAGACGGAGAACGTTACGGCCTTGGATCAAGTCAACGTCGAGTTCCAGACCTTCTATCAAACCCGCCTGAAAAACCGCTACGATTTCAAGCAGGAAGGCACCACCCGCCAGCGCGGCAAAAATCTGATAGACGAGCTCGTGAAGTTCACCCGCGCCGTCGACGGCCTGCTGCTGAGCGCCTCCGATGCTGACGAGATAGCCGCCCTGAAGGACATCATCGCCAACATCAACGCCCTCATGGAGCAGTATACGATCATAGTGCACCGCCGCCTTGGCCTAAAGTCGAAAAAGAAAACCGACGACAAGAAGGACGAGGAAACTCAGGCGCCGGACACTCCTACGGAGACGCCCGACACAACGAACCCGGAGGTTCCGAACAACCAGAATCCCTCCGACGAACCGCACCACCTCGATCCGGGTGAGCATCCGGCAATGGGGGAGTGATTTAAGCTATTAATTAAATGTGAAACGGTAAAATAAGTTTTCAGACACCCAAAAAACGATTGGCTTTCAAAACGACATACAGAGCGAATTTAAAAGCCCGTCCGCGATTTAAAAAGTAGACGGGCTTTTGGGAGGAAATAAGGCGAGAGAAAATTAAGAGTAAATACAATATTTAAATGTTATCAAGTTTAAAACAACGCAAATTAGCTTCACAGTTCTGCTATATTTGCCATAAGCCGACCGAAAGCGGCCGGCTTTGCCCGAAATGCGAGAGTATCAACTCGCGGAAAAGAGAAGAACTATCCCCTGATGTACGTAATCGGATTGCCGTAGTAACCGGTGGAAGAATAAAAATTGGTTACGAAACTTGTCTTAAACTGTTAAGAAGCGGAGCCTATGTTATCCTGACGACACGCTTCCCCGTTGATGCGGCTTACAGATATATCAATGAACACGACTTTGAACAATGGCGTAGTCGTTTGAAGATTTACAAGATAGACTTTCGCAACATTCTGCAGGTTGAGGAATTCGCGGCATTTCTAAATCATAATATAAGTCATGTAGATATTTTGATAAACAATGCCGCGCAAACCGTAAGACGCCCAAAGGGATATTACGAGCATTTGCGGGAATTGGAAAGCAAAGAAATGGAAGAACTCCCCGCGCATGTCAAGGAACTGATATACGATAAAAATCTTTCTTCGGACTTCTTCAAATTCCAAAACGACATCGACCGGCTACAAATGGGCAACATTTTCATCGAAAAACAATTACCTGCCGACAATGCTTCTGCTCAATTTCCAATAGGGAAAACCGATACAAATGGAGACCCGATAGATTTGCGATTGTACAATAGTTGGGTATCAAAGGCCGAAGATATAGATACGATAGAATTGCTGGAGGTGCAACTTGTCAATGTTACCACTCCGTATATTTTGTGTACCAGACTGAAACAAACAATGAAGCGAAGCCCTAATCCACAACGATTTATTGTGAATGTGTCGGCAATGGAAGGAAAGTTTAACAGGAAGAACAAAAATTGCTACCACCCTCATACTAATATGGCAAAGGCGGCTCTCAATATGCTTACTCGAACTTCTGCTCAGGATTACAAAAAAGACGGAATTTATATGAACAGTGTAGATACAGGTTGGATTACAGACGAAAATCCCTATCATATTCAAAAACGTAACAGAAGATTAGGAATAACACCGCCGTTAAACTCAAAAGACGGTGCAGCCCGCGTACTTGACCTGATTTTTCATTCCTTGCAAACTCAAAGGTTTTCGTATGGCAGATTTTTTAAGGACTATAAAACAACAAGTTGGTAATTATGGAAGACGGAGAATACGAAGATTTAGTTCCTGATACATCTAGATCGTCAGGCGGTAACAGAATCCAGGGTCGTTCAAGAAGGTCGCCTAAAGAAAAATCTTTAAGAGAGTTGTTGGAATATGTATCAAAGAATGTATCTGTTATCGAGGATATAGAGAACATTAAAACAGATATGGACAAGGCATTATCCGCCATTCTCAAAGCCTGTAGAGCAAAAAAATATATTGTGGGTGCAGCCGTTGGCGGATTACTGATTAATCATGAAAAGGATGAAGTTTTATTGTATTTACGTCCCAAAGACCCTGAGAAATATAAATGGTCAATGCCGGGAGGAAGCATTGAATTTAACCAAACTGCCACAGAGGCATTAATTAATGAGTATAAATTTATTACAGGAATAACCTCATTAAAACCAGATCATTTGTTGCCTTTGAGAATAACTAATCATAAAGATTCGAGTAAAGACTGTAAATATCATTATCTTTCTCCAGCTTTTACAATCAAAAATCCAGATCGTTTTGTAATAGAAATAGATTCAAAAATTAAAAGAGAAAAAACACTCAACAATGATTTAGCCATTGTAGAATTGGCGAACAAGATAATACCAAATACGGAAACAGAACTAACGAATATTCTCATACAAGACATTAAATCAGGGCGTTATTTTTTGAAAGACTGGGAACCCTCATTACAACGAGAACTTCAATCTCAATCGCACAAGAAATATATTGTGAAATGGTTTAAAATTTCTGACATCATTGAAGATGGCGACAAAATTGCTGAACCTACTAAAAAAGCATTGAGTAGTTATGTACAAAGGACAAATACGATTGATAATGTGGTGAAAGAAACAGAAATAATATTGAATGAGGCAGTTCAGAGCACAGAGGACAAAATAAAAACAATTATTCTTGAACCGATTACAAAAGCAATTGATGATACAAAAGAAAAAATCAAAGCAATTAACCTTGATACGATTATAGAAACAGATGCTTAAAATCTTATTTGGTTCATTGCAAGAGAGAGGAATACCAACAAAATGGATTAAGAGATTATGTTGGATATTGTTCGGTATTCTTTTACTCTCAATGGGTTTGTTTATTTATGATTTTGGAGGAAAATCAGAATTTGCAACGGATATTACGTTGTGGGGATATTTTGGTGATTTCTGGTGGAATTTAGTAACAGCCTTGGCGACATCACTAAATTTAATTGCATTTGTCATAATTACAATTATGGTCGCAAAAATGAGCAAAGCCCAATCGGATAGTGCTTTGAAGACGGAAACCCTTTTAGTAATAACGCAAATAAAAATGGATTGTGTAATGGAACTGCAAAAAAATCTGTCCAATATTATTGCAATAGGAACAGAAAGAAATACAAGTAAAAGAAAACAAAATTTATCCTCCATACAAGCATTCTTGTTGTCTTTCAAAAATGCGTATTTAAGTGTCCTGTTTACTGATACAGGAAAATCTGAAATTGAACAACTAATTGAAACTACAAAAACGATGAAAAACAAAAATTCGGATATTCGCAGCGACATTGATAATTTCATTAAACAAAGAGATGAATTATTGAAAGCATTATTAAACGAGATTCAACAAAAAGTTCACAATAATGAAACAACTAATTCTTGACATAGGTACAAACAGTATTAAATATTTTGTATTCACATCTCAAAACGGGAAATGGGATATAATCCGTAAAGATAAAGTTGAAAACAGAATTGGCGATGGGGTTAATGGAACACAGGGTTTTATTTCCGAAAAGTCTGTAATCGACTGCGTAAATGTAATAAAAGGTATTTTAAACTTGGTGCAAATTGATGAGAGTTTTGAGTGCAAGGCTTTTGGTACGGAAATATTCAGGATTGCCCAAAATGCAAGCGAAGTAATAGAAACCATTAAACAACAGACACAGGTTGAAATTCAAATATTAAGCCAAAAACAGGAGTTGGAAATCTATTGGAATGGCTTGGTAAGGGACTTTGATTACAACGGTATAATTGCAGCCATTGACATAGGAGGTGGCTCTGTGCAATTTATGTACGGTGATAAAAAGGGCTTACAAGGTTGCCATTACCTGAAAACAGGAGCGTTGTTTTTGCGCAATCGGTTTATCAAGTCAGAGCCTCCAACAACGGAAGAATATGCACAAGTCGAAAATTATATCCGAGAGCAAATTAAAGATATAACGGTACAATTTCCGCCTGAAACACCTTACATACACGGCTCAACTTCTGTGATAGATTTTTATACCGAAGCCAAATTGAATTTAGTTTCGAATACTTGTTCAGTAACACACCCCTACAAAATTGATTTGAAAGAGACGAAGATGTTTTACAACACATTAAAAACATTACTACGAGAAGAACGGATAAAATATTTTCCGTCTGAACCCGGATTTACCGATGGGGCTTCCATTGGAATGGCAAATGTGTTGTTGATCGCAGAAAAAACAGGATTAACATACGAAATACCAAGTAATAACAGTATAATTCACGGATTTTTATGAAAACAGTAACGATTTTCTGTTCGTCTTATAATGAAATAGATAGTCTGCATTTTTTAGATGCAGAAGAAATAATCAAAATATTGATAGCACACGGTTGTAAAATCATATTTGGTGGTGGCGCAAATGGACTTATGGGCAGGATTGCCGATATTGCTGTTGCTTTGAATGGCAATATAGAAGGAATACGCCATGAGGAATTGATGAAAAATCCGGATGAACCTTTCCACAGCAAGGTAAAAATAAGGGAAGGTGTAAAAGGAATAGAACAGCGCAAAAGTATTATGTACGATGAGGCGGATATTTTATTGATACTTCCTGGTGGTGCAGGAACTTTGGAAGAACTGTATTATTCTATTACTTGTAATCGTTTGAATGGTTATGCAAAACCTATCCTGATTTTCAATAAGAGAGGTTTGTACAATTCTCTGCTTGATTTAACCCAAAAACTTATCAAACATGGATTTCAAAAAAAAGACTATTGCGTTGCTATTTCAGAAGCGAAAGAGATAGTAAAATATATTGAATAGATGTATCTTCCTTGTTGCTCACTTTAGGAAAAATCACTCCATATAGTTGGGGCTGTCCAATCTCCTGCATCTTTACAGGTTTTGCCTGTATTATTTCAAATGTGCCGAGCATGACGCCAACACTTGGTGGTGCAAGTCCGCTATGGAGGTGGGGAGTTACCAACTCTTAGCCGAACAGTAAGGGTGTCCTTCGCGAGTTGGAATCCGAAAGAAGCTGTAAGCAAAGTCCCGAACAGAGGAACACGAACAGCACCAGGCACAAGTCGTCGGAGGAGTTTGCCGTACAGAACGAAGCCAAATAACTGTCCGAAGGACAGGGAGATATTTCGGGGTTCAGAATAGCCCGTTCATGAGGGCATAGAGCGTGAGGCCGGAGGCGGTTTTTATGCCGAGCTTTGAGGTGATGTTTTTGCGGTGGGAGAGGACGGTGTGGAGGCTGATGTGCAGGACGTCGGCTATGTCTTTGTTGGTGTTTCCGCGGGCTATGAGCTGAAGCACTTCGCGCTCCCTTATGGAGAGTTCTTTGTTGTCGTCGTCGCGAAGGGTTTCGGAGGCAAGGGTTTCGTGCAGTTGCTCGATGATGGTTTCCTGCGAGGCGCTAACGTTGATGAGCCGGCAGGCGGAGGCTGATAGCAGATTGGCGGAGCAGAGGATGGCTGTTCGGGTGCGTCGCTGGAGGAAGAAGTCGGTGTTGATGAGGAAGGCGTCGCCGTCGATAAAGAAGTAGTCGAAAGCTGTGGTGTTCCGGGCAAGCGCCTCGAAGGAATCGAAGCAGATAACGGACAGGGGCGGGAAATATTCCTCCAGCAAATGTGCGAGGCCCATGCCGAGCAGGCTGTTACTGCATAATACGGCTATGTTCCGGCTTCTTCGCATGGATGGAGGATGCGGTATCGGATGCGGTTGTTTTGTTTGATGTCTTTTTCGAGGCTGTGTATGCCGAAGATTACGGCGTAGCAAAGGTTGTCGTCGTAATTGCCGGCCAGGTGGGTGATGATTAGTCGTTTGAGGTCGGCCAGGAGCTCTTCGAGCGAGTCTTCGCCGGCTGGTATGGAGGCTCCTCCCTGCGTTTTGTCGCTTTCTATCCTGGCAAGCAGTTCGCTCTTGAAGGAACCGAAGTAGTCGGCTATAAGTTGCAAGGTCGGATTACCTTCAGGGCTGTGAAGGACGAAAAACTTGAGGTGTCGCTCTATGTTCGGAAGGAGGTTGCGCAGGTAGTATTCGTTTGTTTTGTTGAGATAGTCGATTATGAGAGAGGTGTGAAATGATTGCAGCTTCTTCTCCGGGAAATATTCTTCGTTAAGAAAAGTATTAACTACGGTGAGCAGGAAGTCGGTATCAAGATTGTAAAGGCTGCAAATCTCGCTAACGGAACGATTGCCGAGGCCGAGGCGTATTCCGAAGCGATTAATAACAGGAATGAGCGAAGGGTAGGTCTCCACCGCTTCGCTCATTATCATATCGGGAAAAAGCAACATTGAGTGTTAGTTATTATGCTTCTTCCCACTGTTTACGTAACAGCTCGACGGCAGCGGGCACGACTGTTGCGCGATCTCCCTGACAGCCACATTCGAAGCTGACGTATTTGTTGTATCCCAGCATCTTCAGCCCTTTGAAGCCATTAACATAGTTGTCGGCTTCGCCGTCTTCGCCGGGCATGCTGCGGCGCTTGCGGCTGGCTATGTGTACGTGCTGGAGATATTCGCCTGCCGACAGGAATGCTCCCATGTCGCAGGTTTCTTCACCGGTCATGTGCCAGAAGTCTCCCATGCATTTCACGCCGGGATGGTTGATGTCTCGGCAAATAGATGCGGCATCGGCTACCTGTCGCAGGTAAAAGGCTTCCTTGCGGTTGAGCGGTTCGAATATGACGGTGGTGCCGGCTGCTGCCGCCCATTCGCCCATGATTCCGAACTGCTCGCAGAGGAAGTTACGGGTTTCCTGCGTGTGAGGCATAACGGGAAGCTGCTGGTTGAATGCAGGAACGATAATAACTCCGGTTGAGCCCAACTGTCCGGCTGCCTCGATGATTTCCTTCATGGTGTCGAGGCATTGCTGACGGATAGCGGCGTCGGTGGAGAGTATGAATCCCTGGAATCCTGCGCAGATGGCGCTAACCTTGATGCTGCGTCCGTTCAGAGCTTGCTCTATTTCGGGCAGGCGGGCTTTGAGGTTGCGTCCTCCGGGCTCAAAGCCTACAACGCCGAGTTTCTCCATGAAGTCGAACTTCTCGTTGAGGTTTTCGCCCGGCGCGGTTCCTTCCTGGAAGGAGATCTTGAGTTCGGCATTCTTGCAACAGTCACCCTGGCCTCCGCAGCAACCTTCTTCTTTGCCCGCGGAGGTTTTGTTGGAAGAGCAGGCCGCAATGCTCATACTCACTGCGGCCAGAGCTGCTCCCGACAAGCCTGTTTTCAGAAAGTTTCTTCTATCGCTTGCCATAACTGCTTAGCTCTTTTTTTCGTAGGGTTTGCCCGGAACGGGACGTACGAACTTGCTCATGTCCATCTTGCCGATGTTAAGATCGGCCGGCGTGAGGTCGAGGTCGGATACGCTCATTGCCTCCCATGTGGTTTGCGCGCCGGTGTATGCCGATTCGCGTCCCATGATGGCAGCCATGTTGGCCACGGCGGTTTCGGAAGCCTGCTCGATTGGTTTGCCGCTACGGATGTGGTTGATCCAGTTGACGTGCTCCAGAGTGTAGGGATCGGTCTGTTTGAAGTTGGCTTTCTCGGCCTCCTTGTCGTACTTCCAGATTTCGTTTCCTGCGAGATCTTTAATAATGTGATCGCCTGCGGTTGACCAGGAGCCTTTTGTTCCCTGGATAAATTCGCTGACGTTGTTCACGCAACCGTCAATCTGGCGGCACATACTGTGGAGGTGAATCCCGTTCTCCATCACGAAGTCGACGCTGAAGGAGTCGTACTGGTCGCCCGTTAAACGGCGCTGGTGCGAGCCGAAGCCCACTGCGCTCGCGGGACGAAGTCCGCTGAACCATGTGAAGACGTCGATGTTGTGAACGTGCTGCTCAACGATATGGTCGCCCGACAGCCATTTCCAGTTAACCCAGTCGCGAATCATCCATTCGCAGTCGCTCCAGTCTTTCTGACGTTCGCGGAACCACAGCATGGATTGATTCCAATAAACAACGCCTCCGGTGATTTCGCCGATAGCGCCGTTCATGATTTGCTTGTAGGATTCAACGTAGGAGCGTTGGTGATGGCGCTGCGTTCCGGTGATGACGCACAGGTTCTTTGCCAAAGCCTGCTTTGCGGTGGCAACGATAAGCTTGTAACCAACGGGGTCAACGCAAATAGGTTTTTCGAGGAAGGAATGTTTTCCCTTGTCGGTAGCATACTGGAAGTGTACGGGGCGGAAGTTAGGCGGAGTAGCAACGATAACCACGTCGACGCCGCTGTCTATAACCTGCTTGTAAGCGTCGAGCCCAACGAAGCGGTTGCTTGCCGGAATGTCGATGTTGTTACGCTCCTTTAGCTTGTCGGCCAGGCTGTCGACGCGATCCTGGAAGGTGTCGCCGAGGGCAGTGATGGTAAGGCCGTTGGCTGCTGCGAGGAAGTTGAAGGCAGCGCCCGATCCGCGTCCGCCGCATCCTATTACACCGGCTTTGAGTTCCTTGCCGTCGGCTGCGAAGTCAACAAGATCGGGAACGTAATATGTTCCCGGTTCTTTCAGGGGTTTAGCTGCGGCAGCCTTTTCGCCGCCGGCGCATGATGTTAATACTGCGGCAGTGCTGCCGGTTCCGATGGCGCCTAATGCGCCGGCCATTGCTGAGCTTTTCAGGAATGACCTTCTGCTGAGTGAATGTTCTTTTTTCATGATACTAAAAAATTATCTAATTATTGATAGTTGCTTGGATAGCTGAATCGGGTACGCACACAACGCGGAATCCTATGCCGCGGATGTCTGAATACCACCATATACTTTTGGGCTGCTGCGGGTCGGTTTTCAACCAGGCGTCATGCTTGGTATAGTCACGGGCTGCCACTCGCAGGTCGGAAGCGTCGGAAGAGTAATCGCCTCCGCGAACCACCCATTCGTCGCCTTCGGTCACGAGCGGGTTCGTCACGTTGTCGCCGCTTTTGCCGTATGCCTCCGGATCATATTTGTCGGCGCAGTATTCCATGACGTTGCCCAGCATGTTTTTAATGCCGAAAGGATTGGCTTTAACTTCCGACGGTTCCTGCGTTCTGTTACGACTGTTCTTGGCATAGATGGCGTAACTGCTTATGCTGTCCGTCTTAGCGCTGAAGAATTTACGCCAGAAGCCGATGTCGGAGAATTTGCTCGGATCGCCGGCAAAGAAGTAAGGGGTCTGGGTGCCTCCTCTTGCAGCGTATTCCCATTCGGCCTCAGTAGGCAAGCGATATGTCTTACCGGTTTTCTTGGATAGCCAAAGGCAGAATGTTTCCGCAGCATAATGCGTCATGGTGATTGCCGGACGCTGACCGCTTCCCCATCCCTGATCCGGAAATCCGAAGGGAGGAGTGGGCCCGGATACTGCATCCACGTCGGGACGGCTGTTGTTTGCATATACTGCTTCGGGGGGCGTGCGACCTTCGCTCATAGTTGCGGCATAGAAGGCCCAATACTGTTCCCAGGTTGTTTCAATCTCGGCTATGAAGAAGGGGCTGAGCGTAACCGTGCGTACAGGCGATTCGTCGGCCTCGTGAAACTTCTCCTTGCCCGGACTGCCCATTGCGAACGATCCGCCTGGAACTGCTATCATCTTGAAGGCGACGGCCGTGCCCGGAATCTGCTCCGTGTAATCGGTAAACGATGCTACCGGGGTGGGCGCATTGAAGTATAGGCTTGTGTCGACAGGTGCGCTGGAGGTAGAGCCCGGTATGCCGGTCATCTTTCCGTGAGTATAGTTGGGATTGTAGTGGCCGGCGTCGAGGTGGCAGCTTATGCATTGCAGGTCGAGCTTCTTCTCGTTCTCCTCATAATACAGGTGTGCGGTAATGGCATCGTTGGTTATTCCGGAGGGGAACAGGTTCTGATGACATTCCTTGCATGATTCGTTGGGGATGTACTTCACGGCGTGCTCGAGCTGCGATTTGGTTTCCCAGTCGAAGTCGGCGCTGTCCTTTGTCATCCATCCCCAAACGTCTTTCAAGCCGAGCTTCATCTTGGCCGAATAATGCGCCCAGGTGTCGGTATGATGGGGCAGGTGGCAGTCAACGCAATGCACTTTCACTCCGCTACTGTTGTTCACGTGCTTCGACAGCTTCCAGGAGGCTTCAACATGCGGATGAACATGGCACATCATGCACGACTCATCCGAGGAAAAATGCACCGAAGTGAGGTAAGCGCCGATTACGAAAAATGCTCCCAGCAATAGGCCCGACAGAAAGAATATGAGCTTGCGGCTCTTCAATGGAGTTCGTCCGGAAGAATAACGATTTGAATCTCTACGCCTCATGTGTTTGCTTCATTCTTATTTTTATCTCTTTATTATTCGCGTCTCAGTAATTAAATCCTGTGCCTGCTGCCTATTCAACCCACTTTTGCCATTTCTTATCGTTGTCGTACCCGGCTGTTACCATAGTTTCTATGAATTGCATGCCTCTCACTCCGTCGTATACGGTTGGGAAGTCGAGCATGGCTGCTGTGGGCTCTTCGCCACGGTCGACGGCTCTAACGGTTGCGGCAAAGTTGCGATATATGTTGGCAAACGATTCTATGAATCCTTCGGGATGTCCGCCGGGAGTGCGGCTGTTGAATTTGGCTGCATCGGTAAGGAATCCGGTTCCGACGCGAAGTATTTCCTTAGGCTTGTTAATCCATTTCAGATAAAGACTGTTGGGCTCTTCCTGGTACCATTCAAATCCGCCCTTTTCGCCGTAAACCTGAATCTGGAGGCGATTCTCTTCACCGGCAGCTATCTGGGTGCAGGTCAAGACGCCGGTGGCTCCGTTATCGTAGTGGAGGAAGGCTGCTCCGTCGTCGTCTATCGGTCGTCCAGGGGCGAAGGCTTTCAGCTCGGCGCAGAGCTCCGTCACTTTGGCTCCGGTAACGTATTCGGAGAGATGCCAGGCATGGGTTCCTATGTCGCCTACGCTGCCTGCCTTGCCCGAACGTTGCGGGTCGGTGCGCCAGCCGGCATTGTTGCCGCCCTGAAGCTCTATCCTTTCCGACAGCCATCCCTGGGTATACTGAACGTAGAGCCGGCGGATCTTCCCGAATTCGCCGGTGGCAATCCTCCGTTTAGCTTCTTTGATGGCCGGATAGCCGGAATATACATGGGTGAGAGCCAGGATAAGCCCCGTTTCCTCTACCTTGGCCTGAAGCTGCTTCGCCTCGTCGAGCGAGAAGGTGATGGGCTTGTCGACAACAACGTGGTAGCCGTTTTCCAGAGCGAGCATAGCCGGCGCGAAGTGCCATTTGTTTGGGGTCACGATAGTCACGAAGTCCATCCGTTCGTCTTCGGGGAGCAGGGCCTCCTTTTCGAACATTTCCTGATAGGTTTTGTAGATGCGATTGTCCGGAATAAAGTAGGAGCGTCCGGAGCTTAGCGATATTTCCGGATCTATGCTGAAGCATCCGCATACGAGTTCTGCCTGATTGTCCATAAAGGCTGCACATCTGTGAATCGCTCCTATAAAGGCGTCGCTGCCGCCGCCAACCATTCCCATTCTTAGTTTTCTGTTGTTTTTCATGTTGTTATTTTATTAGAATTGTTATTGTAGATTGAAATCTAAATCGAAATTGAAGTCGTCGTCGCCATGCTCGTCCAATGCCCGGCTGTTGTTGTTTTTTTCGAGCTGCCGCTTGTAGTTCAGGTATTCGTTGTTGTTCGTGAGGCTATATGCTTCGTCGAGCTTGTGCATGGCGGTGGTGGTGAAGCTGCCGTTGCCGGTATTGGCTGCTAAGCGCTGGTATATCTGTGCCTGAGTATATAATATGTCGGCTTTTATTGTGGGGCGGTTGCCGACGAGTCGCAGGGCTTTTTCCGAATCTTCGAGGCCGGCTTCGAGGTTGCCGAAGTTGAAGCTGCGAAGTTTGCCGCGCAGGTAATACGGCTCATAGTCTTGTGAATTGAGCTTTATGGCATTGTCGTAATCCACTAAGGCTCCTCCGGCATCGTTCATGGCGGCTTTTACTGCTCCTCTTTTCGCGAAGGTGAAGTAGTATGGTTCGAGTTTCAGAGATTCGTCGAGCGCATCAAGAGCATTTTGCAGGCTCTTGCCCGAAAGCTTTTTGTAGGTCACGGTATATTCGTACAGCCATGATCCTATATAATAGTATATGACGGGATGTGGATAGTCTTGCACGATCTTGTTGAACAAATTATAGGATTCGCGGAAGCATTTCATATTGCCGCCGTTTGCCATCCCGAGCTCTGCGACGCTGAGTCCGTAGTTGAGAGCGTCTTCTGTTTTGTTGGAGATTTTGTATGCCTTTTGATAGTACCTCGTGCTGTTTTCGTAATCGCCGACTGCCTCGTAGATCTGTCCCATAAGCGACCAGGCTACGCTGTTCTGCGGATTCCGCCTCAGCTCGGTCAGGGTCATGCTGGCGGCATTGTCGTAATTGTTGCGCTTCAGTGCGGCGCGAGCTTGCTTGATGTAGCGCGTTACCAGCGGATCCTTCGACATGTCGGCCAGCAGAACGTTTCTCGTGCGGGTCATCTGCAGTAATTTGAGCGACGAAACGGCGAAGTTCAGGTTCTGCCCCAGACGGAAAATCATGGTGGCAACCCCTATCACTTCACCCCGCATATTGATTATAGGTGAGCCGCTGCTGCCCACCGAGAAGGGAGCTGTTACCTGGATAAGGTATCCGTGATCCTGATGTGTCCTGACCGTTGCCACATTGCCCTTCGAGAGCGTCTGCTCGAATACGCCCAGCGGAGTGCTGATGTTCACAACGTCGTCGCCCTGCATAGGGAGGCGGTTGGCTATCCTGAGCGGATAGAAAGTGCGTCCGGCCGGAACGTCGAGCCTGAACTTCACCAGGTCGGCGGCGGCATTGAAGTCAACAATGTTGCGCACCTTTATCTTCTCGCCGTTTTTCATCTTCACTTCGGCATAGAAGGCATCTTCCAGAACATGGAAATTCGTCACGCAAAGGCCGTTTGCACCTATCACAAAACCGCTGCCCGCACCGTTCAACTTGCCGTCCGGGCCATAAGTATATATAGTGAAAATTGAATTGGATACTTGTCTGATCATCTGCGGCGAGAGGTTTGACTGCTGGGCAAATGCCATCAAGTACATCAGGGAAAATATAAGGAGGAAACGTGTCTTCATTCAATATTATCTGATTCGATTTCGAATGGCACAAAGGTAATTAAAAAACATTTTCATGCAATAGCTCCACGGCAGAATTTTCTATATAACGGAACTTGCGGACAGGTAGGCAAGTATGGGGGTGTAATGATTAGGGATGCCTTTGCCGGACTTTCTTTACGACCCACTTTGCGGGAAGCGTCCGGCGGATTTCGCGCAAGCCGAACGTGAATGGCCTTTGACGCATCGCCTGCAATGCCCAGGCCCCGTAGAGACGCGATTAATCGCGTCTCTACACATAACGGCCCCAAAAAAAATAAGGGTCGAAAATGTGTCAAAAGCCCTTCACGCTCGAACAATAGGTCATTCCCGCGAAGGCGGGAATCTCCGATCGAAAAACGGGACGAATGTATTTGTATCATATAAAAACACATACAATCGTCCCAGCTCTCG
>JAITGS010000008.1 GCA_031280435.1 Tannerellaceae bacterium | reverse complement strand
ATGCCTATGGCTACGAATATCAGCGTATCTTCCAGCAAGGAATGGCTGACGGCGAGGTGGTAGTTAAGCAGATTGGCGTCCTTGCGGCTGAGCTTGCCCTGCCGAGCCTCCTCAATCATGATGGCGCCCCCGTACGCAAGGCCTACCAGGTTGCCCACCATCCACAGGAAGGATGTACTGCGGGGCAAGCCAAGGAGTTGCATAAGCGGCGAAAGGACGCGAGCTATGCGTGGAAGGAAGTTAAATTCGCTCAGTATAAAATGCAGTATCATCAGCGAGGTGACTATAACAATGATGGTAATCGTGACGCGCAGCGAGCTTATGAGCCACAGGCTTAGCAGGCTGGCAAGGGAGCTGTCGGGAGCCAGCGGGGCGGCGTGAGGCATGGGGCTCCATCCGCTTCGCGGCATCACGAGGTGGAGCGCGAAGGCTATAATGAAAGCCATGCCTATGCGCAGAAGGTTCATCTCCCAGAAGCCGGAGCCGGTGCGCTTCTGCACGGTCGACTCAACGATGAGGTTGTGCGCCACGAGGCATACGAGCGAGAGGATGGTGGCCTGGCGAAGGTCGAGCTGGAGCGTGGGGATGATGGCCACCGGCGCATATAGCGGACAAAAAACGGAGGTTATGACAACTATGGCAGTTTCGCCCGGCAGTCCTATGAGCGAGAGGGCGGGCTCCAGCAGGGGCGATACCTCTGCGAGTATGCCGGAGTATTGCAGCAGGCGGACGATGAGCGAAATGGGCAGGATGATTTTGAGGAGCCAGAGGCATGTGCGGCCCGATTTGGGCAGCGCCTGTCGGATGCATTTCAGGATGCGTTGTGCGGTGGTCGGCATGCGGTTAACGGCGGAAGTGGCTGTCGAGTTCGCGTTGTATGTCTCTTTCCTTGATGGCTGCCCGCTTGTCGTAGGCCTTCTTGCCTTTGGCTATGGCGATGAGTAGCTTGGCGAGGCCTTTAGGGTTGATAAAGAGCTTGAGGGGGATGATGGTGAAGCCGGAGCTGCGGGTGGCATTGTCTATTTTCCGGATTTCCCGGCTGGTGAGGAGGAGCTTGCGCTCGCGGCGGGCGCTGTGGTTATTATATGTGCCGTAAAAGTATTCGGCTATGTGCATGTTTTTCACCCACACTTCGCCGCGCTCAACGCTGCAGTACGAGTCCGCAAGGTTGGCCTTGCCGAGCCTGAGCGATTTAATCTCGGTGCCGGTGAGGACTATGCCTGCGGTGAAACTTTCGAGTATCTCGTAGTTAAAGGATGCTTTCCTGTTTTTGATTTGTATGTCGCTATGTTTTTTCATAATAAAGCTTGGGGGATTATAGCCTGAGCCCGGGCAGGAAGAGGAACATAAGGTAATTGATAATCATCGGCAAAAGTATTATTAGTGTGGTGATGATGACAGCCAGCGCCATTCTTGCCGACATGGATGCCCTGGCGATTTTCACCATCTGATTATTGATGCCCATATATGCCGGAGCTCCTTCCCAAACAATATAGGCCGTGTACAGCAGGAAGGCTCGGAGGAAAAAGAAATCGCCTTCGGGCAATATTCCGAGCAGTATTTCGAGGGCGAACATCATGGTGGAGGAATAGGCCGTGAAGCGCCGGCACAGCTTTATGTCGGGAGCGTGCCGGAACAGCTTGCTCCAGGTTTCGTTTAGAATCCATGCGGCCAGGAAGAAGCTCCCAAAGCAAGCGACGCAAGTCCTGACGGCTGCTTTGAGAGCTAATTCAACGACGAAATGCTTTTCGGTAAAAAATATTCCTGCGAAGGCGGCAAGTGTGGCAAGCCCTATGAGCGGGTAGACGAAGCGGGTTAAGATTTCGTCCTTTTGCTCAGTCTTGGCGGCAAGCTGTTGCCAGGTTTTACCGGGATGTGCGATGATTGCCGCTACAAGTCGTATTAACTCCCTGTACATTGTTTTTTGATATGGAAAGTGGGATTAATTGCTACTGATTCTTGAGCCAACGGTCGAGCCATTCGAAGAATACTCTCTGGAAGAGGACGCCGTTCTGCGGCTTGGCAATCCAGTGGTTCTCATCCGGGAAGACGAGCATGCGTGCGGGGATTCCCCTCAGGCGTGCGGCATTGAAGGCTCCGAAGCCCTGCGATACCGGAACGCGGTAGTCCAGTTCGCCGTGAGTGACGAGTATGGGCGTGTCCCACTTATCAACAAAGCGATGCGGCGATGCGGCATACGACTTCCGTGCAACGGCGTTGGAGGCATCCCAGTATGGCCCTCCGAGATCCCAGTTGGCGAACCACATCTCCTCGGTTTCCAGATATTGCTGCTCAAAGTTAAATATGCCCGCATGGGCAACGAAGGCCTTGAAGCGCTTGTTGTGATTGCCGGCCAGCCAGTACACGGAGTATCCTCCGTAGCTTGCGCCAACGGCTCCGAGGCGCTGCTTGTCAACATAAGGTTCGGCGGCAATGGCGTCGATGGCAGCCAGGTAGTCCTTCATGTTTTGTCCGCCGTAGTCGCCGCTGATTTGTTCGAGCCATTCCTGTCCGAATCCCGGCAATCCGCGTCGGTTGGGCGCCACGATGATGTAGTCGTTAGCAGCCATGATCTGGAAGTTCCAGCGATAGCTCCAGAACTGGCTGACGGTGCTTTGCGGTCCTCCCTGACAATATAGCAGTGCGGGATACTTCTTGTTGGGATCGAAGTGCGGCGGATAGATCACCCACGCGAGCATCTGTTTGCCGTCCGACGTAGTGATCTGCCTGGGCTCGGAACGTGCTATGGTTAGCCGATCGATGATCTCTTTGTTCTCGAAGCTGATCTCAACGGCCTCGCCTGTCTGAGGGCTGACGGCAAAGATCTCTGAAGGATACTCCTGCGATTGCCGCATGGCAATCATGGAGCGTCCGTCGGCTGTCATGTCCATGCCGATGTAGTCGTACTGGCCGCTTGTGAGCTGCCGTATCTCTTTGCTCGGTATGAAAATTTGCCATATATGTGTGAGAGCTTCTTTGCAAGCGATGAAGAAGATGGATTGGCTGTCGCTGTTCCAGAGGATAGCGTCGGTGTTGTAGTCGAAGTCGGATGTGAGATACTGCTTTGCCCCCGTCTCTATGTCGGCAACGAACAGGCGCTTCTTGTCCGACTCATAGCCGTCGCGCTCCATGCTGATCCATGCGATGGACTTGCCGTCGGGCGAGAAGGCCGGATTAGTGTCGTACCCCATCATGCCTTCGGTGAAGTTCTCGGTCTGCCGTGTCTCTATATTATATAGGTATATGTCGGAGTTGGTCGACAGAGTATATTCGAGTCCGGTCTTCTTGCGGGATGCATAGGCAATGAGCTTGCCGTCCGGGCTCCAGGCCATGTCTTCAATGCCGCTGAGAGGTTTCATCGGACATTCGAAGGGCTCACCTTCCATAATATCAACGGCCGCTTGCAGGCTGGTGCCGTCAAAGTCGGCTACAAAAGGGTGAGGGATCGTTTCCACCCATTCGTCCCAGTGCTTGTACATGAGGTCGTCCACTATGCGTCCGGAGGCTTTGGGTAGATCGGGGTAGACGTCAGGAGTTCGCTTGCCCGACTTGATGTCTGCATAAAAAAGGACTTTGGATTCGTCGGGCGAGAAGACAAAGCCGTTGATGCCGCCCGTATGCCTGCTGACTTGACGTCTGTCCGAGCCGTCGGCTTTCATTACCCACATCTGTGTGCTGCCGTCGTCGGCTCCGGCGAGGAAAGCGATAGATTGCCCGTTGCCGATCCAAACCGCGTTATGTTCGCTTTGCGCAGAGTGGGTCAACTGTCGCTTGTTCGAGCCGTCTATGCCTACGGCCATAAGCTCGCGATTAGATTTATTATGTTCGATGCTGACGAAGGATACACCGTAAAGAACCGTAGAGCCGTCGGGCGAGATTTTAGCTTCGCCGATTCTGGCAAGGCTGTATAATACCTCAGGCGTTAACCTGCCGTCGATAACCTTTACTGTCGGACGCTCTATAACAATAGGATTGGCATCCGGTCGACTATCTTGAGTAGAGCAACTTAGCATTAATGCGGATGAGATCATAAGAACTGTGGAGAAGAAAATACTGTTTTTCATTGTGCAAATGTTGTTAATAAAAAAGTAAAGCATATAGGGTAATACGCATGCGAAGTTAGAAATAAAAATTTATCTTTGCATACTAATTTTTAAGCACTAAGTAAATATGAATAGAATTTGGCTTTTAGGAATTTTGGTATGTACGGTTCTTGCATTTTATTCATGC
>JAITGS010000142.1 GCA_031280435.1 Tannerellaceae bacterium | reverse complement strand
TCTCAAAGGAGCCATAAATTAGGATTTGATGCTTTTTGGTGAAACTTCAAATAAAGTGGCTCAACGTATTGATTTGTATGCGATTCTGCATCTAAGGACATAAACAAAGCCTCCGGTTGGCGGATCCCCCAAAGTGGAAAACTCCAACCGATTTCGGTTGACGGATCCCCCAAAGGGGAAAGCTCCAACCGAAATCGGTTGGCGGATCCCCCAAAGGGGAAAGTTCCAACCGAAATCGGTTTGCCCATCCCCCAATGGGGAAAGCTTCAACCGAAATCGTCTGGCGGATCCCCCAATGGGGAAAGCTTCAACCGAAATCGGCTGACGGATCCCCCAAGGTGGAAAGCTTCAACCGAAATCGGCTGGCGGATCCCCCAAGGTGGAAAGCTCCAACCGAAATCGGTTTGCCCATCCCCCAAAGGGGGTTGTAAAGAAAGCCTGTCGGAATAGTAAAAGACAGCCCTTGTTTCTTCGCCGGATTTATTTTCCGGACAGCAATCAATTCTCTTTGCCAAACAATAAAGGGCTTATAGTTCGCGTTATTAGATACAAATTTTAACGACATATATGATCGAATACTTAAAAGGCGAGATTGTAGAGCTGGCTCCCGCACGGATGATTATAGAATGTGCCGGGGTTGGCTACGAGCTGCATATATCCCTGCATACTTATGGCGCATACCGCGGCAAGCAGTCGGGCAAGGTTTTTGTTCAGGAAATCATACGCGATGATGCTCATTTGCTTTACGGATTTGCTTCGGCGGACGAGCGTGAGCTTTTCCTGATGCTGACCACGGTGTCGGGCGTAGGCGCTAATACGGCGCGGATGATTCTCTCGTCCTATCCTCCGGCGGAGCTTGCGCAGATAATTTCGTCGGCCAACGAGCGGGCGCTGAAGGCTGTGAAGGGCATAGGCCTCAAAACGGCTCAGCGCATTCTTGTTGATTTGAAAAACAAGGTCAGACCCATAGACGCTGCATCGGCGGCAGGAGCAAGTCCGGCGGCCAACGGGCAGGTTGGCGAGGAGGCTG
Organism: Tannerellaceae bacterium; assembly: GCA_031280435.1. GTDB lineage: Bacteria > Bacteroidota > Bacteroidia > Bacteroidales > Tannerellaceae > DFXE01. The sequence continues at coordinate 33,117 of JAITGS010000142.1, read as the reverse complement.
TTGCGGCGCTGGTGATGCTCGGATTCCAGAAGGCTGCCTCGCAGAAGGCCGTGACGGCAATCCTGAAAGCTACCCCCGAACTGCCTGTCGAGGGAGTTATCAAAACTGCTCTTAAGATACTTTGAATGAAACAAGGCAGCCTGTATCCTTTCGTTCTTGCATGCGCCCTGCTAACGGTTTTTGTTTGTACCGTCAATGCAGGCTATGCGCCGCGAACGGAGGAAAGGCCGCCGCTGCCTGCAACGGATACTGTCTCTGCCTATCCTACAAAGAAGATCGCTCCCGATGAATATCTCGACCTTGTAAAAACTCAGCCGCCCGATCTGAAAACGCCGGAGGATGTGAAAACCACGGTGGAGTACGACATTAATTCGGGCAATTATATTTTCCGCACCCGCATTGGCGACTTAGACATAGGGACGCCCTTGATGCTCACTCCCGACGAGTATCGCAAGTACGACATGCAACAGTCGCTCCGCACTTATTTCCGCAAGAAAAACGAGGAGGCTTTCCTGGCCGAAACGGGCAAGGAGTTTAGCATTACCGACATGCAGTTTGACTACGGCAGCTTTGCCGAGCGCATCTTCGGCAAGGGCGGAGTGAGGCTTCGCCCGCAAGGATCGGCCGACCTGAAGCTTGGCCTCAAGCGCAACAGCACCGAGAACCCGTCGCTGCCCGAAAGAGCCCGCAGCCGCACTTACTTCCAGTTCGACCAGGACTTGCAGTTCAACGTGCAGGCCAGCGTTGGCACAAAGCTGCGCTATACTATGAACTATAATACCGAGACGCAGTTCGACTTCGATACCCGTCAGCTTCGTTTGGCCTACGGGGGCGAGGAGGATGAGATTATAAAGTCGATTGAAGCCGGCAACGTCAGCATGCGCACCAACAATTCGCTCATCCGCGGCGGCGCGGCATTGTTCGGCGCCAAGGCCGATCTCCAGTTTGGGAAGTTCAGGATATATGCATTGCTGGCGCAACAGGAATCGCAGTCGCAGAGCGTGAAGTCGAAAGGCGGAGCGCAAACCAAGCCCTTTGAGATTAGCATAGACAAATACGACGAGAATCGCCACTTCTTCCTCTCGCATTATTTCCGCGACAATTACGACTATGCGCTGGAAAAGCTGCCCTTCATACGCTCTTCTGTCAGCATCAATCGCGTGGAGGTATGGATAACGAACAAGCGCAGCAACTTCTCGCAGGCGCGTAACATCATTGCTTTTACGGATCTGGGAGAGCACAGCGCCATAGGCAACACAGCGGAGGTGCGTCCGCAAGGCTCGCTCGATATTCCTCACAACGATGCTAACAACCTCTACAATCGGCTCGTCAACGAGCTTGCCGATGCCAGAGAAAGCAGCCGCGCCAACCAGGTTCTGGGCAGCATCATGTCGGGTGCCAGGGATTACGAGAAGATTGAGAACGCCCGGCTGTTGCCCGAAACGGATTATACCGTGAACCGTCAGCTCGGCTACATATCGCTCAATATAGTTCTGCAGCCCGATGAAGTGCTGGCCGTGGCCTATGATTTCCAGTACAACGGCACGGCCTACAAGGTGGGCGAATTTTCAACCGATAATGCCGATGCAGCTTCGGCCGGCCTGTACGTGAAGCTGCTCAAAGGCACGTCGATGTCGCCCGGCATGATGTTTTGGGATTTGATGATGAAAAACGTGTACTGGCTTCCCGAGGCCTATGGTGTGGATAAAGAACGCTTCCGCCTCGATGTTCTCTATCAGAACGACACAACCGGCACCTACCTTAATTATATATCCGAGGGCGACATAAAAGACCGGATTCTGCTGAAGGTGATGAACCTCGACCGCCTCGACCAGCGCAATGAGCCTTATCCCGACGGCTTTTTCGACTTCGTTGAAAACATCACCATACAGCCGCAGTTCGGGCAGGTATTCTTTCCCGTTGTTGAGCCCTTCGGCTCACATCTGCGCAAGCAGATTGGCGATCCGGCCATAGCCGACAAATACGTTTTTCAGGAGCTGTATGATTCAACGCTAAACATAGCCGCACAGATTGCCGAGAAGAACAAGTTCATACTGCGCGGAGAATTTAAGGCCTCATCCTCCAAATCGGAGATACGGATTGGGTCGGGCAACGTTGCCAGAGGTTCGGTAAGGGTGACAGCCGGCGGGCAAGTCCTTGTGGAGAATGTTGATTACATAGTCGACTATACATCCGGCATCGTTAACGTTATCAACGAAGGAGTTCTTGCCAGCGGCACTCCCATCAACGTCGAGCTCGAAAGCCAAAGCCAGTACGGGCAGCAGCGGAAAACAATGATGGGGCTCGATATGGCTTATCAGTTCAGCAAAGACTTTAGCCTTGGAGGAACAATTATGCATCTGTCGGAGATGCCCGTGACGGTCAAAACCTCTTTCAACAACGAATCGGTTCGCAATACCCTATGGGGATTAAACACCTCTTTCAAGACCGAGAGCCAATGGCTAACGAATGTGCTCGACAAGATTCCGCTGCTGTCGCTCACTGCTCCCAGCCAAATCTCGCTCAATGCCGAGTTTGCGCACCTCATTGCCGGGCACTACGAGAATAAGTATACGGGGAAATACACATACCTCGACGACTTTGAAACAACCCAAAGCGGCTTCGACCTCCGCGACCCTTATCCCTGGAACCTCTCCGCCACGCCATTCGAAGACGGCGCCGACCGCAGATTCCCCGAAGCCTCAATGACCAACAGCATAGAGTACGGCATGAATAGGGCGCTCATGGCATGGTACTACATCGACGGACTGTTCACCCGCCCTAACTCCACGCAGGTGCCTTCGCACATAAAGCGCGACAAGGAGCAGTTGTCTAATCACTACATCAGAGCCGTTCGTGTTGAGGAGCTGTTCCCCAAGCGTAACCTTACCATGAACGAGGCCAACATGCTGCAAACTCTCAACGTTGCCTTCTATCCCAACACGCGCGGGCCCTACAATCTCGACGCCGACGGCATCAGCTTCGACGGCACCCTTTCCGAGCCCGAAAAACGCTGGGGCGGCATGATGCGCAGAATAGACCAGAGCGATTTTGAGAAAAACAACATTGAGTACATCGAGTTCTGGATGCTTAATCCTTATATATATAAGCCCGACTCCAAGGGCGGGGATCTGTATTTCAATCTCGGCGAAGTCTCGGAAGATATACTGAAGGACGAAAAGAAGTTCTTCGAGAACGGTCTGCCTATCGACGGCGATACCACCAAAGTCGACTTCACCGTATGGGGTAAAATTCCCCGCCAGCAAAGCACCGTTTACGCTTTCGACAACGCTTCCGGAGCCCGCCGCGTGCAAGACGTGGGATTCAACGGACTGTCCTCCGCCGAAGAGGCTGAATATCCTGCCTACCGCGACTATCTCGTAAAGCTTCAGGCAAAGCTCTCGCCCGACGTGCTGCAACGGTTCTACGACGATCCGGCAGGCGACAACTTCCGGCATTACCGGGGAGCCGATCTCGACCGCGACGAAGTGGGCATACTCGAACGATATAAGTACTACAACGGCACCGAAGGCAACAGCGCAGCCTCCGAAGGACAAACCTACAACATGGCCGCGCGCATCACCCCCGACGTGGAAGACCTCAACCAGGACAATACCATGAACGAAAACGAACGATACTTCCAATACCGCATCTCCCTTCGCCCCGAAGACATGCAAGTGGGCTACAATTACATCGTCGGCTCGCACGAAGCGACTGTGAAGCTGGAAAACGGCAACTCGGAAAGCGTTACATGGTATCAGTTTAAAGTTCCCGTTAAGCAGTTCACCAAGGCCGTCGGCAACATACGCGACTTCAAGACCATCCGCTTCATGCGAATGTATATGACAGGCTTTAGCGATACGACCATACTGCGCTTCGGCTCCTTCGAGCTTGTCAGAAGCGAATGGCGAACCTATACGCAAGACCTCTCCAATCCGTCGGCTGCCCCGTCGCCTTCGGCTACGCTCGACGTATCCTCGGTGAACATAGAGGAGAACAATAACCGCAAGCCGGTCAACTACGTACTGCCTCCGGGAGTGACACGAATGGTAGACCCCGGACAGCCGCAGCTCGTACAGCAAAACGAGCAGTCGCTCTCGCTCAAAGTCACCAACCTCGGCTCGCAAGACGCCAGAGCCGTTTACAAAAGCTCGTACTACGACATGAGGCAATACAAGCGCATGCAGCTCTTCACCCATGCCGAATCTTTCATAGGCGACGCTGCAACCAAGCCGTCCGACGACGAGCTCTCCGTATTCGTCCGCCTCGGGTCGGACTACAAAAACAATTACTATGAATACGAAGTTCCGCTGCGCCTCACTCCGCACAATGATGCATATAACACTTATGTTGTGGCCGACCAGGAAGCGGTATGGCCGCTGGAGAATATGATAGACTTCCGCCTTGCCGTCCTCACCGACCTCAAGACCCGGCGCAACCGCGACAAGCGCATGGGCATGAACGGCGTTGGGTTCCAAACTGTCTACACAGACTTCGACCCCGACCATGCGCGCAACAAAATCAGCGTGGTGGGCAACCCAACTCTGTCGGAAGTGAAAGTCATAATGGTTGGCGTTCGCAACAATGCACGCGATGCCCGCAGCGCCGAAGTATGGATAAACGAGCTCCGCCTGACCGACTTCCATGAAGAAGGCGGATGGGCAGCCAACGGCAATATGAGCATATCCCTTTCCGACCTGGGGACAATCAACCTGGCAGGACGCATAGAAACGGCAGGATTCGGAGGCCTCGAACAGTCGGTGAACGAACGACGGCTCGACGACTACATGCAATACAGCGTTGCCGCCAACTTTGAGCTCGGCCGGTTCTTCCCCGAAAAGGCTAAAGTGAGCATCCCTCTATACTATACCTACTCTAAAGAAATTATCGATCCGAAATATAATCCGCTCGACCAGGATATTTCCTTGGAAGACGCCCTTGCGGAAGTCCGGACGCAGGCCGAGAAGGATTCTATCCTCAATTTTGCCCGCGAGAAAGCTATCGTCAAAAGTATTTCGGTGAACAACGTCAAGGTCGACATCCGAAGCAAAACGCCTATGCCGTATGATCCGGCGAACTTTAGCCTCGGATACGCTTTCAGCGAGAACAACCGCTTCCGTCCCGACGTTGAATATGAAACAACCAAAGACTATCGCGGCAACTTCACCTACAATTACAATCCCTACGTATCGCCCTTCCGACCCTTCGCCAAGATGGCCAAGAGCAACGGCTCAACGCAATACATCAAGCAGCTAAGCATTAACTATCTCCCGGCAAGTATAGGATTCCAGACCTCCCTCATGCGCAACTACTACGAAATACAGATGCGCAACCTGAACAACATGGGGCAAACGGCCGCGGAGAAGCGGAATCTCTTATCCTTTAGCCAAAACTTCCTTTGGGATCGCTCCTTCAATCTGGCCTGGAACTTCACTAATAACCTCCGGGCTATCTTCAACTCCGGGACTAATGCACGCATTGAGGAGCCTCATGTGCAGGTCAACAAAAAGCTTAATCCGGACGCCTATCAGCTCTGGCGCGACTCCGTGCAGCAAAGCATTGCCGAACTTGGGCAGCCCATGCGATACAACCAGGAATTCAACCTGACTTACACCTTGCCCGTTACACAAATACCGGCGCTCAACTGGATAAACACGCAACTATCTTACATCTCTTCCTACAATTGGGACAGAGGCGCACGCATGGACGACGGTATAGAAATCGGCAACACTATCAAAAACCAGCGGATGATCAGCGTGCAGCCCGGCATCATGTTTACCGGCCTGTACAGCAAATTCAAGTTCCTGAACGCTATCACCCAGAAATATTCGGGAGCAGCAATCACCGCAACCACCCAAAAGAAACCTAACGAATCCAAGCTCGAACGCACTGTCACCCTAAGCCCGGACAGCGGCGTTGTGGTAGAGCACGGGATGCTATCCAAAGACATATTGGTGCGGGCAAAAGATGCCTCCGGGAGAAATTACAGGGTGAAATTCAAAGCTGTTGACTTCGCACGCATCCGAATCGAAAACCGCGATACCGCGACCCTCCGGCTCACTCTCACCTATGCGCCTCCCAAGGGGGAGAGCGTGTTCAAGAAAGCGGCCGAGCATGCAGTCTTCTTCGGCATGATGCTGAAAACCTTCAGCCTCTCCTATCAGTCGGTCGACGGTATGAACATTCCGGGATACAGACCCGAAATCGGCGGAATATTCGGGCAGGGACGATCGCCGAGCGGACTTGCTCCGGGAATAGGCTTCGCCTTCGGTAACGTCGACCGCATCTACATAGCCGAGCTGGCCAACAAAGACTGGCTCATCATGAATACCGCCAACATCACTCCGGCCATCATCAACAACACACGCAACCTCTCCATGAACGCAAGCCTCGAACCGCTGCCGGGACTGAAAATCAACCTCACCGCCATGCGTAACGAAGCCCATCGAACCAGCATACAATACATGTACAGCGGAATGCCCGAACTGCGCGACGGCAATTTCACCATGAACATATCAACACTGCGAACCGCCTTCGCCGGAGCAGGATCGGCCACCGACAACTACGCCTCAAAGACCTTCCAAACCTTCCTGCGTAACCGCGAGATCATCGCACAGCGGCTTGAGAGCAACTACGCCGCCACCAAATATCCTAACGCCGGATTCCTGCGCAACTCGTCGCTCGCCGGACAGCCATACAATCCCGCGCTCGCCAACGGCTCCGTCAATCACAACTCCACCGACGTACTCATACCGGCCTTCCTCGCTGCCTACTCCGGACGGAGCGCCGACAAAACCGCGCTCACTGCATTTCCGAGCATCAGCTCCATCATTCCGGGCTGGCTCATGACATACGCAGGCCTCACCCGTATCCCTATCATAAAAAAACACTTCAAGAGCTTTACGCTCAATCATCGCTACCAGAGCACGTACAGCGTCGGTTCCTTCTCGTCGCTGCTCAACTGGGTATCCGCCGGGAGCGACCACGGATTCGTGCAAGATCCGCTGAGCGGCAACCCAACTCCCGCCTCGCCGTACAGCATATCCTCCGTGGCCATCAACGAAGCCTTCTCGCCGCTGATTGGCGCCGACGGAACACTCACAAACAATATGAGCCTGCGCCTCTCATACGATAAAACGCGCACGCTTAACCTGAACATCGCCTCATTCCAGCTCATAGAGGCCTTCTCCGACAGAATAACCGTAGGACTTGGATACACCATGACCGAGTTTAACAAGGTTCTGAAGATGAGAGCAGCCCAGGATTTCAGCAACGACCTGACCCTGCGGTTAGATTACTCCTACACCATGCAACAATCCCTGATCCGAAAGCTTCAGGACGCCTCCACACAGGCCACCAGCGGCAATATTGCCAAGAGCGTACAATTCTCCGCCGACTACGGCATGAGCCGCCTGATCACCCTCCGGGCCTACTACAACCTGCAAATCAACACTCCGCTAATCTCCAGCGCCTCCTTCCCAACATCCAACGCCGACTATGGCCTGAGCATCCGACTGTCGCTCACGCAGTGATGTTGTTAGCCTCTAAGCAAGGCGGCGGAAGTGCGAATTACTCTCCGCCATGCAGAACATATTTCCGCCACTTTTCCACGAGCTGCCCCATATCCTCCGGCAAGTCCGAATCAAAAAACATGGTACGCCCGGTTGCCGGGTGAGTGAAGCCGAGTGTTTTTGCATGCAGCGCCTGTCGCGGGCAAAGGGCAAAGCAATTCCGGATGAATTGCTTATACTTTGTGAAGGTGTTGCCTCTGAGGATTTCGCTGCCGCCGTATCGCTCATCATTAAAAATTATGTGGCCAATATGTTTCATGTGAGCGCGGATTTGATGCGTCCGGCCCGTTTCGAGGCTACACTCGGCAAGCGTTACGTAGCCGAGGCGCTCCAGAACCTTGTAGCGCGTTGCGGCAGTCTTGCCCTGTTCGCCATCGGGAAATACGCGCATGAGGAGGCGGTCGCGCGGGTCGCGTCCTATGTTGCCTTCAATGCGGCCCTCATCGTCGGAGATGATGCCCCAGACGAGAGCGACGTAGGTGCGCGTGCTTGTTTTGTTGAAAAACTGAGCGCTGAGATGTGTCTTAGCCTCCGCCTTTTTCGCTACTACCAAGAGGCCGGAAGTGTCTTTATCAATACGGTGAATCAATCCTAAGCGAGGATCCGAAGGGTCGTACCCCGGCGTATCTGTCAGGTGCCGGGCCAGGGCATTAAGCATAGTGCCGGTATAATTGCCGTGGCCGGGATGCACCACCATTCCGGCCGGTTTGTTTATCACCAGCAGGTCGTCGTCTTCGTAAATAATATTGAGGGGAATATCTTCCGGCAGTATTTCCGTTTCCCGGCGCGGCCTGTCCATCATGACGGACACTAGGTCGAGCGGCTTAACGCGATAGTTGCTTTTTACGGCCGATTGGTTAACAAGTATGCAACCCGCATCGGCAGCCTGCTGTATGCGATTGCGCGAAATCCCGGCCGGCACTCTGTCGGCCAGAAATTTGTCGACACGTATTTGCGACTGTCCTTTGTCGGCAATGAATCTGAAATGTTCGAAAAAATCGGGGGAAATGAGGTCGTCATCCTCGTCGTCCTCGTCCCAATCATCGGGGCGATTATTCATAGATTAAAGAAGTTCGTCATCTGCACCGCTTTCTTCAACGGCGTAAGGATCGTCCGGAGGAATCTCCTCCGTCCCGTTGCTCACAACAAGATCCAGCGGAGCGCCAAGCTGTATGCGCTCGCCTTCCGCCAAAGTCCGGCCGCGAAGTTCAAGCCTTATAGCGAGATCTTTGTAGACACCGGGAATATAAACAACCTCAACGGATTCGAATCCGCGGGCTTTCAGCAAAGCATAAGCCTGCCGGAACGAGAGGTCGTGCACGGCAGGAATGGAAGCCATTTGCGAGGTAAGGGCATTGACGGTGATAAAAACAATCCGCCCCGTTTTCACTCTCGAGCCTATTGCCGGAGTAACTTCAACAATGGCTCCCGGCTTTGCGTTTCTGGAATAAACCGAATCAATTACATTGTAGCGCAGCCCCCGATCCTCAAGGAAGCGAGCAGCTTCCGCAACTGAGAAGTTTTTGACATCGGGAACGGTCACACTTTGGTTGTGAAGCGTATAGCTATCCAGCCATTTGAGCGTCGCATAAATAAGGACGCCGAAAACGGCGATAGCTATCAGTAAGTTGTATACTAAAGGATCTTTAAGTTTAGCCGTGATATTCATCCGAAACAGTCAATTTGCTTCTACCCTTGCCGCGGCGTGAGGATAAAACTCTGCGTCCGTTTGCAGTCGACATTCTTGTGCGGAATCCGTGCTTGTTCTTTCTTTTCCTGTTGGAAGGTTGAAATGTTCTCTTCATGATTTGTAATTTTTGATGATTATACTGATTTTATTTTTTTTCGGGTAACAAAGATAAGCCTTTTTTCAAATTTACAAGCGTTTGCCCTGCCACACTGCAAGCGCATCTTAATTTGTCGGCCTTCCCGGCAATCCCCAATTATCCCTACTTGCATCCTACTTTTACTGGGAGGAACTTCTCTTTTCGGATTATCAGTATGTGATCATATTGAAGGACTATTCGATGAAGCTGTGAAAGTTTTTGCGCGGAGGTAGCGAGTTTTTCGCAATCTTTTTGTAAGCTTACGAAAGCTTGAATTTGGCCGCCCGTAAGCTTCTGTAAACTTACGGAAGCTTGAATTTGGTTTCCCGCAAGCTTCTGTAAACTTACGGAAGCTTGAATTTGGCCGCCCGCAAGCTTTTGTAAACTTACGGAAGCTTAAATTTGGCCGCCCGCAAGCTTTTGTAAACTTACGGAAGTATGTATCAACTCTCGCGCGAGCTTTTCGGAGCTCCGATAAACGTGAATCAACTGCCGCTGTAAACAACTTCCCGCAGGGATTCTAAATTCGGACCCGGCATTTGAGGGCTTGCTAAAATAACAACGCCCGTGATGCATAAAGGCTCACGGGCGTTATCTACCCAAAAAAAAATTATAGGGAGTATATTGCTTTTTGGATTTTTGCTATTGCCTCGGCGGCTTCTTCCCGGCTGAGGGATAAGGGTGGGAGCAGTCGCAGCGTGTGGGTTCCGGCTGCTCCGGTGAAGATTTTTTCCTCGAAGAGAAGGCGGCGGCGAAGGTCGCCCACGGGTTTCTCAAATTCGAGGCCTATCATGAGGCCGCGCCCGCGGAGTTCGCGCAGGCCGGGGAGGCTGCGGAGCTCGTCGGCCAGGAATGTGCCGACGCGGCGGGCATTGTCGATGAGCTTTTCCTGTTCGATAATGTTGAGCACGGCTATGGCGGCGGCGCATGCGAGGTGATTGCCTCCGAAGGTGGTGCCCAGCATGCCGTGCACGGGGGTGAACATGGGCGAGATGAGGGTGGCGCCTATGGGAAATCCGTTGCCCATGCCTTTGGCTACGGTGATTATGTCGGGCCGTATGCCGGATTGCTGGTGGGCGAAGAACCGGCCTGTGCGTCCGTAGCCGGATTGCACTTCGTCGAGTATCATGCAAACGCCGTATTGTGTGCAGAGGCTGCGGAGGTTGCGGAGGAAGCTGTCGCCCGGATCGTATATTCCGCTGACGCCTTGTATGCCTTCGACTATGAGGGAGGATACGTCGCCGCGCCTGAATTCGTCTTCCGCAAGGGCGGGGTCGCCGAAGGGCAGGAAGGTGACGGGCATGCCTTCGTTGATGGGTGCCAGGATGGCGGGGTTGTCGGTCACGCGCACGGCTGCCGAGGTTCGTCCGTGGAAGGAGTGCCGGAAGGCTACGGCTCGCCGCTTGCCGTTGTGGAAGGAGGCGAGCTTGAGTGCGTTTTCGTTTGCTTCGGCTCCGGTGTTGATAAGGAAAAGGCTGTAATCTTCGTATCCGGATGCTGCGCCGAGGCGTTCGGCAAGCTGCTTCTGGAGTGAATTTACAACGTAGTTGGAGTAGAATCCTATGCGGGCAAGCTGCTCGTTGATGGCCTCTATGTAGAGAGGATGCGAGTGTCCGATGGAGATTACGGCATGGCCTCCGTAGAGGTCGAGGTAGCTGTTGCCGGCATCGTCGGTGATACGGCATCCTTCTCCTTTAACGATGTTGATGTCGAAAAGCGGGTATACGTCGAAGATGTTCATATTGTCCGGGTATTATTTAGAATGATGATGGTTTGAGATTGAGGCCGGCTGTTTCGTCGAGGCCGAACATGAGGTTCATGTTCTGCACGGCTTGCCCTGAGGCTCCTTTGAGGAGGTTGTCGATTACGGAAACTATCATGAGCCGGCTGTCGATGCGGCTGACATGCAGTATGCATTTGTTGGTGTTTACGGCTTGCTTGAGGTCGGGCGCTTCGGCGGCCACGAAGGTGAAGGGATGGTCGCTGTAAAAGGATTGGTATAAGCTCCCGGCCTCGGCTTCGCCTATTTCATCCGTTTGTATATAAGACACGGCAAAGATGCCGCGTGCAAAATCTCCTCTGAAGGGAAGGAAATGAATCTCGGCGGGAAATCCGGGCTGGAGGGCGTTGAGGCTTTGGCGTATTTCGTCGAGATGCTGGTGCGTGAAGGCTTTGTAGACTGAGATATTGTCTGTGCGCCAGCTAAAGTGCGTTGTAGCTCCCGGCTTGGCTCCGGCTCCGGTCGAGCCGGTGAGGGCGCTTATGTGTATGTCGGAGTTGAGAAGCCCTTGCTGTGCGAGCGGCAATATGGCTAGCTGTATGCATGTTGCGAAGCATCCCGGATTGGCTATATACTGCGCGGTTTGTATGCGGCTGCGGTTGAGTTCGGGCAGCCCGTAAACGAAGTCGTTTCCTTCGGCTTCGTGTCGATAGTCGGTTGAAAGGTCTATGATTTTGAGGTGGGGCGGGATTTGATGCGATTCAATCCACTTGCGAGTTTCTCCGTGCGGAGTGCAGAAAAAAAGTAGATCTATCTGCTCGAGCGGCGGCTCCTGGCGGGTGAAGGTGAGCCCGGTTTCGTTGGTTAGCCGGTGCAGACCATCGACGCTTGCTCCTGCATGGCTTTCGCTGTTAACAAAGCTGATGCGTGCTTCGGGATGGAATGCCAGCAGGCGTATAAGTTCGCCTGCCGTATAGCCTGCGCCCCCGGCGATTCCGATGCGTATCATTTTTTGCGATTATGTACGTGGTGATAAATCTTGAGATTGTTGGAGAGGATTTTGGTGAATCCTTTAACGTCGTCGGCCGTCCAGGCTTTTTGCTCTTCTCCGTATACTCCGAAGTCGCTTTTCATCAAATCGTTTTCGCTTTGCACCCCAACGAGGTTAAAGTTGTATGGCCTCAGCTGTATGATAACTTTGCCGGTAACGTTTTGCTGTGAGCTTTCGAGGAAGGTTTCCATGTTGCGCATGACGGGGTCGAGGTATTGGGCTTCGTGCAGGAACATGCCGTACCATTCGGCGATTTGTCCTTTCCAATACAGCTGCCACTTGGTGAGGGTATGTTTTTCGAGCAGCTTGTGGGCGTTGATGATGAGGAGGGCGGCGGCGGCTTCGAATCCTACCCGGCCTTTGATGCCGATGATGGTGTCGCCCACGTGCATATCCCGTCCGATGGCCCATTTGGCGCCTAATTCTTCTATCACTCGTATGGCCGAAATCTTGTCGTGATAAGGCACTCCGTTAACGCCGGCTACTTCGCCTTTCAGGAAGTAGATGGACAGGTCTTGCGACGAATTCGGGGAGCCGTTCATCTGCGAAGGGTAGGCTTCGTTTGGGAGCGTTTTGTCGGATTGCAGGGTTTCGCGTCCTCCTATGCTGGTTCCCCATAGGCCCTTGTTTATGGAGTAAGCCATTTTCTTGAAGTTGGCCGAGTATCCATGCTTTTTGAGGTAATCAATTTCGTACTCTCTGCTGAGGTTCATGTCTCTGGTTGGAGTAATGATTTCCATTCCCGGAGCGAGCACCTCGAAGGTGAGGTCGAAGCGAACCTGGTCGTTGCCTGCGCCTGTGCTTCCGTGAGCAATAGCGTCGGCACTGATTAGCCTGGCATAATTAACGACTGCCATGGCCTGGAAGATCCTTTCGGAGCTGACGGAGATGGGATAAGTGCCGTTGCGCAAAATATTTCCGTATATCATATACTTTATGCTCTTATCGTAATATTCTTCGGCAATGCTTAGCGTGCTGTGACTTTTGGCGCCGAGGTCGTATGCGCGCTGTTCGATGTTGCAACGTTCGCCTTCGGTGAAGCCTCCGGTGTCGGCAAGAACCGTGTGGACTTCGCAATCTTTTTCTCTTGTGAGATACATTAAACAAAAGGAGGTGTCAAGCCCTCCACTAAAAGCTAATACTACTTTCTTTTTCATGCGATATATAAATTATGGTTTAGTATTTTTTTTAGCCGGATCGTAGAGCATTGCCGTACATATACAATATTTACGCTGCGTCCTGACGAGTACGTCGTGATTAATGCAGCCTTCGCAGCCTCTCCAGAAGGCTTCGTCGTCGGTAAGCTCTGCAAAAGTTACCGGAACGTATCCCAGCTCTGTATTCATCTTCATGACCGCCGCCCCCGAAGTGAGGCTGAACAGCTTGGCTTTCGGCCATCTCAGCCGGGCAAGAGTGAAGGAGGCGTCTTTGATACGCCTGGCAAGCCCGATGCCGCGATACTTCTCGGTTACTATCAATCCGGATGTTGCCACGTACTGCTTGTTGCCCCAGGATTCTATATATGTAAATCCGGCAAACTCATCGCCTGCGAGGGCAATTATAGCTTTGCCTTCCTTCATTTTGGTGGCGAGGTAATCATGCGTTCTTGCGGCAATGCCTGTACCTCTCACCTTGGCCGCAGCCTCAATGGTTTCGAGCACTGTGTCCACATAGACTTCATGTGAAGAGTCGGCGACCATGATGTCTATTTCAACGTCAGCGATTTTATCTGGTTCTTTATCCACTTTTTCCTTAACATTGACAATCTGTGATACAAACTACTTATCGGTAAGCTTCTTTTTTTAACTTCTTCAGTTTATGCAAGCGGCGGCAAATATAGAATTTCTTGCCGAATAATATGACAGCCGATCTGCAAAAAACGTCTGCAAGCCGCATTTCTTCTGCATTTGCGAGTGACGCACCGTGCCGGTGTTGCTCATAGAGGCGGTTTTCTTTGGAAGATCTTATATATTTGCCGACATATAAATATTAATATGTCATGAAGATTAGAAAGGTGATTTTAGCATTGGCCGCAGTTATTGCAGTTGCAGGATGCTCCGGGAAAAAGACCGAGGGCGCAAACGACAGAGAATTTGCAGAAGCCGTAGGCAAAGCCGTCGAAAGGCAGTTGCAACAGTACCCCGAATCGAGGGTCAAGGATCTGTACAAGAGTTTTTTTCAGGACAAGTTTGGGCCCGGGCATCTCGTTGCCGATACAACCGGAGCCGGAGCCTATCTGCGTCGGGAGCTGGGCAGCTGCAGCTGCACCGAGGGCGAAGCCTTCGAGCATACAGGATGGGAGGGAAACTTCGTGCGAGTGAATCTGTCTGTCGTGAAAAATAATCTCGTGCCTTACGATGTTTTCCTGGACGCCTTTTTCCGTAGTGCGCAGGATATAAAAACACCTTCGCTTGAAGAATGGCGGAAGGAGTGGGCAGCCATAGAGCAGATCATTCGCGCCAAAGCTCCTTCGCTTCCCGACTACGAATCCGACCTGGCCGAGATAGACCGTAATCTTGCAAAAGGTATTTATATGGGCCATCACAGCCGGGTTTATGAGGAAACTTATGCGCCGCATTATCGTATTTTACGCAAGGACATATTTGAAAAGGAAATTAAACCTTTACTGTTCTGAAACCTTAGCCGCAAGTAGGCTTTCTTTCCACTATTACTGCGAGTATTAAGAGCCGGCTTATGCCCGGCTAAGCGCTGTTATTATTGTTCGTACAATCGTTTGCATGCCGGCAAACGATGAAGGTGAAAAAAAATATTTACGACATATTGCCGAGTGAATATTTTGCCGGGCCTTATGAATTCAAACAATTATTAACACTGATATATTTGTACTCACAAACTCTTTCTCTTTTTATAAATAACTCCGAAATGAAATCAAATCTAAACATTGTTTTTATTGAGTCCGAACAAAGACGATTTAAGATACATACATCCCTGATATTCCTGCTGCCTACAAGCTACGGCACAGGGGATAGCACGGCTTTCCGTCCGACTAATACTTTTAATAATTGACTATATATTCTTATGAACTTAAACATGAATCACTCTATCCGAAAACACTATTCGAAGGCAATAACGACAGGCTTTGCCTTATTATTATTGGGCTTACAGGCTTGCGTAACCGAGGAGGTCTACCTTTATAAAGACTTACAGGAAAGCTTTGCCGTGCGCTTTTCATCGTATAATTCCGGGATACCGACGCGCACTAATTCCAGCGATAACTCCTGGGTTGCGGGCGACTCTATCGGCATATATATGCTGCTCGAACCGGATAATGATATTGCGAACAGCACTGCCGATAACAGGTTATATTATGCTACCACTCTTGATGACGGCCAGATTACTTTTGTTGCCGGCGAAGGGCATCAAATCTTCTATCCGTCTACGGCAGGAGCAGTTAATTTCATCGCTTATTATCCTTATAAACCTACGGGCAAGAGGCAGGGCGACATCCAAAATTACGAGTATCCGGTTGATGTCAGCAAGCAGCATAATCTTGCATCTATTGATATTTTGTACGGCACGAGCGACTTGCCTCAAACGGCAAGCACCAGCCCTATTAATCTGCAGTTCCGCCATTTGCTGACTAAGATTATAGTACATATCTCTCCCGAGGCAGGCGTTGTTCTGCACAACATGAAGGCTATTATCAACGGGATGCCGACCAAGGCGCAGCTCCATCTTAACAGCGGCAATCTGACGGTTGTCGACGACAAAAAAGCCTTCGACATATTTGGTGCCGGACGTCCTCCCGCAGGCTCCACCCCGAACGATACCATATTTGAGGCTATTGTAATACCTCACACCGTGAACAATTCCATCAATCCTTCGAACGAAACAATACAGTTTTTCACTTCCGAACAAAAGCAATATACCTGGAGCCTGCCCGATATGGAGCTCGCACCGCGCAGCCTGTATATCTTCAAGCTGACCTTCGAAGCGGATGCACCGGCTGCCGGGCCTCTAACTCGCTCGCCCCGCATCATTACAGAGATGAGCCGGCAGGCTTGGACTGACTAAACGAATCTGGCAATCAGTAAAAAACTTATATCAAGTTCTTTAATTCTTCATTCATATTTATCTCAATAAGTTTATACATGTTTAAGTTGGATTTAACTAAAGCCTGAGGGCCGGTCGGATAGTGTTTCCGCCGGCCCTCATTTTTTAGCTCACTGCTAAATGCTCGTCAAGCTCGCTCCTAAATTTATGGTACAAAAAAAGCCGCTGACTTGTTAATTATCGTCAGCGGCTTTGTGTTGAGCTTTCGCGATTAGTTCGCGGGGTCTTCTTCCGGAAGGAGGGGAACGGAGTTTGTTTGCGGCTGAGCCGGGCCGAAGTCGGGGGTGGTTGCTGCGTTGGGATCTACGAGCGGAGCCTCGTTCACCTGCTGCTGTATCTCCGAGCCGCTAACTTGCGCCTGGCGCGGGAGGAAGGCTGTTATCACTATGCAAAGCACGATGATGACGCCGGCCAGCGACCAGGTTGCCTTCTCGAGGAAATCTGTTGTTTTGCGCACTCCCATGATTTGATTGGAGGATGAGAAACCGGATGCGAGGCCGCCTCCTTTGGAGTTCTGTACCAAAACGATTAATGTCAGCAGGACTGCTGCTATGAGAATAATTACTGAAATGAATACGTACATGTTAATTCTTCTTTTTCGCGTTAATAATTAATTTTTCGAGAAACCTGATTTGGTCGGCAAAGTAAAGGTTTTTCTGCGGATATTTCAAGCTTACCTTTCGCAGTACTTCCAGGGCTTTGCCGTATCGTTGTTGCTTGATATACACTCGAGCCAGTGTTTCGGTGAAGAAGGAGTCGTCGTCGGGGCCGTAGTCGCCCATGCGTTGGGGCGCTTCGGCGGTTGGATTTCGATTGGGGTCGATAACGGTGTGGCCGGTGCGGGCGCGCTCTTCGGCCACTCGGATGAAGCCGTCGACGCGCTCGTGGGCATTGAGCTTGGGAGCGCTGTCTTCTATCTGCACGCGGCGGCCTTTCTCGAGCCAGAATATGTAGTCGGCCGATGCCGATGTGGGGAAGAGTATGGCGGGATCGGAGTTGGCATCGCCCAGCCGGCTGCTGTGCGATTGCAGAAACTCGTCGATGATGCCGAAGGTATCTTCCTTTTCTTGAGCCGGGCGCTGTACGACGATGAAGCGAACTTCCTCTATGAGCACGAAAAGCATCTTGCGGTCGGGCACATATATGGATGTGCGCTCGAGCTCGGTTTTGAAGCGGGCGTCGTTCAGCATGGCCAGGTTCTTGAGGTAGAGCATGCGTGCGGTGGAGAAGTAGGGGTGCTCCGTCACGAGCCGCTCCAGCCAGGGGAGGGTTTCGCGCGTGAGCATAGAGTGGTCGGCCATGCAGGCGTAGAGGTCGTAGTTCATGCTGTGTTCACCAGTCGGCAACGGTGGCATTGTATATAAGGTCGGCTATTTCCTTGGTGAGTTCCTCGTTGAGGGCTTCCTGCACGTCTTGCAGCATGCGGTTGCTGTCGAACTCGCGGAAGGCCGAGAAGCTCTGCTCGAAGTCCTTGTCGGCGTTGGCGCGGTTGGCAAATCGCACGCGCACTGTCATTGTCAGCCGCGTGAGCGACGAGTAGGCGTCTTCCTTGATGGCCATGGGAGCCACGTCGTATCCCACGATTTCGCCTTCAAGCTCTATGTCGCCGTTCGCCTGCACAAGCTGCAGTTTGGTTTGCCGGATATACTTGTCGCGCAGTCCTTCGCTGAAGCTTTGCGACAGGGGAGGGTAGACCAGCGCCGCCTGGTTTGGGAAGTCGCTTATGCGTATGGTCTTGGTCACAGCATAATCAATAGACGATCCGCTGAAGCTGTACGAGACCTTGCAACCGACGGCCAGAGCAGCTATGCAGGCGACCGTTGCACATAATTTCGCCGACTTACTCCAGCCCATACTCCTTAAGCTTCCTGTAAAGCGTCCGTTCCGATATTCCGAGGTCGGCCGCAGCGTTCCTGCGCTTGCCGGCATGCCTCTCAAGCGCCTTGCGAATCATATCCTTTTCGGCCTCTTCAAGTGAGAAGCCGGCTTCCTCAACCGGCACTGCTTCCTCGACCGGCACAGCCGTATGCAGCGGACGGGCAAAGGATTCCTCGGCCACGGGAGGCAGCTGTCCGCTCATTATCTCCTGCACCAGCTTGCGGAGTTCGTTCACATCGTTCCGCAGGTCGAACAGCACTTGGTAGAGTATCTCCCGCTCGTTGTTGAACGTGCGCCTTTCGCGGCCGGAAGTCAGCAGAACGGGCAGCTTCTCGGCATATATTTCGGGGAGATATGTACTGAGGATTTCGGGAGATATGTCGCGGCTCTCCTCTATTATGGAAATCCGCTCCGTTATGTTCTTCAGCTCCCTGACGTTGCCCGGCCAGCGATACGCGAGCAGGATTTGCCGTGCCTCCTCGCTTTCAATCCGAATAGACGGCATGCGATACTTGTCCGCACAATCGCCTGCAAATTTCCTGAACAGTAGCATGATGTCGTCCACCCTCTCGCGAAGCGGCGGAACCCTGACAGGGACAGTGCTGAGGCGATAATACAAGTCCTCGCGGAACTTGCCTTCGCTCACGGCCCTCACCAGATCGACATTGGTGGCGGCCACAATCCTGACGTTCGTTTTCAGCACCTTCGCCGAGCCCACCTTGATGAACTCGCCCGTTTCCAGAACCCTCAGCAGGCGCGCCTGCGTAGGGACAGGCAGCTCGCCCACCTCGTCGAGGAAAATCGTTCCTCCGTCCGTCGATTCGAAATATCCCTTGCGATCGGCCAGTGCGCCCGTGAACGAGCCCTTTTCATGCCCAAACAGCTCCGAATCAATAGTTCCTTCGGGGATAGCGCCGCAGTTAACCGCAATGTATTGCCCGTGTTTGCGGGGGCTGTTCTGATGAATAATCTGCGGAAAACTCTCTTTGCCGACGCCGCTTTCTCCGGTTATCAGTACCGATAAATCGGTGGGAGCCACCTGGAGAGCCACGTCTATGGCCCTGTTCAAGCCCGGAGCATTGCCTATGATGCCATATCGCTGCTTGATTTGCTGTACTTCTGCTTTTACCAACATATTATATATAGTGATTATGTTATTTCAGTCATGTTATACTGACAAAATTACAATAATTGAAGGAATAAACCTCTTCGGAAGGCAGATATAGTGACACCCCGGCCCCGACTGCACAGCTAAGCGACCCTAAATTTTCCTTCAGTCCATCTTGCCACCTAAATCGCCTCGCAGAAAAAAAATCAGCCCATTTTGCCACCTGAATGCCCTCGCAGAAAAAAATCAGCCCGTCTTGCTACCTAAATGCCCTCTCGGAAAAAGCCTCAACCCGTCTCGCTACCCGAATGGCTTAAAAAAAATTTTTTCAGACTATCTTGCTGCCTAAAATCCTTGAAATTTTTTTTTTCAGAGATTCTTGCTACCTAAAATCCTTGAAAAAATTTTTTTTTCAGCGAATCTCGCTGCCCAAAATCCTTGAAATTTTTTATTTTAGAGAATCTTGCTGCCCAAAAGGCTTGAAATTTTTCTTTTCAGAGGATCGCGCTACCCAAATGGATTGCCGGAAAATTTCAGCCCCGATCTTGCTGCCCGAATGGCTGCCCGGAAAGGTTTCAGCACTGTTTTGCTGCCTGAACGGCCCGAACAAATACCGGAGCTCTTCTACTCTGTGCAAGGAGGATAGGCAAAGCCGCCGTACAGAACAGGGGGCGAAGGCGCGGCCGCAGGAGTTTTTGGGCCGGACATCTTGCGGCCCGGATGAAGCGGGGAATTTTGCGGGCGAGGATGGAGGCGGCGGCATGGAACGGCGGAAAATGCTCGACATTGTTGCCCGGGCCAATCAACAAAAAAAATGCCGGGGCTAAGGGAGATTAAGATTATATATCATATATTTGCGACTCATTTATAAGCTGAAATAAATATGAATAAGATGAGATGCAGTCATTGCGGTTGGGAAAACAAGGAGAGGCGGTTGAAGTGTAAAAAATGCGACTCCATCCTGCAGTATCTTCCACCTACGGAGCCCTCCGGCGCTAAGGAGGAGCACAGCAGCCTGAGCCTTGCTCAAGCGGAGCCCGCAGCCGCGCCCTATACGTTCGAAAAGATTTGCACGGACTGCCAATATCCACTGCTTCCCGACGCCGCAAGCTGCCCGCTATGCGGAGCACCTGTGCCGACCGACGAGCCTGTGGGCGAGACTATACAGGCATCGCCTGCGCGCACAAACCGGCGACAGCCCTCCTGCCGCATGAAGATGATTCGGTCGAGCAACATGCGCAAGTCGCAAACACTGACTTTCAGCGGCGAGCAAATAGTGCTGAACCGCGACAACCTCGACCCCAGCAACCATTCCCTCTGCGAGAAGGCCCACGCCCTTCTGGAATACGAAAACGACAAATGGTATATTCAAGATAAAAGCGAACATTGCACAACATTCATACGGGCCGCCTCCAAAACGGAGCTGAAGCCGGGCGACATCATCGTCATGGGCAACCAGAGGTTCGAGTTCGGATAAAAGTATAGAGTAGATAACGAATATTTGTAAAGTCTATGTTTCACAATTTCATCGTACAAAGGGGAGATTACAGCCCGGGCCAAAGGATTGGCGGCGGGCGATACTGCGTTGAGCAGCTAATTGGCGAAAGCCCCGTATGGAAGGTTTTTCGCGTCAGGCAAACCAGCGGAATCATATCCACGTTCAAGCTTCTAAAGCTATGGGAAGTGACGCCCGTTCAGCGGCAAGACTGGATCAACCGCTTTAATATAGAATACAAAACGGGGCAACCCCCCAGCCTGTATCTGTCGAAAATAATAGACAGCGGCGAAGAAGGCGGCAATCCTTTCATCCTTATGGAATACGGCGAGCGGGGCAACCTGAGCGAGTTTCTCGCTTCACATTCGCCGGTCAACGTCCGGCTCATTGCCGAATCGGTGCTCAACGGGCTGAACGATCTGCATGTCAACGGGCATGCGCATCGCAACCTGAAGCCTGCCAACATCATGATTCGCCGCGACGGGAGCGCTTTCCTGGCCGACTTCGATTTTGAAATCTCCGAAGCCTGTAACGGAGCCGATTATGCCCTCCGGAGCCGGCTGGAAGCTGCGGCCTGCCTGGCTCCCGAACTTACAGGCGCGAAACGTACGGGGGCTAAGGTGTTTCCGGCTTCCGACATGTTTGCCTTCGGAGTGATGCTGTATCATCTGCTCACGCGACAATATCCCTTCGGATTGCCCGACGACCCGGTCGACCTGCGAAGCTATCGCAACCGCTGCATAGAAGGCAAATGGAACAGGAAGCTGCTGCACGGAGTTGCGGACGAGCCTTTCTGGCGCAAGATTATAGAAGGATGCCTGAGCCCCGACTATGTCGCCAGGTTCCACTCTGCCGCCGGCGTCATCGCCCTGCTGCCTCCCGACACAGATGCCTCCGGAGCCGGTGCCGGAGCTGATGCCGCCGCCGATACATCCGGGAGCCTGATTCCCGAAGCTCTGTTCCCGCTCAATATTCCGCCGGCTGTGGCTCCGCAAATGTCTCTGCGGGTGACGGAGGGCAGCGAGCCCGGCAAAGTTTATACGCTCAACAGCCTGCTGCAGAAATCGCGGGTGATAACCGTAGGCCGCGGCTCGCGCAATATGATCGGCCTGCGCGAACAGGATACGTCCTTTATCTCGCGCGTGCATTGCACCATAGAAACCAATGAAAACCATACGAAATGGATAATACGCGACGGGCAATTAGTCATTCCCGACGGAGGGCAGCGCGGCGTATGGAAAACGTCGACCAACGGAACCTTTGTAGACTCTAAGCGCATCTCCGTTCACGGCGTAGCGCTCAAAGCCGGCAGTGTCATCAAGCTGGGCGCCACCACGCTGCAAGTGGAAGAAAGCCGGCCGGTGTAACCTTCAATCTAATACTGTCAATGAATCCGCACACAACACATCGCAACTCTACTACCGCACCGCAGGCCTATATCATTGAGCATCGCACCGAATCGCAGTATCACAGCATAGGCGAACGGGAAACCATACGCCACGAACAGATAGAAATAGGGCGTGACCCGCAATGCAAAATCCGCTTCGACGACTCGCTATTGTCCGTAAGCCGCCGACATGCAGCCATAGTGCGGGAAGCCGACGGCTGGAAGCTCGTTCGCCTCTCGCGTATAAAACAAACGCTGGTGAACGGGCATGAGGTCAGCAACCAATGGTATCTTCAGCATGGCGATGAGATACAACTGTCGGCCGGCGGGCCACGGCTCGGCTTCATAGTTGTTCAGCCGGACGAAGCAGTTGTTCCGCCGCTGCCTCCGGTTCGCGAACCTCATGAAAGCCGCACGCTCTACATCGCAGAGCATATAGACAGGCTCGGACGGCGACTGGCTACATCCTTCCGGCAAACTGCCGCTATCATTGCCGGCTCGCTGATAGTTCTCGTAGCGGCGCTTGCAATATGGGCCATAGCCGACTGGAACAAGTCGGAGCGCTTTATGGATGAAACTCGCAGCGAGGTGGCCGGCGTAAGGCAAAGCATAGAATCGGTAAGCAGCGAACTCAGCGAAGTGCGCAGCGGCCTCGACGAAGTCAAGCGCCGTCAATACGAGCTGGCCCGCCTCATCAATCGCTCCGACGAGAATCTTGCCGGAGTGCTACGGAACAATACCCGCGACATACGCTTGCACATCACCGAATCCGAAAACCGCCTCACAAGCGACATCGCCGCCGTGCACCGCAATCTGCAACCTAAGCAGGGCCGCCCGATGCGCACACCGAGCCTCGTAAGGAACCAGCCGCCGAGAGCTGCAACCGTCGCAAGCCATAAGGAACAGGAGAAGACGGAGGAGCAGGAGAAACCGACGTCGGTATACGCCCCCTGCTTTCCTTACATATATTATATACGTCTCGACAAGATAGAGATGTTCGGCCCCAAGAATGAGTTCGGCATATTCAACACCAACAAAACAAGCTGGGCCGGCGTCGGTTTCCTTCTCGACGACGGGCGCTTCGTTACGGCCCGCTCTCTCGTTGAACGCTGGAAGTTCAGGGAGTATAAAGAGCTCTCGGCTCTGAATGCTTTGACGGAGAAAGGCGGGAGGGTGATTGCATACTTTACCGCAACCTCGCCTTCGGGCCATTCCTTTACCTTCACCGGCAACATCTTCGTGGCCGACCGTTCTGCCGACATCGTCGACAAGTCGACTAAGCAAAGCTTCGCTCCCGCGTTGCCCGACAAAGACGTGGCATACCTGCAGCTGAAGCCGAACGGAGGCTTGCAGTTCAGCTCCCGCAGCCTTCCGGGCAAAGGCATCCGACTCGACTCCTACGGCTTCCCGTCGCAGATAGGCATTAGCCCGACCGATGGCCTGGCCTCAGGCGAGGGCCTTACAACAGCCGGCAGCCTCGTGAACGGCCTGATAGCAACCGAGGGCGACGGCTTTCTGCAGATAGGAGCCGGATCGCCTGTGTTTGCCGTCAACAACTCCGGCAAGCCCGTAGTGGTAGGCCTCCTTGCCGTATCGAGCGCCGACGGACGTCGCATGGTCGTACCTCTGCCGCAGTCTAAGTAAGCCGGCCTGCCCTGTAATGAAGCTGCAAGAAAATACTCTCTTTGCCGGTCGGTATAGCCTCAGGCATATCCTCGGCAAGGGAGGTTTTTCCGAAGTATGGCTCGCCGACGACCTTCCTACCGGGCTGTTAATAGCCATCAAGGCCTGCGTTGAATCCTCTGCCGATGAGGCGGCCAAGCGTGCGAAAGCATTTGCAGCCGAGTATGCCCTGACCTTCAGTCTCCGTCACGAGAACCTCCTCCTCCCCATCTTCTTCGAGGTATATCAGGATATTCCATGCCTGATTATGCCATATTGCGAAGGAGGATCGGCAGGCCGCCTCGTTGGCAAACTGAGCGAGCAAGAGGCCTGGAAGATGATGCGCGACGTGGCTTCGGCTCTCGACTATCTTCACAGCCTGGAGCCGCCCTTAGTTCATTGCGACGTCAAGCCCGGCAACATCCTTGCAGGCCCCGGCGGGAGTTATCTACTTGCCGACTTCGGGATATGCCGGAAGATGAATCCGCTGACGTCGGCGACAGAGGCTCCCGAACGATCCGTCGGCACCCCTGCCTACATGAGCCCCGAACGCTTTGTGCGCGGCGCCGCTCCCGCCAAAGCCTCCGACATCTTTTCCCTCGGCGCAAGCATGTACGAGCTGCTGACCGGCTCGGCTCCATTCGGCGATAAAGGAGGGATTCAGCTTCATAAGGGCGCCGATCTCCTGCTCATTGAGGGCGATCGATCGCCGGCCTTGAAGGATCTCATCATGCGATGCCTCTCGAAAGACGCATGCAGCCGTCCGTCGGCCGCCGAGATCAAATCGGCTGCCATAGCCGAGCTCGCCGACAAACCTCCGGCGCCAACAAACAAGCTGCGCCTGCATCTTCCTCCTATCCTCGCCCGCCTCAACAACTACCAGCTTATGCTCGCCGCCTGGGCCATCCTCGCCATCGCATGCCTCAGCATAATTGCCTGCATAGCACTACTGTCAAGCCGCTAAAATAAATCCGGCGAGGAAAAAAACGCAACCTCCAGCCGGAATCCTTCTGCGAGGCTCCTCGGCGAGCTTCCCCAAAAGACAATATGCCGACTAACTTGTTAGATCGCCTGCGGAAAAAAAATTCAGCCGAACTAATTTGTTAGATCGTCTGCGGAGAAAAAATTCAGCCAAACAAACTTGTTCGATCGTCTGCGGAGAAAAAATTCAGCCGAACTAACTTGTTAGATCGCCTGCGGAGAAAAAATTCAGCCAAACCAACTTGTTAGATCGCCTGCGGAGAAAAAATTCAGCCAAACTAACTTGTTCGATCGTCTGCGGAGAAAAAATTCAGCCAAACTAACTTGTTAGATTGTTTGCGGAAAAAAAAATCAGCCAAACTAACTTGTTAGATTGCTTGCGGAGAAATCATTCAGCCAAACTAACTTGTTGGATTGTTTGCGGAGTGATTTGCAGGCGCCCGGAAAAGAGGGAATCGCCCAGGCGGGAATGGCTTCGGGAAATGTGTCAAAAGCCCTCCACGCTCGAACAATAGGTCATTCCCGCGAAGGCGGGAATCTCCGATCGAGAGCTGGGACGATTGTATAAGCCCTTGGTGTCTAAGGATTATGCATTCGTCCCGTTTTGCGATCGGAGATTCCCGCCTTCGCGGGAATGACCCGCTTTTTTAATCGAATCCAATTTGCATGAATTGCTTTTGACACATTTACTCAGCCCAATGACCAAAACATGAAGGAGGCCGCCTCCAGTTAGCCTGCCCTCTTACGGTACAATCCCCAATAAATGATTGGAATGATGAAGAGGCTCACGGCCGTACCTATAATCATTGCCGATATCATTGATATGGCGAGCGGCTTTTGCAGCTGGCTGCCTATATCGAACGTGAAGAATATGGGAAGCATGGCGAAGATGCTTGTCAGGGCTGTCATTACTATGGGACGCAAGCGTCGCCGGCCGGCTTCGTGTATGGCTTCCATAAGCTCCATGCCTTCTTTGCGAAGGGTGTTGATGGCGTCGAGCTTGAGGATGGAGTCGTTGATTACTACGCTGCATGTAACCACAATGCCTATGGCGCTCATCAGGTTGAGCGAATGTCCGCACAGCCATAATACAGCCAGGGCTCCGCATACGCCGGCCGGTATTTCGAGCAGTACGATGAGCGGCTGGAGGAAGCTCTCGAACTGGGAGGCGAGTATGAAATACATCAACAGCAGGGATACCGAAAAGATGAGCAGCAGCTCGGCCAGCATCTTGCGGTTGGAGAAGAAGCTGCCCGAAAAGGCTATGTCCCATTCGCCGGAGGCCTTGCCGGGCGACATGTCGCTTATGCCCTGCCTCAGGCTGCCTATCATCTTAGGAACATTAGCTGTGTTGTAGAAGCGGAAGGGTATGTACTCGCCGTTTTTGCCGGCCGTGATGGTTTTGAGGTCTTCGTCGGCTACGACCTCCACGAAGGCCGAGAGTGGTATGCCGCTTGCGCCTGGCTTGCCGGAGGGAGTGATGAGCGTGGAGGCAAGTATGCTGCTTACGCTTTGGTCGTGGCCGGAGATTACGATGGGGAGGTACTGCTGATAAGAGCGGAGTATGCCGGCGCGATTGTCCTTAAAGGCTGTTTGCAGCAGCCGGTACAGCTCGTTGTAATCTATATTATAAAGGAGGAGCTTGGTGGGGTCGATGCGCAGATTGAGCTGGTTGTCGAACGGAATGGCTTCGGGGCGTATGCCGCTTGCCTGCTGCATCAGGACTTCGAGGCTGCGGATGGCTTCGGGCGCAGGCGTCTCTTCTTTGTTGAGGGGAGAAAGCTCGGCAACGAGTTCGGCCTGGCCGGTTACGAAGAGTTTCTCGAATATTGTTTCGGGAGGCGAGAAGCTTACTACGGCTTTGGGATACCCGGCGGCTATATGGTCGCTTACCTTTTGCCGCAGCGGCTCTACATCCGAAGCTGAGGCTGTGACGAAGTAGATCTCGGATTCGGAGGGCGAGAGGTCGCGGCTGCGATCGAGCATGAACTGCTGGCGGCCAACGTAGGCTGTGTGCTCGGTTCCTTCGCCGGCCCGGCGGAAAAGGGAGTCGATGCGGAGGCAGTTTTCGTTCAGGTGTATATTCTCGTTCCAGTCTATGTATGCCACAAGCTCGTTCTGCTCGATGTGGGGCATACGGCTCTTGGGCATGTATCGGAAAAGGATGACGCACATAGGGATGGAGATAAAGAACAGTAGCAGCATCACTGTCTTCCGCCTGAACACGTACTCTATGCCTGCATCGTATATCCCGAATATGGCATTGCGCACAAAGGAGGTTTGCCCGCCTGCGCCTTCAGCTTCTGTCTTCTCGGCCGGGGGAGCGCATGGAGGCTTCACTATCTTATAGAATACAGGGAGGAATATTATTCCCGTAAGATATGACACGAAGAGGCCGATAGTAACAGCCAAGGCCTGATCGTAAAAGATAGCTCCCGCTATGCCGCTCATGAACACTAAGGGGAAGAATACAACTATGGTTGTAAGGGTAGAGCTAAGCATGGGAGCGATCACTTCGGTTGTTCCCCGGTCGCAGGCCTCGTCGACGGAGCAGCCTGCGGCACGGTATCGGGCAATGTTTTCGGTCACTATGATGGAGCTGTCTATCATCATTCCGAGGGCGAGTATAAGTCCGGCGAGGGAGATAATATTCAGGGAAAGATGGAGCAGATAAAAGAAAGTGAAGCAAATCACGAGGCTAAGCACTAAGCTCATTCCAATAACGGCAGGGCTTTTCACATCTCCTATGAAAAGGAAGGTGATGATGCATATAAAGATAAGGCCGAAGATAAGGTCTTGCTTCAGATTGGAGATAGTGTAATCGAGCAGTACGGTTTGATTGCGCGAGATGCTGAAGTCTATTTCGGGATAGGTTGCGACGAAATGTTCCACGACGCGGCTGAGTGCCTTCTTCATGTTGTTCATGTTCTCGTCGGCCTGCTTGATGACGGCAAGGGTAACGGCGCGTTTGCCGTTCGACAGCGAGAAGCCCTGCTCCTTTTCGGGCACGATCGAAATCGCCGCCAGCTCTTTGAGGCGGAAGATGCGGCCGTTGCGCCTGAGGTAGATATCCTCCACGTCGCTCACGGTGCGCAGCACGGCCGAGAAGCGAACATTGTACTCATAGTATCCGTCGCGCAGGCTCATGCTGCCGGGCTCGATATTGTTGGCGGCTATGGCAGCTTCAATGTCTCCGATAGTGAAGCCGGCGGTTTCGAGCTTCTTCATGTCGGGAACGATTTGTACGCGACGTGTAAGCGTGCCGCTTATGTCGGCCATGGCAACTTCGGGCAGCTGCTCTATGCTACGCCTTATCACGCTTTCGGCAAATTCGCTCAGGGCGAGGAAGTCCTCCATATCCTTATCGTCAGGTATAGGCTTGTCGAAGCGGCTGTCTTTGAGCGTAAGGTTGAGGCAAAACACGGGAATGTCGGTTGCGCTGGCCTTTATCACCCTTGGCCGTTCGGCATCGCGCGGGAGGTAGTTCATGGCGGCGTCAATCTTCTCGTTCACCTCTATAAAGGCAAGGTCGGTGTTGGTGCCGAAGTCGAAGCCGAGGCGGATAAGGGCTGCGCCGTCGCGGGTTTCGCTTCTGAGGTCGTTCAGCCCGGCGAGCTGCATCAGCTGCTGACGGAGAGGCCTCACTATGCTGTTCTCAAGCTCGCGGGCCGAGGAGTTGTCGCCTCTCACCTGCACCCTTATTTCAGGAATGGCGATGTCGGGCAGTAGCGAGACGGGGAGGGTGAAATAAGTCAGCGCTCCTATGATGAAAAAGGCTGTGAAGGCCATCAGTACGGCAATAGGCCGCTCTATCAGGAACCGTATCATGCTGTGTGTGCTATTCCAAGGAGCCGACCACCCTGACCGGAGCTTCGTGCGCAAGATTTATATTGCCTGATGTAATAATCCGGTCGCCTGCGGCTAAGCCATCGGTAATGGTGTAGCTGCCGGCATTCTCAAGCCCCAGCTGCACATAATTCCAATACGCCTTGCCATCATTGAGCGTAAAAACAACATGCTTGCCGGAGCGCAGCACCACAGCCGTTTTCGGAACCACAAGCCGGCCCGGCAGCGAACGCCTTACGCTTATCCGCACATTCATGCCTACAAACCATTCGTCGCCGGACGGAACGCTTGCCTTCACGCGCACCATTCCTCCGTCGTCCACCACCGGATTGATTTCCGAGATATGCCCTACCACAGTCTTGCCGCCGTCCGAGTAAGCGGAGACGCCGGCAGCATCGCCCTTGCTAATCAGCGGCAGCTCGCTCTCAAGTACGCCGAACGAAGCCTCCATGCCGTCCAAGCCTATCACCGAGCAAAACACCTCCGACGGAGAAGCCATTCCGAAAGGCTTGGCAAACAAATTGGCCACCACGCCCTCGAAAGGAGCCGTCAGCGTGGCATGTTCCTCCTCGTACAGAGCCAGCCTGTATTGAGTCCGCGCCTGGTCGTAGCCGCTCCTTGTCCGCGCCAGCTCCATTATTCCCTGGGGGATTGCAGCCGAATCCGTAGGCGAGAATCCCTGACCAATCAGCACATCCTGCAAGTCGAGATGCGCACGGTTCAGGGCATCCTTAGCCTGCGCCGTGCGGGTTTGGAGCCGGAACATAGAAAGCGCGGCCAGCCGTTGTCCGGCAGCAACCCGGTCGCCATTCTTCACCCAGATGAACTCCACCGGCTCGGCCGACTGAAAATGCAGGTCGACATACCGCCTGGCCGTCAGCTTGCCGTTGCTAAGCAGCTCATGATAAAAAACCGAAGGCTGCAAAGTTTCTACCGTAACCGTGTTCTGCTCTTCGGGCAGCGCCGCAGCAACGCCCCGCTCATCATCATTCTCCGAGGATTTAGATGCGGAGGTACAGGCAGCAAGCGCAAGGCTCAGGAATAATAATACAGGAATATGTTTCATGGTGATATGATTTTAAGGCTATCAAATTGCAATTATATATTACTTATATCCGCCCGCAAGATAGACAGAAATATTGAGGACGCAAACAGTCGCGAGCGGGAAAACGCCTTCACAACGCCTTCTCCGCAAGCGCAGGAGCCCGATCACGAATGTAATTTCCTTAAAAATTTTTTTGGGAAGGATTTCACAGATGTAATTTCCTTAAAATTTTTTTTGGGAAGGATTTCACAGATGTAATTTCCTTAAATTTTTTTTTGGGAAGGAAATTACAAATGAAATTTCCTTAAAATTTTTTTTGGGAAGGAAATTACAAACTGAATTTCCTTAAAATTTTTTTTGGGAAGGAAATTACAAATGAAATTTCCTTGAAATTTTTTTTGGGAAGGAAATTACAAATGAAATTTCCTTGAAATTTTTTTTGGGAAGGAAATTACATTTGGAATCGGCTTGCGGAGAACTTTTTGGGCTAAATTCCATCTGTGATCGCCTCCGGCAGCTTTTCGGCAGGCGGATCACATTTGTGATAGGCATCGCCTGCCCGGCTAAATGCCTTTATTATTATTGATTGTGTACTTGATTCCGGGAAGTGGGGAGCTGCGTTTGTGAAGTCCGCAAAACATAGGCAGGCATAAGAATATTCCGGCAAATGATGCTATCAGGCCGCTTATGGAGCCGGCGGCAAGCGTAAACCAGAAGTTCTCGCGCTCTGCGCCTATCAAAAAAGGCAGGAAGCCGAGCACGGAGGAGATTATGGTGAGGAAAATGGGGCCTACCTTGGCGTTCCAGGCTTTGAGGTAGGCGCGGGCGGGAGGCATCAGGGGCTTGCGGCGACGGATACAGGCGTATTCGTTGATGATATAGATGCCGGCGTTGATGGTGATGCCGCAAAGTAGCACGAAGGAGGCGAAGCCGCCCTGGTCGAATTGTAGACCGAACTGCCGGAAGGCCACGAATACGCCTATGTATGAAATGGGAATGACAAAGATTATTGCCAAAGGAAGGCGCAATGAATTGAAGAGTATTCCGGAAATAAAGTAAAGGATGAGGATAATAATGGGCAGGAGGGCGTAGAGGTGGCTTTCGTTTTTCCCGAAATAGTACTCTGCCTCCAGGCGGGAGGCTGTGTAGCCAAGGGGCAGGCGGCTGTTGAGCGATTTGAGCGTGCGCTCCAAAACTCTGCGACCCTGGCCGGCGGAGCCTACGTAGTCGTACTGTATGCAGAGCAGGTATTGCTGGTTGCGTTTGGCTATGCTTTGCGCTGCAATCTCTTTACTTATCTCGGCAAGATGTCCTACGTTTAAGGCTGCCGACAGGGGCGCATTGAGGAGCAGCCACTCGTTGTTGGACTGCGATTGCCGGGAGCTGAGGCGGAGGTTCTCAAGCCGGCTGTCTACGATGACGGAGCCGGCGGGAATGTTGCTCCCGTACAGCGAGCGTATGTCCGAGAAGAGGCGTACGGGCAGCAGATCGGCCTCGGCGAGGCTGCGTTTGTTCAGGCGAAAGAACAGCTCCTCGTAGTCGTTTTTGTACCAGCTGAACTCGTGGTTGATTAGCACCTCCCTGATGCGGGGGTAGGCCCTAAGGCTGTCGCGCAGCACTTCGGCATGGGCGTAAAGCTCGTCGTAATTGTAGCCGAGCATCTCTATTCGATAGCTGCCGGCAAAATCCCTGACGCTGTTGTTGAATCCCTGGTCGGCCAGTCCGTAGACGGCCCAGCTTCCTCCGCCGAGCTCACCGGCTTTGCCGATGATGTTTTGCTTGAGGAGGTAGGGGAATCCTTCGCGCTCGCTTTCGTCGCTGAAGAAAATGTCTATGCGTGCCTCGCGCGCGTTGAATATCCGGGTTTGGAATTGCTTTATCTTTTTGCCCTGCGAGCTTATGTAGGATTCCATGCGGCGGATGAGGGCGTTCATTTGCGCAAGTGTGGTGCCGTTCGGCATTGATGCGGTGGTTGTCAGTATGGTTTCCTGCTTTCGGTCTACGTAGATGCCCTGATATGCGCTCTTGGCGAAGGGCCGGAGAGTGCCTCCGAGGGCAATCTCGGCAATGGGTTTTATCTTCTCTTTGAAGGTAGGGTGGGATACCGCCTTGTTATAATTGTTGATGAGTATGGAGTCTAGCCTGCCGTATTTCCGGCCGCTTTGCATCTCTATCTTTTCGGGAAGCAGAAAAACCGGGAGGCCGAAGGCGAGCACGAGCCCCACGCAGAGTATAGCCTTCCAACGGCTTGTGAAACGTATCAGCATCAGATAAAACCGCCCGAAAGCTACCGTCAGGCGGCTTAGCTTCCGCCTCAGGGCCGTAGGCTTGCTGTCCGCGGCAGGCATCAGCGAGGGCTGGAGGGCCGGGATGAAGAACAGGGCTATGAAAAGCGAAACGCCGAGGTTGATAATCACAACCATGGTGAAGTCCCGGAGATTGAGCAGCAGAGCGCTGTCGAGGAAAAAGACTATGCAGAGGGCGGCTATGGTAGTAAGCGTTGCGGCAAGGATGGGCAGGAAGGCGTTGCGGTTGTGCTTTGTCCTCACGTGATCGGACATCACTATGACGTTGTCTATAATCAAACTCAGCGAGATCGTTATCCCCGCTAAGGAATAGAGCTGCATCTCGAGGCGGAACAGATAATAAAAGATAAAGGCTATACACACATTGACCGCCAGGCTCACAACAATAAGCGCAAGGTATCGCCGGCTCCGCGTCATGAGCAGAACGAACAGCAGCAGGACGGCAACGGTCATAGCCGTCCTCACATATATTTTATTGAGCTCGTCGCGTATGAAGCGGCTTGCGTCGTAGCTGGTGTGCATCTCATATCCGGCCGGAAGCATATCCCTGATGGCCTTCATGGCCGTATTGATGCGCTCGGCAAGCTCAAGCTGGTTGGCCGTTTCCTCTGCATTGATAAAGAGGTACACGGAGTTCAGTCCGTTGATGCGAGAATAGCCGGCAGGCGAAGCTTCGATGTGCGACACCTTCAGCAGGCGTTCGAGCCCCACGGGGCCGCCGGAGGTCATCACGGAGATGCCGGAAGGATCGAAGCCCTCGGCCAAAGCTTCGGGCACCAGAGCCAGCCGTATCCATTGCCCGGAATCGTCCTGCACTATGCCCAAGGCTTCTTTCCGGTATTTGCGGGCTATGGCACTGCGTATATCCTCGACGCTGATGCCGAGCAGGGCAAGCTGACGGCTATCGTATTCCAGCCTCCACTCCATAGGCGTTGCCCCCGTGATGTCCACACGATAGATGCCCGGAATGCCGGCCAGCACGGGCTTAATCCTCCGCTCTGCAAACTGCTGGATAAGTATGGGCGTCGCGGCTGCATTGAGAACGAAGCTCATGAACGGACGAGCCTCCCTGTCATCCGGACGGCTCATTTCTATGACAGGATAGGAGAGGCCGTCGGGCAGGCCGGCCCAGGCCTGCCGTACTATGGCCGATGCCTCAAAGCGGAT
>JAITGS010000109.1 GCA_031280435.1 Tannerellaceae bacterium | reverse complement strand
TCCCCGCCAAAGTCGTGTAATCGAGGGAAGGCAAAGTAAAACCGAGGTTTTCTAAAGTCCGCTGAAATCAACGTCGTTGAATAGCAGCGAGGGAATTTTCCAGGAATTAGTTTCGCGCGGATCATTGCCGGCTTCGGCAAGATTATTCCAAAGCGTCAGCATATTGCCGGTGACGTTCATTTCGTTAACTGGCCTGACCAACTCTCCCTTTTCGATCAGGAAGCCTTCAATGCCATACGAAAAGTCGCCCGTACTGCTGTTGCTGTTTCCACCGTTGAATCCGGTGACAAAAATGCCTTTGTCGACGCCTGCGATAAGTTCCTGGGCGTTTTTGGAGCCGAGTTGGAATTGCAAAATTGAGGGAGAGTCGACGGTTGGCTCGGTTTCCAGCTTGTTGGCATAATATGTGTCGATGTAATAAGTTTTGAGAACGCCATTTTCAAAAACCGGCATCTTTTTGGTGGCAACGCCTTCGCCGTCGAAGTAGCGCGCGCCTATGGTTTTGAGGCGATGCGGATCGTCGATGAGCGTAACGTTATCGCCCAAAACTTTCTGACCAAGCTTGTCGAGCAAAAACGAGTCTTTTTGCTGGATCGACGAGCCGTAAAGAGCCCTTATGATCGGCGAAACGAGATTGGAGGAGTTGAGGTTGTCGACCAGCATGCGATATTTGCCCGAAGCCGTTTTCTTTTGTCCCAGCTTTTTAATGGTGCGCTCGAGAGCTTTTGTGCCGATATCTTTCTTCTGGAGGGTATCGAAAAAGAGCGATCCGTCGTACCAATATGATTCCGGACGTGCATCGCCTTCGCCTTTCATGCTTACGGAGGCTTCGAGGAAAAATACCGTTCGCGAGCTTTCAACTTCAAGTCCGTTGCTGGCGATGATGTATCGGTTGTTCAATTCGTCGCTGAAGGAAGCGTAGGGTGAGATGACGCGCGGATCTTTGTCGGTCATTTCCTCGCAAACGTTCATGGCGAGCTTGACTTTGTCGTCGGGCTGAAGCGAATCGAAAACAGGATCGCGCTGCTGCAAGTCGGCTTGTCCGCCCTTGTAATATCGCTCAGGAGCGGGTAGTGTGCGTGCTTTATCTTCGGCCAGGAAGCGAGTTGATTCGATTCCGTTGCGAATGAAACCTTCGAGCTCTTTTTTGTTGAGTCGGTTGGTTGAAAACGATCCGTATCGTCCGTCGACGAAGATTTGTATCCTCATGCTGCTTTCAGAAGCTTGCCTGAGGCGGTCGACTTTCATTTCTCTGATTTCGAAAGCGCTGTTCGTTCCGCTTGCGATGACCACGCGCGAGGATTGGCATCCGTTTTTGAGGGCGAAATCAAGCGCCCATTGGGCGAGTTTTTTCTGTTCCTGTGTTATCATATTTAACTTTCTCCTCCAACTGTAAGTTTGCTAACTAAGGCCGACGGCATTCCGCAGGTTACGGGGCATGATTGTCCGTCTTTGCCGCAAGTCCAAGTGCCGTTGTCCATTTTATAATTGTTCCCTACCATAATTATATCGGCGAGCGCTTTGGGTCCGTTGCCAATGATATTGATGTCTTTGATTGGCTGCGTTAGCTTGCCGTTTTCAATCAGGAATCCGTCTTTAACGAAGAATGTGAAGTCGCCGGCGCCAATTTGAACCTGTCCGTTGGTGAAATTAGCGGCGTAGATGCCCTTCTTTACTTCGGCGATCATGTCGGCCTCGCTTACGTTTCCGGCTTCCATGTATGTTGATCGCATGCGCGGGATTGGCATGAGGCGGAATGATTCGCGTCGTCCGTTGCCGGTAGAAGGAATGCCGTAATGGCGAGCGCTGATTCGGTCGTGCAGATAGCTAGTGAGAACGCCTTCGCGAACGATGTAGGTTTTCTGTCCGTCAACGCCTTCATCATCAATGTTGATCGAGCCGCGATTGAAGGGGATTGTACCGTCGTCCACAACGTTGATGTTTTCGTTGCAAACCTTCTTGTTCCACTTGTCGGAGAAGATAGAAATGTTCTTGCGGTTAAAATCGGCCTCAAAAGCATGACCGATAGCCTCGTGAAGTAGTATCCCGGAGCCTCCGGCGCCCATAACGACAGGCATTTCGCCGCCTTTGGGCTTTACCGCCTTGAAGAGAATGGAAGTTTTCTCAACGGCTTCACCGGCAATGGTATCTACAACTTCATCGCTGAGAAATTCAACGCCCATGCGGTAAGCGCGCGCAGCGTATGAATTTTCAATCCTGTCGTTTTCCTGCATTATGCACGAAGCCGAAAATGTAATCATCGGACGATAATCATAATAAGCAACGCCTTCCGAGTTGCAGAAAAAGATGTGAGAAGTGGTATCGTTAATCCCGGCATTTACTTTTATCACACGCTTGTCAAGGGCAAAAATCTTGTCGTTGAGAGCTTGCAAGTAAGGCGCCTTCTCTTTGGTAGAGACTGTATCCCAGGGAGTTTGAACCGTGTAATAGTTGCCCGGAATCTTTTCTGTTATATTAACCGGCTCATTCCGGGAAGTTCCGTCGGCAATGCGGGCAGCGGTTCGAGCGGCTTTCAGCATCTCGTCGAGACTTATGTTTTCGATGTATGCATAACCGGTTTGATCACCTGATAAAACTCTGACTCCCATGCCGAAGTCTATATACGACGATGCGCTGTTAACCGCTCCGTCCTGCAGTCCGACCGAGTTGTAGAACGAATGTTCAAAGAAGAGGTCGGCATAATCGCCTCCCTTCTCCAACGCGGCAGCAAGCACTTTTTTAAGTTCATTGTCTGTTACCTGAAAATGATTCATTGCAAAGGCGATGCCTATGGCTGAGCCTGCGGCGGCGTTCCGGTCGCATCCGCCGAGAAATGAGGGCGCAGCTAATGATCCGAGCATGACCATGCCTCCTGTTTTGATAAATTCACGTCTGTTGTAATTCATTTATTAATATATTATGGAATATTTTTGAGAGAAGAGACGAAAGTTACGGCTTGATTTTGCTGTGCAGCCGCTCAATTTTCACTTTTATCTCTTCCGCTTGTTTCAAAGCTTGTTGTATTTCGAATTTGAAACGTTCCTGAAGCGTAGCGTCTATAAAATTTGTAAGGATGATCATGTTTTTCTTCACCACTTCAAGCTCCTTGGAGGTGAGCAACTTGCCTTCTTCTTCCAGCAGAGTTTTCAAATCCCAAAAGGCAACCGATACTTTTTCGTATGTGCTTTTATCCGACTGTGGCACAGACGGCACAACCTTCTTCTTTTCGCGAGATTTGCGTTGCTTGGTGTTTTCATCCTTCGTTTGCCGATTGATGCCGTTGATAATGCGTTGCTGGTCCTTAGTAGGAGAAAAATCTGTCAATTTATTTTTGATTCTTTCGATCTCGGAATCGTTGTAGTCGGCAGTCAAATCCCTTGTTCGTCTTACATTATCTAAGTAATTAATAATGGATTTAAATTGAATCCTTTCATCTCCGCTCAGAGAATTAATATAAAACTCTGCCGTTCTGTTCTTTATGTATCGTTTTATTTTCCCGAAATCAATTGCTTTCTTATATGCGGCCATATTTTGTTTGCACTATAAATAGTTGTTTAATCTTCGTCTGCAAATTTAAATTATTAAATGGGAATCCATCACTTATTTAATGTTTTTTTGAAGAAACTCTGTTATCTTGTTTTTTCTCTCCCCGCGAGCCAAAGGCCGCAGAGTATACATATCGCGCCTGCTATTGCTACCGGCGTAATGCTTTCATTCAGAACGATTACGGATGCTGCGAAGGTGATGATCGGGGTCAGATATATATAATTAGTCGTACGGATTGCCCCAAGATTCTTAACGGCTACGTTCCAGAAAATGTAGCAAAGCATAGAGGCAACTAAGCTCAAAAACAACAGATTAGCGAGTACCGTCGGCTTTAAAAGTCCCGCCAGGTCAATTGTAGTCGGCCAAATAATGAAGGTGGGAGCCAAAGTCATAAGCCCGTAGAAAAATATTTTACGAGTAATAAACAAAATCGGGTATATAGTATCCAATCGTTTGAGGATAATTGTATAGAATCCCCACAAAGTTGCCGACGCCAGAGTCAGCAGATCGCCGATAGGATTCATTTTGAGTATAAAACTACCGTTGTAGACCACGCAAGCAACTCCGGCTAAGGCTAATAATGACCCATATATCAGCGTTTTATTCACACTTTCGCCTTTGACCCATAGATGTGACATGAACGCAGTTATCAATGGCGCAGTAGATATAATAAGAGAAACATTTGAGGCTAATGTATAGCTCAAGGCCGTATTTTCTGCCATGAAATACATAGAACCACCGGTAATGCCCATCACAACGAATAAGAATTCATCTTTTTTCGTTTCGGCAAACAACTTTTTAGGGCTAAAAAACCATATAGCAACGTAAGCAATAATAAAACGAAAAATGAAAATGTTTGCC
This sequence comes from Tannerellaceae bacterium, assembly GCA_031280435.1. Classification (GTDB taxonomy): domain Bacteria; phylum Bacteroidota; class Bacteroidia; order Bacteroidales; family Tannerellaceae; genus DFXE01. The sequence continues at coordinate 31,551 of JAITGS010000109.1, read as the reverse complement.
GGGCTAAGCCCATGCAGAAGTAAAACCTTGGTGGAAACAAACGTAACTCCCCAAACAATGGTTACAAACAGCGCTAAGAGGTGATATATACTTTTTCCTTTCATATTATCTCTGAAAAAACTGCGGTAAATGTAAGACAACGAATGTAAACCACAAAATTTCTTATACGATTAATTGCTGTCCTAATGAAATGACTCATCGAGATAAAAATCAGCTATGAGCTTGGGGCTATGTTATCAAAAATCCCGCGGAGGAGGCGAGTAAGCTCTGTTTTTTGACGTCAAGCAGTCGTAACTTGACGTCAAGCAGCCGTAACTTGACGTCAAGTAGCCGTAACTTGACGTCAAGTAGTCACAACTTGACTTCAAGTAGCCGTAACTTGACGTCAAGCAGCCGCAACTTGACGTCAAATTTTCGGCCTCGTGCAGTGAAATTTTACTTTTAGATTGCAATAGAACCTCAATTCAATTCCTTTAAGCCTTTATTATCAGTGTGTTATTTGGTGAGGGGCTTTGCATCGGTAAAAATGCATACAAAATGCCAACCTTTGGAATGATCTCAAGAGATTTAACATTGAAAACCTGCGTTGCTTTCGAAAAACAATAATAAGGAAATGTAAAATGAGGATAATGTTATCAAAATTTGCCCATACAAAAGCTATTTTTGGCCCCATTCCTTTAAATATAGGGGTTCGAAGTAGGCTGTGTCCTCAAATTGCCCGGCCGCCCAGGCTGCTTCGGCAAGCAGGGTCATGTCTTTGGCTGATGGATAGATATTGTCGACAAAAACGGCGTTGGGATGTACGATCATTTCACGGCATTTGGAGGCTCCATTGCCGCAAAAGTAAATTTGGCGATCGCTGAGTAAGGATTCGTAGCTTGACGGAGTGATGATTTCGGCATGCACAGGGCTAATTTCGACAAGGCTGAAGTCGTAAACGGAGGCATAAACCTCCATTCGACGAGCATCTATCATAGGGCAGATGAGGGAGTTGTCGCGGCTGCCGATAATTGCGGCAGCCTGCAATGCTAAGAGGCGGAGGGTTGAGACGGCGATGAGGGGAATGTTGTATCCGAAGCATAAACCTTTGGCGAGCGATGCGCCGATTCGGAGTCCGGTGTACGAACCGGGCCCACTGCTTACGGCCACGGCGTCAAGCCGATTACCATTTAGATTGTCAATTATTTCTTCCACAAATATCCCTGCGTTGCCGGCATGCGACAAACTATCTGTTGACATTTTTTCGCAGATAATTGTACCGTCAGACGAGATGGCTGCGGAGCAAATTGATGTGGAGGTTTCGATATGCAGGATGAGAGGCATGCTTAGGCTGTGGAAATATTGTCAGAAAGAGAATCGTAAAGCAAGGCGGAATCCGCTGCGCTTGATGTTGGGATTGTCAAGATATGTGAGGCGATGATAATAGTCGATGCGGAGGATTTTAAATATATTTTCGAGTCCGAAGCTGGCTTCCATGTACGGTTGGACGCCGAGGCCGGATGTGCCTGAAGGCAGCATAAAGAGATCTGAATTGCCGATTGCGAGCGGGTTGTTGCGGTTGCTAAGGCGACCGTATATACCATTGAAAGATACGACCTCGCGGAATTTGAGCCAGCGTATGCCGGGGATTCTGTTGAGAATCCAACCTTTCAAGTAGTAAGTGGCATTGAGAGAAATGTATTCGTCGGCAACAAATTCGAGCGCTCTCATCATGTGGAAGGCTTCGGGCTGAATAGTGAGCGATTGATTGGTATTTGGCAGGACGAGGAGAGGGAAAGGCACTTTGTTCCATATTTTTCCGGCTTTAAATTGGGCGTCTATATGGCCGAAGGATGATAGCCAGATGCGTTTTTCGGCGCTGAATTCGGTGCGGTTATAATTGTAGTCGCTGCCCAAGATGTCTTTGACGCCAAGCTGATGTGAAAGTTTGAATACGGGAGCATCTTTCGACATATTGAAGAAAGAGTCTTTACCTTTTCTTCCTCCGTAGGCTCGTTCGCCTGGAGCAAAACGTATCTGAAGGCCGGTTTCTGTTGAGGTGATGCTTTTGATTCGGATGGGCTTGCCGTTTGCATCGAGTCGTTTGTACTCAAGGGTGCCGGCGGCTTCTTCATTTTTGCGGCGTATCCATGTATTGATACTGAGGCCGTTGAGCCAGTCCTTATTGTATTGCAGCATGGTTTTAAGGACATAGTTCATGTTCGTGACGGGCTCGCCGACTTTGAGGGCGACAAACATGTTGTCTTTGCTGGTAAACAGGAAGTCTTGGCCTGGAGTATACACGTCATATTCCTGAATGAGAGATAGATTGTTTACCGGAAATTCGCCCTCGTGGTACTTTTTCGCATCGAAACTGTATGTAAACTTTCCGCTGTATTTAAACTTTCTATCGTCCATGCCATAGGCCACGTAGCCGGAGGCAAACATATGCGGGAACAGGTTGGCCGTAGTCATTCCGCCTACTCGTATGCGCCAGCCTTCGAGCTGGTTAGCGCTGAATACCGTGTTCATCGGACCAATGTCGAAATAGTTTTCCTCTTTGGAGGGGCCGGTTTGGATAAAGCCGGTGATTAGAATTTCAGCGGTCTTTATGATTGCATTAAATACCGGAACCTTGCGTATCTCGCGTACCAGATCGTTCAACACATTTTCCTTTTCCTTGAGTGGAATATGCCGACTGTGAATCCAAAATGAGTCAGGTTGCTCCACAGCATTGGGCAGTATATGCATAGGGCCGAGCAGTGCGAAAATAGAGTCGCGCTCAGCGATTTCAAAGTTATAATTGTTGAACGTGCGGAGCTGATGAGCGTAAAGATGCTGGCCCATCATGTAAAAATTCACGTAAATGTTTTCGACATCAACCACCCAAGTGCTGTCGGGGGTCAGCTTAAATTCCTGCTCTATTCGTAAATTATCCACAAAGTTCAGATTGATATTGCGAGGAATATCGAGGCGGAACTTCTTAATTGAATAGTTGTCGAGAGTTATGTATAGGCGACCTGTAAAGCCATAGCTCTGGCTGTTGACGGGAACAAAAGCGAGATCGATGCAACGATCACCGCCAACGTCGAGCGTATCCATTATATAATAATGATAGTAAGTGGTCGCCAGGAGCGATGAGAGTGGGCTGACGAAGCGGTTGGACAGGAAGTTGATGTTGTTCTCGAAAATGTTAATGCCTTGGAAAAATTCCTCAAGGTTGGATGTTATTCCTCCTTCATCAATGGTTTCGTCTATGCCTTGCTGCTGTTTTCCTTTCACTATCGTTTTCTTCGAGCGCGGGTCTTTCCTATAATATATGTCTGAAAGCGTTTCGCGAACAGAGACTGTAAGTATGGGGCGACCGGTAAATTCTGAGGTATCCATGTAGTTCTTAACAAATTTAAGTTTCTGCATGAAACCATTGCTGTCAAAATTCGGATTGAAATTGTCGAGGGCCATTGAGAGCTTTTCATACATCTCTACTTTATATTCGGGGAATGCCTCGATGCGGTTCTCGTCTTTTCGGTCGATTACTGCCCTAATCAGATCGACAGCCGGATTATTCCTGCGGGAGTATCGTTCGCGAGTGGGCTTGACAACCACTTCGGTAAGGTTGATAAAAGTGGGGCGTAACCGAATGTCGAGGTTTTCGTTGCGACGATCAGTGCGTAGTATAATCGTTTTCTTCTCATATCCAAGACATGAGAACGCAAGCTGGGTGAGATTTTTATCGTTCTTTAGCGAAAAAGAGCCATTGTCGTCGGTCATATCGCCGATGAGGGAGTTCTCGAATACTACCGATGCAAAGGGAATGGGCTCGTTTGTAACGGAATCTCTTACAATACCGGTAGCAATTATTGTATTTTGTGCTTGAACCCTGATACCCGGAAGGGCAAGTAAGTAAAGAAATACGGAGAGTATATATATATTATGGAGACAATTCATTTTCATTTCGGATACAAAGATAATTTCTATCGCTGTACCATAAAAATAGCACTTATTAATAAAGCTTAATAGCTTCAGACGCCGCCTTTTGTCCCTTTGTTAACAAGTTTTGCCGCACTATTCTTTTCCCTTATTCCTGGGCTTAATTACGGAAAGTGTATAGGCGAATAAAAACATAACTGCATACAAAATCAGTGCGTATAAACACTCGTTGCCTAAGCCATTGAATTCTGTGTCCGTCATTGCGCCGGTTCCGTGCTGCTTTACTATCTCTATCATTCCAAGTAGTTTACTTGCCACCAGCGGATAGCCTGTAAATATCGGGAATATATTAATCAGATATTTTGCGAGTATCCACCAATGTTTGCTTAGTCCCCATTGGGTGAATATTGAGAAGATTATTCCGCTCAATAAGGTTGCAATTGCGCAGGGGATGAATATTGCCAGATCAATAAAAAGTATAAGCTCCAGATCTCTGATGAGATATTCTGCATTTAAAGTTATAAGTAAAAGTATTGCGGTTACAACGGCGCCAATCCAGATGCCTGTAAATAGAATATGGAAGATTTTCAATATCTGATAGCCTCTTTTTCCCAGCCTTTTCATTATATATAAATTGTAATATACTTATGTCTATTTATCTCAATATTAAATTCAAGTATCGCAAATATAATTACAGTCCTTAATATGAGCAACTGCCAAGTTTGCGGCATAGGCGACGGTATGCTTTTGTGTTACAATAGCAATATCAGTGTAGACAATACCGTTATCGCTATTATTACTTTTCTGAATCCTTGTTCAGGCAGTTTCTTGACAATGTATATTCCGCACAGTGCTCCAATGAGCATGAAAGGGATCGTACACAGATTCAACATCAGCGTCGCAGTGCTTATATTATGCCAGGCATAGATTTGTATAGGCAACTTCAGATAATTGACAACAAGGAAGAACCACGCACTTGTGCCTACAAAAGCGTACTTTGGAAGCTTTACCGACAGCAGATAGATGGCCATCACCGGCCCTGCTGCATTTCCTATCATCGTTGTGAAGCCTCCTGCCAAGCCGAACACAGGCCCATACCAGCGGCGTTCCGCCCATCGGTTTGCGCCGCGTTTCACCTCTGCGTAGATCATTATAGCGAGGCCCAGCAGCAGGCAGCCGGCAAGTAAAATGCGAAAGGCGGCCGGCGGTACGAGGCGATCTACTGCCACGGCAAGCCCAAATCCTGCAATGGCAGCAGGCAAAAGCCTCAGAATATGTTTCCATTCTGCTTGTCGGCGATAGTACAAAACTGCCAGCAGATCGGAAAAACATAACATCGGGAGTATGATTCCCGTTGATGGTCTGGCTCCGAAAGCTATTGCCATCAACGGGATCATTAGCATGTTAATACCTTGGATGCCTGTTTTCGACATCCCTATCAGCAGAGCCGTTGCCAGCAGCAGGCTCCACTCCATTGGAGTTTGTGTGGGAAGCTGCAAAAACAGGTTATTCACTTGCGACTGTTTTCATTCTAATATATAATCCTGCAAACTAACAGTATAATGTAGGGAAGAAAAAGCAGAAACAGCCCAAGTGCAATCAATATAATATTGCTTCGTTTCATGATTGTTCGGAATTTGATGAGTTTAATTTATATAATTTGTATGCTTCGGCAAGCTCGCTGATTCCTAAGCCGAGCAAATCCATCTCGCGGAAAAGTGACGGAAGACCGTTGTCTAAGAAATTGGCGAGACGCATTTTGTGTATCTTTTCTCGTGCATCGGAAGCCACAAAATAGCCAACTCCACGCTTATTGTAAATGATTTCGTATCTCTGGAGCCGCTCCACGGAACGCATTACGGTGTTGGGATTGACCTCCATCTCGGCGGCAAGGTCGCGAACAGAGGGAATACGACCTTCCGACTGATAATCACCGCTGAGTATCTTGTCGCAAACCGTATCGGCTATGCGGATAAATAAAGATATTCCTGTTTTCATTTCAGTTCCTTTTCCCTGATTTTAAGATAGGATACGTAAAACAAAATTAGTGTTGATACGGCCGTTACGGGAGCGAATATTTCGTTTATAATCTTTACTGTTTGGACTATATATTCCGAACCTCTGGTCACGCTAAAAGTCTCGTTTTTCCCGATATTACCTTCAATCATTGTACCTACAAAATCCGAAAAACTGAAGGCTAACAAGGCAAGTATAATTATATGCAGAAGAACATAAACATTCGGTATCGCTATTGCTACAAGGAACCACAATTTACGAACGCTCATTGCCGTGACAAAGTAAAGCGCAGTTGCAAACAACAAAATCAATGCGATATTTATATCCATATGATAGAAAAGAGCCCCCAGCGACGCCACATGAACCGTTGGCCAGCAGAGCTTGCAGAGGTAGGAGCCGGCCCAAAATCCAATCTGTGATACAAGCAAATAAATAAAGCCTTCGGCCAAAAAGCTTACATATTTCTCCTCGTTTGAGGCAGGCGTCATCATAAAAGAGTGTTTTTCGCGAAACATTTTGCGCGCGGCATGCCCGCAGAATGTTATCAAGGCCAACAAACCATTGAGAACGAAGCATATTTCCGACATCTCCGATGTGCTATCACGCCTTGTCAGCCACATTAATGTGAACCAAACAAAAGGAATGGCGCTCATGCCTATCACAAATTCTTTTCCGTAGGCCTTAAAATCGAGCCGCAGCAGCAGGCCTACACGTTTGAAACTAAATTGATTGTCCATAATCATATACATCAAGTGTTAAAGATTCGTTTGATTTCATTTTTCGATAGAACTGCCGCATTGAACAAAAGTTCGAGCGAAACAGGACCGCTTTCATTGCCCGGATTAGGAACTACGCCAATCATGCCGCCGGGCGACGGCTCTGAATATAACGATATTTCACCCGCCCGGAGCAACCGAAAGTCGAGCTTTTCGCTAATGCGGTTGAGAGGAAGGTTGAATACGATTTCCTTGCCGTCGAGGATAATCACGGCGTCGATCAGGCTCTCGAGGTCGCGTACCTGGTGAGTGGAAATGACAATTGTTCGGTCATCGCTCATTATCGACGAAAGCAGTTTGCGGAAAATGCTTTTCGAAGGAATGTCTAAGCCGTTCGTTGGTTCATCCATCAGGAGCAGGGGAGTATTGACCGAAAGCGCAAGGGCAATCGCCGCTTTTTTCTTTTGTCCTAACGACATTTTCTTCATTCTTCGCGTAGGATCAATCTCAAAAGAGAGAGTACAATTCTTGAGAATGTTGTCGGAGAACGAAGGATAGAATGGACGGTGCATGCTGATGTACTCCTTGAAAGTTACGTCGGGGAGAAAAATATCCTCGGCCAGCAGATAAACTTGCCGCAGGAATTGTGCCCTACGCTTGCCGGGTTGTTCGTCCAGCACTGTACATTGTCCTTCACGAGGGAAAAGCATGCCGCTAAGAATGTGCAGCAGAGTGGTTTTCCCTTCGCCGTTTTTGCCTAATAATCCGTAGATTAGCCCTGGCTGCATTTCCAGGCTCACTTGTTTCAGTACCGTTTGCTGTTTACGGTATCCAAAGCTTACTTCTTTTAACTGTATCATAAATTACTGTATTAGTATTATAGTACGCAAAGATAGTTCTATTCTTTAAATACATCTTGGAACAATGCTCTCCTTTTGGAAACTTTAACTAAAAGAATGGGGTAGGTGGGAAGCCGTTTGAATCTCTTAACGGTTTTATACACTCCATATAGCTGAGAAATACAAGCTGCTGGGGCGTGGCGATGTTACTGCATAGAGCTGTGGGAGCTTTCGTTTGTGCAATTTGTGGAACCGCTTTTGTGTACAGAGCCTAAGTTTTGTTCTCAGGAGCCAATAACTTTCCAATTGTATTCAGGAATATTCCAATTGTATTCAGCAATAATCTCGTTGTACTCGGCAACAATCTCGTTGTACTTGGCAACAATCTCATTGTACTCGGCAACAATCTCGTTGTACTCGGCAACAATCTCGTTGTACTCGGCAACAATCTCGTTGTACTCGGCAACAATCCCGTTGTACTCGGCAACAATCTCGTTGTACTTGGCAACAATCTCATTGTACTCGGCAACAATCTCGTTGTAATTCTGATTTTGTTTTCAGGTCTTTAGGGAAAATAATCTTTTAAGCCGGAGAGTTTTTTTGAATTTGGGAATTAAAAAAGCCGTTGAACGGGGAGCGTGTTCAGCGGCTTTTTATATGTGTGCTTTCCATTTATAGGAAACAGGAGGATCTCTTTACAAACCCTTTACTCTAAACCCACATAAGGGCATAGTCTTCTGGGGAGGTGGCAATGGAATTGTTGAGGAGGAGGGAGCCGTCGCCGTAGCTCAAGAAGCGAAAGTCGTGGTCGAGGGCGTAATCGTAAATGCGCTTCCAATTGCCTTCTACAAAGGCGTCTACCATGAGCAGCAGAGTGCTTTGAGGCTGATGAAAATTGGTGAATAGCCCGCTCACGAGTTTGAATTTGTATCCGGGAACGATCAAAATATGTGTAGTGGCGGCTATAACTTTCATCTGATTTTTTTTCATATAGGCCACAACGTTCTGGAGGGCTTCTTTGACGGGCAGCTCATTATTGGCCGGATTATATGGCATCCACTGGTCAATAATGAGCTCATCGAGCATAATGTCGGGGTTTTGCGAGATTAGTACGCCGAGATAATAAATGCTTTCGATGGCGCGTGCCGTCGTGGTGCCCACTGCAATTATGCGTCCTATGCATCTCCAGAAAGTGTCAATGTAGATGTCGTTAATGAAAAACCTTTCGCCGTGCATCTCGTGGCCGCCTATTGTGTTTGAAGTGACCGGTTTGAAGGTTCCGGCGCCAACGTGAAGAACTAAGTAGGCATGCAAAATGTCGCGCTTGGCGAGTTGAGTTATAGTGCTGCGATTGAAGTGTAAGCCTGCTGTTGGTGAGGCAACTGAGCCGGGAATTGCAGCGTATGTTGTTTGATAGAAATCCAAGTCGTCCGAATCGGCTTTGCGGTTGAGATAGGGCGGAATGGGTATAGAGCCGAAGATTTCGAGGATGCGGGCAAAGGTGTAGGCCTCGTTGTCCCACGTAAATTCGATGATATGAACATCGCCTTCCGTCTTGAGGATGCGGGCGGTGAGCGAGGTACTTTTTCCTTTGATTAATATACTGTTAACCAGCGGGCCTTCTTTCCATTTTGCCAGGTTGCCTACGAAACATTCCCAAACGCACTTCTTGTTTTGTTTGAGTATTGATTCATATTCCGAAGGATGGATCGGCTTAAGGCACATGATTTCGATTTTAGCTCCGCTGTCTTTCCTGAAAAATATACGGGCGTTGATAACCTTTGTAGCATTCAGCGCAATCATGCTTTGCCGCGGGAGAATATCAAAAAAGCGGGAGAAAACCGTTTCTTTTATTTCTCCATTATCATATATCAGAAGTTTTGCAGATTCGCGCATTTTGAGTGGACGCTTGCGAATCTTGTCCTCGGGCAGCGAATATTCGTATTCGCTCATTGGTATGTTACGTGGATCGTTTATCATTGTTTTAGAATTTGCGCAAAAATAAAGAACTTTGCCGTATAACAAATTATTAAACATGTATTCATGCAAATAAAAACAGGCGACACGGTTCGCTTTCTTAACAATGTCGGTGGCGGCATTGTTCGCAGTATTCTAAAAAACGGACATGTAATGGTGGAGACAAGCGATGGATTCGAAATTCCTTCGCTTGCGCGAGAACTTGTTGTGGTGGACAGCTTGGATTCGCAAACACGCCCTCTCCGACCGCACCCGACGCCGCCTCCGGTGCAGGCTCCCCAGCCTAAACCCGAACCTTCAAAGGAAACGATTAAGATAATTGAAACCTCGGAGGGAGAGATTCTTAACGTCAGTCTGGCTTTTCTTCCTCTCGAAGCGAAAAAGCTTGGGGAGGCCTACGAAACTTATCTGATTAACGAAAGCAATTACTTTCTCTACATTAATTATATGAGTCGGCTGAACAATACTTGGGTTAGTCGATACGACGGCTTGATGGAGCCGCACGTAAAGGTTTTTGTTGAAGAGTTTGCTCGGGAAGAGATAAACGCTCTTGAGAGAATTTGTGTACAGATTATTGCTTTCAAGAAGAACAAGCCCTATATGTTTAAGGATGCAATTTCGGCTGAGCTGCGCATCGATCTGTCCAAGTTCTATAAGCTCCACTACTTTACGGAGAACGATTACTTTGACGACAACGCTCTGATCTGCCCCCTCGTTCGTGCAGATCGTCCTGAACGGGAGCTCGTTATTCGCCCCGACGACATCCGCGAAGCTATGCAGCAGAAAAGCAACTCCAACAGCCCTCAGCAATCAAAGCCGCGGAAAAAGATTGAAGAGCCCATCGTAGAGATCGATTTGCATATCAACCAGCTCCTCGACAATACCAACGGCATGAACAATGCCGACATCCTCAACTATCAGCTAAAAATCTTCCATAAAGTTCTGGCCGAATATGCCGGACAGCAAGGGCGAAAAATTGTGTTCATACACGGAAAAGGAGAAGGCGTGTTGCGAAGCTCCATAGAAAAAGAACTTCGACATAAATACAAACACTTAGCTTTTCAGGATGCATCTTTTCGTGAATACGGATTCGGCGCGACTATGGTTACTATAAAATAAAAAAAAGGGCTGTTCAAAAAGCAATTCCCCATTGTTTGCGGGCCATGTTTTCCCCATGAAAATTGTGAAGAGCTTACAATCGTCTACTGATAGTTTTTGGGCACTATACTTCAGCCTTAGGGACGAGCTCCGCAAGGCTGCCTTTTACTATTTCGTCAGGCTTTCTTTACAACTCACATTGTGGGATGGGCAAACTGAAAGTCGCGCGAGCTTTCCACATTGTGGGATGGGCCAATCGAAAGTCGCGCGAGCTTTCCACAATGTGGAACCGGCCAACCGGAGGCTCAAAAAACTTTGAATAGCCCTTTTTCGCTGATTATTTCAACGTTCTCACTCTCAATCCTTGGGTAAATTGTCCAGCAAGGCTTGCAGTTTATACATCTCGTCGCGATATTGAGCGGCGTCGATGAACTCTAAGCGGGAGGCGGCGTCGAGCATGAGGCTGCGGGCATGTTCGACAGCTTTTTCGAGTTGGGGCCGGCTCATATATTGAACAATAGGATCGGCAGCAATGAGTGTTTCGACGGAAGTTTGGTCGACGGCGGCTTCCCGGTCGGCGATCATGGTTTTGCCGGCTTTGATGGCTTGCGTTGGGATGATGCCGTGTTTTTCGTTGTAGGCGAGTTGTTTCTCACGGCGTCTATTGGTTTCGTTGATAGTGAGTTGCATGCTGTCGGTGATGGTATCGGCGTAGAAGATTACGCGGCCATTGATGTTGCGGGCTGCGCGGCCGGCGGTTTGCGTGAGCGATCGATGCGATCGGAGGAAGCCTTCCTTGTCGGCGTCGAGGATGGCAACGAGAGCCACTTCGGGCAGGTCGAGGCCTTCGCGAAGCAGGTTTACGCCAACGAGCACGTCGAACACTCCCTGCCTGAGCTCGTCCATGATGCGCAGCCGATCGAGCGTGCCGACGTCGCTGTGAATATAGCTGCAGCGTATGCCGAAGCGAAGCAGATACTCGCTAAGCTCCTCGGCCATGCGCTTGGTGAGGGTTGTCACAAGCACTCGCTCGTTGGCGGCGGTGCAGACGGCAATTTCGTCCATGAGATCGTCTATTTGATTGGCCGTGGGGCGGATGTCGATAACCGGATCGGGCAGGCCTGTGGGGCGGATAAGCTGGTCGACAACTATACCGTCACTCTTTTCGAGCTCGTAGTCGGCCGGCGTGGCGCTGACGTATATGGCTAAGGGAGTGAGCGATTCGAACTCGGCGAAGGTGAGCGGACGATTGTCGACGGCTGCCGGGAGACGGAATCCGTAGTCCACAAGGTTCTGCTTGCGAGAGCGATCGCCGCCATACATTGCGCGGACTTGCGGAAGGGTGGCGTGGCTTTCGTCAACCACAAGCAGGAAGTCCGACGGGAAATAATCCAGCAGACAGAAAGGGCGGTCGCCCGCATTTCGTCCGTCGAGGTATCGCGAATAGTTCTCGATGCCGGAACAGAAGCCCAGCTCGCGAATCATCTCGATGTCGTAGCTCACGCGCTCGTACAGCCGTTTGGCCTCATGCGTTTTACCTATCGACTGAAAATAGTTGGTTTGCTTGCCAAGGTCGAGGGCTATTATATCGAGAGCTTTGTTGATCCTGTCCTGAGTGGTGACGAAGAGGTTTGTGGGATAAATGTTCAGCAAATCCAGCTCGTCGATCTCATGTCCCGAAGCAGGCACGAACGAGGATATGCGCTCAACCTCATCCCCCCAGAACTCCACCTTGTAGGCCATGCCGTCGTAGGATTCTATCGCAGGAAAGACGTCGACTGTGCTGCCTTTAACACGGAAGCTCCCACTGACAAACTCAACTTTGTTGTTAACATAAAGCGCATCGACAAGGCGGCGCAGAAACACATCGCGAGCAATCTGCATCCCCTTCTCCACGTGCACCACCTGAGCCGCAAAAGCCGTTGGATCGGCCATGCCATACAGGCAGGACACCGACGACACCACCACCACATCGCGCCGTCCGGACAGTAACGAGGCCGTGGCTCGCAAGCGAAGCTTATCGATCTCCTTATTAATCTCCAAATCTTTTTCTATATACGTATCCGTTACCGGAAGATAGGCTTCCGGCTGGTAATAATCATAGTAGGAAACAAAGTATTCAACGGCATTGTTCGGGAAGAAAGCCTTGAACTCGTTGTACAATTGTCCTGCTAAGGTTTTGTTATGGCTAAGCACCAGCGTTGGCCGCTGAAGGTTTTGTATAACGTTGGCAACTGTAAATGTTTTGCCGGATCCCGTCACTCCCAGCAAGGTTTGAAACGAAATGCCCCGGCGGATTCCGTCCGTCAGGGCTTCTATCGCTTCAGGCTGGTCGCCGGTGGGAGCGAACGGCGAGGATAGTTCAAATTGCATGTAATTATCTGTAAGTTATTATTTTTTGTAGTGCTGCATCGCCTCCTGCATGTAGCGGTTCAGTTCTGCAATGCGGTTGGCGTCGCTCGGATGAGTGCTCATAAATTCGGGAACCGATCCGCTTTTGCCTTGAGCCATCTTTGTCCAGAACGTGATAGCCGCCTGCGGATTATATCCAGCCATAGCCATGAAAATCAAGCCCATGCGATCGGCCTCGTACTCATGTTTCCGCGAAAAGGGAAGCATCACGCCATACTGCGCGCCCAGTCCGTAAACCGTTCCGGCCAGCGCCTGCACCGTCGACGATTTCTTGCCGAGCGATTCCTGCAAGACCGTGCCGCCGGCTTCGGCAAGCACCTGCTGGCTCATGCGCTCGTTGGCATGCTTTGCAACGGCGTGGGCGACTTCGTGTCCGAGAACTGCCGCAAGCTCGTCGTCGGTAGCCATGAAAGGCAAAATTCCCTCGTAGACCACAATTTTCCCGCCGGGCATACAAAAAGCATTAACGTCGGCGCTCTGAACCAAGTTAAATTCCCAGGCAAAGTTCTTCAGCTCGGCCTCCATCCCGTTGGCTTTCAGATATGCTTCTGTTGCAGCGGCAATCTTACGGCCAACTCTCACTACCATATCGGTCTTGGTTTTGTTGGTCGAAACCTTGGCCGACTTCATAAATTCGCTGTACTGCGTGAGGCTGGTTGTCAGCACATCAGAGTCGGAAACAAGCAGTATTTGCTGCCTTCCCGTTAAGGGCACGCTTCCGCAACCGCTAAGGAGCAGAAGCATTGAAATACATAATGCTAATAAAATGCGTGTCATTTCTTATTATTTTTTTAGGCTATATCGGTAAATATTTAAATGCTCACTATTGCGGTTATTTTGTTTTGATACTTTTACCTTCAATGTATGTAAAAAATTGCTCTCCATCTTGCGACATTTCAAATTCCGTATTGACAATATCCTTACTGAGCAAGGTATATGTCAAGCGGAATATAGGAAGATTGGCAACTTTGTCGCTTATTAAAGTGATAGATTGCTCGGCGTAACTGATGGAATAGTGGATGATGTGTCCCTCATTATCAAAGTAAATAGCTTTTGCCGGCTGCTCATTACTATCCGGATAGATAATCATTAAATCCTCGTGAATGACTTTGGGCTTATTGTCTGTCGCGGGATATTCGGAGTGACTTTTGCGAACAATTATGTTCTTGTCGAGTTCAAACGAAAATGAAAATGTTCCGCCTCCCTGTCCAGGTTGCCCGCTTCCTTCTCCTTTCCATTCTCCTATTAACGAAGTCCACCGCTCCCAACTTGTGCTTTGCTGTCCTAAGCAGGCAATTGTAAGTGCGCATAAAGTTGCGCTCAATAATAGCTTTATTTTCATTCTTCTTTAATCAAACAGAAAATACTTCCAATGTTTATGCCCTGTGCTTTCCGATGCATACCAGCCCTGGCCTATTTCCGGCTGATTAGTGTTAAGTCGCCAATGCGTATGGCTATATGAGGCATTTTCATCCAAAGGATTGTAAACGACCCATTCTCTTGCGCCGAAGTCGTCGAGCAGAAACCGAGGTTGCTCAAATGAAAGATTATAAGCGTTTTTATGCGGAGCATACATATATTTCTCACTACCACCCACAGCAGGGTCATAATCTTTGTTTTGCGCTTGCAGCGACAGCGGGTAATGTCCTTGCTGAGCATGATAGTTTTCTATATCGCTAATAAAAGTGCTTGCATTTTCAATAGCACGGTTCCTGCTAAATTCCCTCAGATGCTTTGCAAGCGCCAATTGAATGGATAATGTGAAGATCGGTAGACAAATTAAGTAGAAGGCTTGCCAATTAGCCCGCTGTCCTGTCCGCTCCTTTAAAGATTTTATCTGTGGAATTAAGAGCGATACGACAAAGAGCCATAGCAAAAGTGTCAGGATTCCAAAAGAATATCCGACGCTCAAGGCCGCAAAAAGGGCCATAACGAGCGCAACAAAAGAGCTGACAATCACTGTCGTTATCGCAAAAACAAATCGCAACTTAGGCATTGCAAGCCATAAAACACCCACAGGAACCAGACTGAGCCCGGCGATTCCAAACACCTGTATCATAATGGAAATAGGCAGGGCCAGTCGGTCAAACCTTCCGGAAAGAAAGGGGTAAGCCATGCCCAAAGCCAGCAGAGCGGTCAGAATAACTGTAATGGTAAAATGTTTTATCAGGTTAAATCGTTTCATCTTCCTTTTTTGTGTTGTCAATATCAATATCTTATTTCCTAATCGACCGCAGCACGTTCCTGATTTTCTCAAAGGTGGTGATGCGCGTTGGAACCAGCGGGAGGCGGAGCTTGTGTTCGATGTAGCCCATTGCATGCAGTATGCTTTTGACGCCGGCCGGATTACCGTCGACGAAAATCAGGTCGATTAGCTCCGTGAAACTGTGATGAATGGTGCGGGCGCCCTCGTAGTCGCCGGCCAGGGCCAGCCTCACCATGCGGCTAAATTCGCGCGGGAAAGCATTGCCTATGACCGATATAACTCCGATAGCGCCGAGGGTAATCAGCGGGAAAGTGATGCCGTCGTCGCCGGAAATCACATTGAAATCCGCAGGCTTATTTTTGATGATGTCGTCCATTTGGGTGATATTTCCGGAGGCTTCCTTCACGGCTATGATGTTGCGAAAGTCGCGTGCAAGGCGGAGAGTGGTTTCGGCAGTCATATTGACGGCGGTGCGGCCCGGAACGTTGTAAAGGACAACGGGCAGGTTGGTGGCTTCGGCAATAGCTTGATAATGACGGTAAATTCCTTCCTGCGAAGGCTTGTTATAGTAAGGAACAACGGAGAGGATGGCGTCGACGCCCTCAAAAGTCCCGGTTTTCAGCTTTTTTACCAGCGTATGCGTGCAATTGCCGCCAACACCAAGCACAATAGGGATCTGACGCCGAACTTTGGCGACCACAATCTCAACAATGCGGCTTTTTTCGTCTTCGGTGAGGGTAGGTGTTTCGGCGGTGGTGCCGAGCACAACCAAATAGTCGGTTCCGTTTTGCAACTGATAGTCAACAAGCTTGCCGAGAGTGTCATAATCAACGCTTTCGTCTTCTTTAAACGGGGTGATGAGGGCTACTCCCATCCCTTTCAAATCTATGTCTGTCATATATGGAATGTTGTTTCGTACTTTTTTGTTTACCGGACAAATGTAGGGAATTTAATTTGAGTTGAAACTCCTTTTTTGCAATCGGCGAACGTTCCTGATTTCCCTATAAGACATTAAGCGAAATACTGCCATCATGTCAGCATCCTAAACTTAACCGAAGCTTCCCGCTGAGAATTTGAAAGAAAATCGGAATATATTAAGCTTCCCGCAGCCGGCACGGAGCTTCGGTTGAAAAAAGTATTAACGCCGCAGCTGGAAATGTTAATATTTATTTTAGCGGAAGCTCCGTGCTGTCGTCGGGGAGCTTCGGTAAAAAAAAATATCCTTCCCGCCGCCGTCGAGGGCCTTCGGTTAAAATAAATATTAACGAACGCAGCTGCAATTGTTAATATTTGCTTTAGCGGAAGCTCCGTGCTGACAGCGGGGAGCTTAGTTTTAACCGATTTGGCTATGTGCTGCGTTTTTTTTGCATAGTTTTCTTCATCTACGGGCCCTGCAATGGGACTGACGCTTAGG
The DNA here is from genome assembly GCA_031280435.1 of Tannerellaceae bacterium. Classification (GTDB taxonomy): domain Bacteria; phylum Bacteroidota; class Bacteroidia; order Bacteroidales; family Tannerellaceae; genus DFXE01. The sequence continues at coordinate 14,964 of JAITGS010000109.1, read as the reverse complement.
TTTAACATCCGAAGGTATAAGAGTTTGCACTCGGATATAGTATAAATTAAGGAAAGTGTTTAAATCCGTTTAGTGTGAAACTATGTGAAAGGGGGGAAGCCTGACGCTTTGTCAGCTATTCTTATGAAATAAGCTACTGCTCGGCTCGAAATACTGGGCAATTCCTGCTCAAAATTTGCAGCCGACGGGCTACCTCAGTTCGAGCGAATGGTTCGGAGGTAAAAGAGGATGTGCTCGAAGAATTGCGAGAGCTCATCCCTGTCCTTGCGGGTGACGGTGAGGTCGAAGATCTTGTTGAGAAAAGATTGCGTCCCAACTTTGAACGAGCCCGTATGGAGGAGCTGAAGGTAGTGCATCACGAAGTCGCCGGCGCGGGTGAGGTCGATCATCACGTCGGCCTTGAGGTTTTCGAAGGCCAGGCGAGTGTCCTCGGTGGGGAATCCTTGCTTGTCGAGCTCATCTTCTCTGACCGCGAGCCAGGCCGGATCTATATCGTAGACCGCATTTTTTGGTTTTCGCGGAATCAGGACGCAGAAAATCGTGCGCTTGTCGAGCTCGGCGAGCTTGTCGGCACATTTCATTATCTGCTCTTTGTCGCGAATATTAAATGATATGAGGAAAGTTTTGGCTTCGTGAAGCGAACAGAAGCGTGGTTTGCGAACGGGTGAGTTCTTTAGGATGGATTGTATTTTACGCTTGAGGAAATATTTACGGAAAATCATTCTGTTAGCATGCTTAGAAATTCGTCTTCATTCAAAATTCTGATGCCGAGGCTGAGGGCTCTTGCGAGCTTGGACGGGCCCATGTTCTCGCCGGCCAGAATGTAATCGGTTTTTGCGCTAACAGACGCGAGATTGTGCCCACCGTGCTGTTCAATCATTTGCTTGTATGCGTCGCGCGAGTGTTTGGAGAATGTGCCGCTGATAACGAAGCCCAGCCCTTCGAGTTTGGAGCTTCGGGGAGCAACGGGGCCTTCGCCCGCCGACATTCGGAGGCCATACGAGGCAAGCCGGTCGACTATGCTGATGTTTCGCTCGTCGGAAAAGTAATCGACAAGGCTCTGGGCTATGTGTTTGCCTATGTTGCCGACGGCTTCGAGCTCCTCGGTTGTTGCCGGGCGAAGCAGGCTGATGCTCGGATAGGCTTCGACGACGCGCTTGGCTACGGTTTCGCCTACGTGCTTTATTCCCAGCGCAAAGAGCAGGCGCTCGAAGGGGACGGACTTCGACTCTTCTATGCTCTCGAACAGGTTGCCGGCGCTTCGATCGCCTTTGCGCGGCAGGCGCAGCAAGTCGTCGAGGCTGAGGCCGTAGAGATCGGCAACGTTGCGGACGAGGCCTCTGTGATACAGATCTTCGGCGGTTTCAGGGCCTATGCGGATGTCCATAGCCTTGCGCGATGCAAAGTGCTCGATGGAGGCTATGATTTGCGGCGCACATTCCCAGCGGTTAGGGCAATAGTGAGCGGCTTCGTTCTCAGGCCGGAAGAGTTCCGATCCGCACTTCGGGCAGTGCTTCACGAAGCTTACCCGACGCATGCCGCCGGCAGGGCGGGCATCGGTATCTACGCCTACGATCTTGGGGATTATCTCTCCGCCTTTCTCAATATAAACCATGTCGCCGATGCAAAGGTCGTAGCGTTCGATGATGCTTTCGTTGTGCAGGGAGGCTCGCTTTATGGTCGTGCCCGACAGCAGAACGGGCTCGAGGTTGGCCACCGGAGTGACTGCTCCGCTTCGTCCGACCTGAAAGGATACGGATTTGAGCCTTGTGACAGCGCGTTCGGCGGCAAACTTGTAGGCTATGGCCCAGCGCGGGCTCTTGGATGTCGCTCCGAGAGCGCTCTGCTGTGCAAGCGAGTTCACCTTAAGCACTACGCCGTCGGTGCCCACCGGCAGGGCTTTACGCTCCACATCCCAATGGTTCAGGTAGGCGAACACGTCGTGGATAGAGCCGCACTTGCGGGTGGCGTCGGAGATCTTGAATCCCCAGCTCCGGGCTTTCCGGAGGTTGTCGTAATGATTGTTGCAGGGGAGCGCCTCGCCGAGGATGGCGTAGAAAAAGGCGTCGAGCTTGCGTGCGGCAACGATATGGGAGTCTTGCTGCTTGAGAGTTCCGGCGGCCGCGTTGCGCGGATTGGCGAACGGAGCTTCGTCGGCCAGCTCGCGTTCTCGGTTAAGCCTCTCAAACTCGGCTATGGGCAGAAGGATTTCGCCGCGCACCTCAAACTCGGACGGATAATCGTCGCCCAGCAGGCGCAGGGGAATCGATCGTATGGTGCGAACGTTAATCGTTACATCGTCGCCGCGAGAGCCATCGCCGCGAGTCACGGCTCGCAGCAGGCGTCCGTCGCGGTAGATGAGCGATATGGATACGCCGTCGTACTTCATCTCGGCAACGATCTCGAAGTCATCGTTGAGCGATCGGGCCACCCGATCGTAAAACTCGCTCACCTCCTCCTCGGAGTAAGTGTTCGACAGCGACAGCATGGGATACCGGTGGGCAACCTGCTCGAAATCATTGCGCAGATCGCTTCCGAGCCGTTGAGTTGGCGAGAAGGGGCTGTGATATTCGGGATGCGCGGCTTCGAGCTCTTCAAGCTCCTTCATCAGAAGGTCGAAATCGCGGTCGGTGATTGTTGGTGACGATAAAACGTAGTAGCGGTAATTATGCTCTTCGAGTTCCCTCCGAAGTTTGTGTATCAGAGCTTCTGTTTCGTTCATTTCCTCCAATAGGATTATGACAGCTCGGCCGGTTGATACAGGTATCGCTTGATGCTTTTCTTGGGAGTTTTCTCGAATTCTTCGTCTTGCATGCGGAAGGATGCAACCTTGCTGTACAGCGGCATGAGACGGTTCAGGGTCAGCAGATTCTCCTCCATGATGCCGTTGAGGGCGCTGCGGCCCAGAGCTTCCCGCTCCGCCTTGTCCTTATCGGGATGTATGAGCGCAAGCAGCTTACCTTCATGGCTGATAACAAGCGATTCCAGAACAAAGGGCAGTGTGTTGAGCACCGATTCTATTTCTTCGGGATAAATATTCTGGCCGTTCGAGCTAAGGATCATTGTTTTGCTCCGTCCTTTGATGAACAGGAAGCCGTCGTCGTCGATGAAGCCAAGGTCGCCCGTGTTCATCCATCCGTCGGCGCGCATCACGGCTGCCGTGCCTTCCGGGTTCTTATAATACCCAAGCATGTTGTTATGCCCTTTCACCCATATCTCTCCAACCTTTTCGGCGTTTGGCGAATCTATTCTGACGGTCATCCTGTCGACTATTTGACCTACGGAGCCGGGCTTGAAGGAATCCCACTGCGTGTAGGCCACCAGCGGGCCGCACTCGGTGAGGCCATAGCCTACCGTATACCTGAACTTGATGGCGTGCAGGAACTCTTCCACCTCCGGATTCAGAGCGGCTCCGCCTATGACTATCTCCTCGAACTTCTCGCCGAAGGCCTTGTTCAGCTTGCCGGCTACGTTCTTCAGGATTAGCTGCTTCAGCCCCGGAACCTTTATCAGCGACTTCAGCGGCTGCCGGCGGAGCTTGGGGAAGACCTGGTTACGGATGATCTTTTCGAGAATCAGGGGGACGGACAGAACGAGTATGGGCTTGTGCGCCGTCATCGCTTCGAGAACAATCTTGGGGCTGGGAATACGCGGAAGGAAATGGATGTGACAGCCTTTGCCTACGCCGTTCAGCAGCTCGAATGCCAGACCGTACATGTGCGCCATGGGCAGCATGCACACAAAGTTGTCGCCCGAATGAACGAACGGAAGGCTCTTATGAGCAAAATTAGTGTTGCTCCACAGGCTGCGATAGGGCAGCAGAACTCCCTTAGACGAGCTTGTTGTACCGGATGTGTAATTCAGAACCGCCGGCTCCTCCGGAGCCTCCATGTGGAAGCGGGCGCAATCAGGCGTGAAACCTCCGGGAAATTTTGCGGCAAAGCGCTCGGCCAGCGTTTGCCACACATTATATATATGTGTATCCGAGGCGTGCAGGATACTGAAGTCGTCGAGACGTACAAAGACGCTGACGCCGGGCATCTGCGCTATGTCGAGGTGCTCGTGATTGCCCGATGCGGCAAACAGAGCCTTTGCTTCGGAATGATTGACTATGTTGTGAATGTTATCGGACTTGAAATCGTGCAAAACCGGCACTATGACTGCGCCGTAACTGAGAACTCCGAAAAAGGTGATGCCCCAGCGCGACGAATTGCGGCCTACGAGCGCCACCTTGTCGCCTTTTTGTATCCCTGCCGCTTCGAACAGGATGTGCATCTCGGCCATTGTCCGAGCCATATCTTTGTAAAGGAAAGTGTCTCCTCTGTAATCGGAAAACGCCGGCATATCCCAATGCTTCTTTACGCTTTCTTCTATGATTCCTAAAAAACGATTGTCCATGGTATTTTCGAGTTATATATAGTCTTTAATCAACGAGCGTAAAAAAAGGGAATCAAGCTAAAGGCTTTTAGGCTTATAAATTGTAAGTGGTGAATTATGAATGAACTTTGGCAGGTTTCAGGCGGCCGGCTTTAGTTTGGGGCTCCTCCGTTCATAGCTCGGAATCTGTGATTCGGAAGGATTGGCTTATTCGCCTGCCGGCGGATGTTCGTCGGGGTCGAGCACGTGAGGACGGTCGCCGTCCGGGTTTTGCGTCGTATCGGGTCCATTCGGTAAGGTGTTTTCGGGATTTTGTGTGCCCGAAGGTGGCGGAGGAGGTGCCGGAGGAGTTGTGTCCGGGGTTTGCGTGCCTTCGTCGGTCTTGTCGCTGTCCGGGGTTTTGTGACGCTTGCGGCGTGCAAGGTTAGTCTGAGCCTGGTGGATGGCTGCTTCTATGATGTCTCTTACCGCTATAAGATTTGCGCGCATTGTGGGATCTTTGGCGCCTATCTCGTTCGAGACCCAGACTGCGTTGACGGCTTCAACAAGGGTATCGAAGGAGTTGTCGACAGCGGCACGGACTTCCTGAGCATTGCCTATGTCGGCAACATGCTCCTTGTCTACCGATCGGTCGATGTACATGGCTTTGAATTCCACATTCGCATCCTCCATCTTGTCTATAAGGTATGTAATCCCCAAACTCTGTATGTACGGCAACCATTCGCTGCTTTTGCAGTCTTGCAGGAAGTTAGTCATCATGCCGCTTGTGTCCTGATAGGCCGAAGTGGGCAGGCTTTTGTAAGTTTTATGAAGTTGCTGTAACTTATCGGCTGCTTCAATCTTAGATTCATCGCCTAAGTATTTAAATACGCTGACATTGGCCCAGAAAAAAGTGAATAGCGAGACCCGCGCCTGATGTGCGTTTGCAAGGTCGCCCGTCAGAGCCGACGAAAGGCTTTTCTTATAGAAAGCGTCTTCGCGCGCGAAGGCTACCTGGAGTGCGGCGAACACACCGCCCAACGCTGTGAGACCGGCTATCAGTGTGCTAAGTCCTTTGATTATTCCGTTCTCAAAGAAGTCGAAATGCTCGGCTATGTGAAGCTTCCGCAGCATCGTTTTGAAGTTTAGAGGGATTAAAACGCTCATATTTTTATTGATTAATTTATTTATAGGCCGCAAACGTAAACCTTTTTTTTGATAACTGCAAATATATCCTTCAAAAAAAAATATTTTTAGAGTTTTTAAGGAATGGCGTTAATGGGCGACGACTTTCCGGAGCCATCGACACAGTGTCGGTGGGCCCCGTCACTTGTCGCACGCCCTCGAAACGGGTTCAGTGGCTCCAGACAATTGTCGCACGCCATCGACACAGTGTCAACGGCTCGCGACAATTATTTGGGCCCACCGACACTGTTTCAGTGGCTCCGGAAAATCGTCGCTCATTAACGCCATTCCTTAAAAATTCTAAAAAACTTTTTTCAGACACCGGCAATGTGTCGACGGACGGCCGGAAATCCTGCCCGCTGAACAGGCTGCGGTGCGGAGCTGGGAGCAGGCTCTTGCAGCCGGCGCTTTTTGTGCTATCTTTGCCGCTGATTTTGGTGATGCCGCCCCGCAAGGGAAGGCATTGAAAAGGGAATCAGGTGAGAATCCTGAACAGACCCGCTGCTGTAAGCTCCGCCAATGTCGACGAACAATGATTGTTCCACTGTCCGGTTGAAAGGATGGGAAGGAAGTTCGGAGATGGAGTAAGTCAGAAGACCTGCCAAAGTCGTTAGAGTTCGAAGCTTTCGTGGAATAAGGCTTGAGGTGAACATGGCAGGCGTGGTTTATATCCCCACAAAATTTTTGCCGGTTTTTCCCAATATTTATTTTCAGAAGCACCCCGGCTTTGGCGCTGCAGATGGCGCGAAGCTGTAAAGGTGACTGCTGATGTCCCTGCGAAAGCTGTTTAATTGTCAAATTTAAACGGCTTTTTATGTTTTGGTATAAGATGATTTCGACCGGCCTGCTGCTCGCGTTGCACGGGGCGTTGCAGGCTCAGGAAAGCCTGGCGGACAGCGTCAGGCATCTTGAGGGAGTGACGGTTACGGCCAATCGCTATCAGGAGGTTATTCCCTCGCAAAGGCTGTCGGGCGCGAGGTTGGAGGGGCTCAACAGTTTCTCGGTGGCCGATGCAATTCGCTACTTTTCGGGGGTTCAGATAAAGGATTACGGCGGCGTTGGAGGCCTTAAAACGGTGGACCTGCGCAGCATGGGCACCAACCACATGGGGGTGTTTTACGACGGGATTCAGCTTGGCAATGCGCAAAACGGGCAGATCGACCTGGGAAAATTCTCGCTCGACAACATTGAGGAGATTTCGCTCTACAACGGGCAAAAGAGCGAAATCTTCCAGCCTGCCAAGGACTTTGGCTCGGCCGGCACCATATACCTGCGTACGCGACGGCCCCGGTTTGAGGAGGGCAAGCCTCTGAACCTGATTGCCTTCGCTCGAACGGGCTCCTTCGGACTGCTCAACCCCTCGCTGCTGCTCGAAATCAAGACGGGACGCAGCTCGGCCCTCTCGCTCAATGCCGAGTACATTGGCGCGTCGGGCAAATATAAGTTCCGCTACCGCAAGGTGTTAGCCGACGGAACCACGGCATGGGATACGACCGCGGTGAGGCAAAACGGCGACATTGGCTCGCTGAGGCTGGAGGGCGGCGCGAACGGCTTCACGGAACATAGCTCGTGGCATGCCAAAGCCTACTTTTTTGATTCGGAAAAAGGGATTCCGGGGGCTATCGTCAACAACGTCTGGAAACGATCGCAGAGGCAGTGGGACAGGAACTTTTTCGCACAGGGCAGCTTCCGCAGGCAGTTCTCCGGACGGGCCGACCTCCTGGCCAACATCAAGCTGGCGGTCGACCGCATGCGCTATCTCAATCCCGACACCACATTATTATATATAGATAACACTTTCGTGCAGCGGGAGGCCTATGCATCGCTTGCCGGAAAATACTCGCTGCTGCCGGATTGGGACATTAACCTCTCGGCCGATTATCAGTGGAACCGACTCGATGCGAGCCTTCAGGACTTTGTTCGTCCGCGCCGGCACACAGCCCTTGTTGCCCTGGCCACGGCCCTTGAGTGGAAGAGGCTGAAGGTTCAGGCAAGCCTGCTCGGCACTTATGTGTTTGAAAGTGTTGACGGAAGGGGCGGGGAGGCGCCGGCGCCGTCCGGGGCGAACGACAGGCGCGAGTATACGCCGGCGGTCTTCCTCTCGTACCGATCGCGCCCCGAGGGGCCTCTGCTGCTGCGCGCATTCTGCAAGCGCATCTTCCGCATGCCTACCTTTAATGACTTATACTATACCGATATAGGCAACGTGGCTCTCCGGCCCGAATATACCGTTCAGTACAACCTCGGACTGCTGTTCGAGAAGGAATACGGCCGCGGAATGCTCTCCGGCCTGAGCCTCCGGGCCGATGCGTACTACAACGAGGTGACGGACAAGATTGTGGCCGTACCCAAAGGCAACGGGCAGTTCAGGTGGATGATGATGAACCTTGGCTATGTGGAGATTAGGGGCCTGGAGCTTTCGGCAAACCTCGCACTGCGTCCGGCCGAGTCCATGCAGCTCGGTTTGGGGCTGAACTATACCTTCCAGCGTGCGCAGGACTTCAGCTCGCCCTCCGACAATGATGCCGAAGCCGGAACATGGGGCCGCCAGATAGCCTACATCCCGCGGCACAACGGCTCGGCCGTCGCTAACCTTAATTGGAAGCGCTGGGATGTGAATTACAGCTTCGCATACGTAGGCAAGCGCTATCACAACTCGTCGAACATACGTGAGAACCTCGAACAGCCGTGGTACACGCACGACCTGGCGCTCAGCCGGCAATTAGGCCTGCCGAAGCTAAAGTGCAAACTGTCGCTTGAGGTAAACAACCTCCTCGACCAGCAATACGATGTTGTCCTGAACTACCCCATGCCGGGCAGGAACTGGAAAATGATTGTGAGGGTGGAGATGTGATGAGGGTGCTAAACAATAAGCGCAGCCGGTATGATGCGGCGTATGTAGATCATATCATTCTTTATGAAAAAGATTATAGCCATCTTTCCGTAAATAATATGGCGGGCCCCCATGCCGAAGAGCTCCTGAACGTACTCGTTCCGGCCGACGGCTGCTGCATAGGTCGGGAGTTCCCGGATTCTGCGGTAAAGCTCCCGACGGTTGCGCCGGGCCGTCAGCGGCTGCTTGTAAACGTTGTAAATGTGGTTGATAAACGTATCTATATCGGCTTTGGCTTCATTGGAGATAACAAGGCTGCAAGGTCTCATTCTTCGTCGGATATTGCGTCTATCCAAAGCGCGTCGGGCTCAAAATCATCCGATACACGCTTTGGTTTAAAGCCCGGATACGGCATGTACTCGAACTCCGCGCTAAGCAACAGCTCATTTGTTATGTCCTCCTCTTTGAGCTCACCGGATCTAACCAAGCGGGATACTTTGGCGAAGTCAACGCCATATGCTTCCGACAGGCTTTTGTCTACGTCTGCAAAAACCTCTTCCAAGGTATACCCGATAGGTTCGCCGTTCTCATCCAGCGGAATGTCTGATTTCACCTGCCCTGCTTCAGGGTGCTTAGCCAGCTTGCGGAGGATGTCCCTTCCGGCTTCTGTTGTTTCATCAATGTCTATTACTGTCATGATTTCTGATGTTTTAATTGTCGCAAATATATGGAATCCGGAGCAGAGTTTGGGGCGATATATGGCTGCAACCTCTTTTCGGCAGGCTTTTTCAGCTTAACTACACAGTATTAATATCTATAAAATATACAGTTATATGAACAAACAAATCTTTTTAACATGGGCGATAGCAGTGGCAATCCTGTACTCCTGTCGGAACGAAGCCGAAATCTATCCGCCCGAAATCGTTCAGCTTGCTCCGCCGGACGCAGGCCGTGTAGCCGGCTTCTATCTGCTCAACGAGGGCAACATGGGAAGCAACAAGTCGACGCTGGATTATTACGACTACGGCACGGGCGAGTACAGGCGCAACATCTTTGCCGATGCCAATCCCTCGGTTCCAAAGGAGCTCGGCGACGTGGGAAACGACATCAAAATCTACGGCTCCAAGCTCTATGCCGTCATCAACTGCTCGAACAAGATAGAGGTGATGGACAAGCGTACGGCCCGTCGGCTGGGGCAGATAGACGTTCCCAACTGCCGTTACATCCGCTTCCACAACGGCTATGCCTACATAAGCTCCTACGCCGGGCCGGTGGAGCTCAATCCGCACTACGAGCAGCTCGGATACGTGGCAAAGGTGGATACCGCAAGCCTCCTGGTGATCGATCGCTGCCTCGTTGGCTTCCAGCCTGACGAACTTGAGATTGCCGACGGCAAGATTTACGTTGCCAACTCCGGCGGATACATGTTCCCGAACTACGAAAAGACCGTGTCGGTAATCGACCTTGAGTCCTTCAAGGAAATAAAACGTATTGAGGTAGCCCGCAACCTGCATCGCCTCCGGGCCGACCGCCACGGCAACCTCTGGGTATCCTCGCGCGGCGATTACTACGCTCAGCCTTCGCGCCTGTATCGCATAGACCGAACGCGCGACGAGACAGCCGATTCGATAGACATAGCCGTCTCCAATTTCCATCTCGACGGCGATTCGCTCTACCTGTACAGCACGGAGTGGAGCTACATCAGCATGTCGAACGAAGTCACCTACGGCATTGTCGATGTGGCCAAGCGAGCGATCGTTACCCGCAGCTTCATCACCGACGGCACCGATCAGCAGATCAAAATCCCCTACGGAATCATGGTGCATCCGCTCACGAAGGACATCTACGTGACGGACGCAAAGAACTACGTATCACCCGGCACGCTCTACTGCTTCGGCAGCGACGGGAGGCTAAAATGGAACGTTCGCACGGGCGACATCCCTGCTCACTTTGTATTTCTGGAAGATTAAGGGAGCCTGAGCAGGCTAAGGCAAGTAAAGATGAAGTTAGGATATAAAGGAGATAGATTTCAGGACAAGTCGGTTCCCCAAGCCAGTGCGCGAAGCTCTTTATCGGTGATGTCGCGGTCTGCCCACATGCCGCGCGTTTCCGCAAAGAGATCCGCATCCTTGTCGGCTGCGGGCTCCATGGTTGATGAGGCCGGTGTCGGCTCTACTTCCGCCTCTATGTTCCATGAGTTAATCATGCTTAGCAGAACATCAAGCTTGCTCCGGTCGAGCTCTCCATTGATAGTTATTCGAGTCATTGTTACTGATTTTTTAAGTGATACAGCACAAAGATAGCATAATACCAACAAGTTGTTTATAAAACACATAATCTCATGACACAAAAGATTCTCTTTTTAAGCGCAGTCCTGCTTGCGGCAGGTAGCTGGGCGCAGTCGCAGTCGCCATATATATATAAGGTGTACGACTATGCTCCGGCGCCCGGACAGTTCATCAACGAGCTGCCCGAATACGAACCGGGCGACACCAAGTCGGATATGATTCGCAAAGCCGATGAGGCTATCGCCAACAATAACCGTGGAATGATCTCCCTCGGAGGATACGGAGGCTACGTGCTGTTCGGATTCGACCACTTAGTGGAGAACAAAGCCGGACGCTACGACTTCAAGGTGATGGGCAACGCCTTCGTTGCAAATGCCAATCCGAATCCCGAAGCTCCGCGCGACGGAGGCAGTTGCGAGCCGGGAATAGTGATGGTGGCCTATGACGCTAACGGAAACGGGCTGCCCGACGATCCCTGGTACGAGCTCGCAGGCAGCGAATACGGCCGGCCGACAACCATACACGATTACCGCATCACCTACCACAGGCCCGACGAAGACAAGCTACGGGAGCCGGATCCGGACTACCGCTACATCAACGACCTCACCTACCTGCGATGGACAACCAACGGACATGGCGACGGCTATCTCTTCCGCAACATCTTCCACAACCAGCCTTACTATCCGCAATGGCTGGACGACGACAGCCTCGTATTCAGCGGGACCAAGCTAGCCGACAACTACGTTGACGAGAGCGGCAACGGAAGCTACTACGTGCAGTACGCCTATCCATGGGGCTACGTCGACAACTTCCCTAACGCAGACCTGCGCTCCGGCCTCAGCATAGAGTGGGCCGTGGACGGGGAGGGCAAAGCCGTGCATCTGCCCGGCATACACTTCGTGAAGGTATATACCGGAGTGAACCAGTACTGCGGATGGTTGGGCGAGACTTCCACCGAGATACTCGGCGCCGAAGACCTCCACCTCACCGGAGGCGACGCTTTCATAGCCACCGCCAACAGCGCTCCCATACGGCCCGAGAACTCCCTGCGACTGCTGCAATCTCCGGTGCGGAAGCAGTTGCTGATATATTCCGGGAAGGAGCAGACGGTTGAGGTATATGGTATGAGCGGCAGCCGGCTCGCATCCTTAAGGCTTCAGCGCGGCACGAACTCGATCGACTGTTCGCTTCCGCCCGGCATCTATGTCTTGAGGGCCAACCGTCAGGCAATCAAATTCCTCAAAGCAGAGTAATTAATCACTTCATAAAAATAAATGTATGGTAAACAGATTTATTTCAATCGTATTGCTGCTTGCCCTGTCGGCAGGCAAGCTATCGGCCGACGGCGGCTTTATAGTGCTCGACCTGGCGCGCCCGACCCATCCGGCCACTTTCGCGATGGCATCAAACCGCATCTGGGCGGGAACATACAGTAACGACTATCCCCGGCTCGCCTTCAACAACAGCATCTTCTCCGTCACCCACCTCGTTGACCGCGACGGATTCGGAAGCGAAAACGAATGGGGATACTGGGACGGATTCACTTACAGCACGGACGGCGACCGAACAAACTACGGCGCAGGAAGCAGCCAGAGCTGGGTGGCGCATCAGTTCGGCAACATGGCCGGAGGCGGCATAAAGACCGACGCCGCAGGAAACGTGATGCGCAAGGCCGACGGCACAATCATGGCCGACCCCGACATTCCCTACTTAGTGGGATACTGGGGCTACTACAAGATACTGTTCGGGACATCAGACAAGCAAACCTTGCAGGTGAACCTCAACAAGGTGTATAGAGCCGAAGGCGTTTATATCAACAACAGCCCCTGGCCCTTCTACGGAAACAGCGGCGGCGACAGCTTTGCACGACCGCTCAACCGAGACGGCGACTACTTCAAGCTCCTCATACACGGACTTGACGGAAACCTTGCAGACAACGGACGAACGGTGGAATACTACCTGGCAAGAAACACCGCCGGCCTGCTCGCTCAAAGTCCCGACTGGGAATGGGTCGATCTGTCCGCGCTCGGCGAGATAGGCGGCATCTACTTCACAATGGAATCTACGGATACCGACCCGGTGGTAGGCCTCAACACCGCCGCCTATTTCTGCATGGACAAGCTGACCCTGAGCGAGCCGGCCGTCAGCCATCCCGTCGCAGGAGTGTCGCTCGACCGGACGGAGGCCGAACTCGCCCCCGGCGAACTCCTGCAACTGACAGCCTCTGTTTCGCCGGCCGCAGCCGAGAACCGGAGCCTGACCTGGACGAGCAGCAACGAAGCCGTAGCCACCGTCTTCAGCGACGGGCAGGTCGTAGCCTTCGCCGCCGGCATGGCCGTCATCACCGCAACAACAGTAGAGGGCGGCTATACCGCATCATGCACAGTCACGGTAAAAAACCCCTCCGGAACCCTTCATGCCGCCCCCCTCCACGCCGTTTATCCCAATCCTTTCGCCCAATATATCATGGTGGAAACAAGGCGCGCGACAGAGGCAAGCATCAGCAACATGTCCGGGAGGGTAGTGCAGAAAGCAAAGCTCGCAGCCGGCCTCAACCGCATAGATACCTCCACGCTTCCGAAAGGAATCTATATCCTTACGTATGACGGATATACAACGAAACTGATTAAACGATATGGATTATAACAGGAACACACAGGCGCATGGTAGAGACGCCCAATTTGGGCGTCTCTACGCGGACAACAACGCGGACAACAACGCGGACAACAAATACGCTGGCAAATACCGCATCCCTTCGGCGCGGTGGCGCGATTGGGATTACCGCGCAAATGCCGCCTATTTCGTCACCATCTGCACGGCGCGCCGCCAACCGTTTTTGGGCGGCATTGTGCAGGGCGAAATGCAATTATCCGAAATCGGACAAATCGCCCATGAATACTGGCTACAAATACCGGCGCATTTCCCTTTTGTTGTATTGGATCAATTTGTGATTATGCCCAACCACGTGCACGGGATAATCGTTATCAACAAACCTGATAATGATGCGGATTGTATTGGCGTTTGTTCCGGTGATGACGTTTGTTCCGGTGATGACGCGGATTGTAGAGACGCGATTAATCGCGTCTCTACGGTGGCCCATACGGCAGGTGGTGTTACGGGAAACAAAAATCCAATGTTGAACAACAATCTGTCGCGTGTGATACGCTGGTACAAAGGTCGCGTGACGTTTGAAACACGAACAATCCACGCCGCATTTGCATGGCAAACCCGTTTCCACGACCGCCTGATTCGCAATCAAGACGAATGGCAACGCATTGCCGAATACATTATCAACAATCCACAAAATTGGAATGAGGACGAATTATTTGAACAATCATGACTACGGCACAACAGTCGGTTCGGTCATGGGGCCGAATCAAATGCAGGGCATCGCCAACAATGTCGAAAGCGTGATCGAGCAAGTCGATCAAGCTTTCGACAATGTTGGCGGCATGATCGAGCAAGTCGATCAAGCTTTCGACAATGTTGGCGGCGTGATCGAGCAAGTCGATCAAGCTTTCGACAATGTTGGCGGCGTGATCGAGCAAGTCGGTGGAGCTTTCAACAATGTTGGCGGCGTGATCGAGCAAGTCGATCAAGCTTTCAACAATGTTGGCGGCATGATCGAGCAAGTCGGTGGAGCTTTCAACAATGTTGACGGCTCTGCCTGAAAGAGGATACCGCCCGGGGCACGGGTCTATCCCATTTCAAAAAGTAAAATAGGTTATTAACGCACCCTTAATCGTAGAGACGCCCAATTTGGGCGTCTCTACAACAAACATTTTACAACCCAAGATGCCGTCCAAGGAACGGCGCGGTGCAAGTCCGCAAACTGTTTATTATATGAGAAAAAAGATTTTTTTGAAGACGGCCTGCCTGACTATCGTATTTGGGCTGTCAGTGATGAATGCCGGTGCACAGACTACACCGGTGTTGAATGCGACCGGTAGAGACGCAAGATTTTGCGTCTCTACGGAACAGCCGTCCGCGCAATTATGTAGAGACGTTGCATGCAACGTCTCTACGGGCGAGAGGCAGGCGGAAGTTGCGGACTATTTCCCCATAGCATCGTACACAGGCGGCGATGTGGTTGTCTATACCCCCGAAGGGAAGGAAGCGTGGCGTACCTCCGTGAAAGCAGGTGAGAAACCCAATCTGTCAAAGCTACCGGCTGGCGAATACTGCCTGCGGCACGGACACAGGTCAATTCCAATTAAGAAAGTAAACTAAGTATTAACCCATTCTCGGCAGGGTGTAAAAGCCCTGCCGGGATAATTTTGACAAAGATGAAAAGAATAAATA
>JAITGS010000081.1 GCA_031280435.1 Tannerellaceae bacterium | reverse complement strand
GTGTTGGGATTTATACTTTGAGATTTCATCGGTGAATTGGATTTGCTTTGCATTGGCGCAAATATAGTGAAAGTTTGAGATGTGCAATACTTTGTGTGCTTTTTTCCGGTGGGCGGGATACGGGCCCTGCATTGGGCTGTATTGCTGCGGGAGGTGGCGGTGGGTTAAAAGAGGCATGCCCGCCTGTCTAAGCAGCTCATTCCCGCGAAGGCGGCCTGCGATGTGTAGAGGCGCGATTAATCGCGTCTCTACACGAAAAGCATACACTTCCCCCATTCCTCATCCATCATTCTCCGGCCTTCTTCTCTGTTCCTAAGCTGCTTTTCCGGGCTTTTTTTGCGCGTGATTTGCTTCCACTTTCATGAAATTTAAATGATATGTTGCAAACCATATATATAAATCCGGCCGGCTACACGGCTTTTGTCCGGAACGGCTGCCTGGATTCCGACGGAGATTTGTTGGCGACAAATGCCCGTTTCCTGCTGTTTATGAGGGACAAAGATTCGGTTGCGCCGGCTTTCGCTTTGCTGCGGGCCGGAGCAATGACAGTGTTTTTCTGAAAAACATTGCATTGGACGGGTCATTGCCGGGCTGTTACGGGTGAAAATCACGGAAAACTTATATTTTACTTTGCTGCCGTCATTTACCTGACTTTCTACGGCTGGTACATAAACACAAGAACGATTCAAATGAAAACACAATAGACTATTCAAATGAAAATAGACAAGACGACAACAAATTTATTTCTCTCTTTATAACTCATAATTAATTTGGTATGTATAGCATAGGTAATTCTCTGAACACAAAATTAGTTTGCCTGATACTGCTTGCTTTCTTTGCTGCAAAACAGTTATCGGCGCAGACCCACTTCTACGTATCGCCCACGGCGAGCGCTACAAGCGGAACAGGAACGGCGGCAACGCCAAGGGCTTTAACGGCCAACATCTTCTCCGGATATTCGGGAACGGCGGTTCTGCACATGGCCGGCGGTACTTATTCGATCAGCGCAGGCATTACGGTGCCGGCCGCACTGACAAACCTGGAAGTAACACGCACGGCGGCAACCGACAAGCCGGTTATAGACGGACGCAACAATTCGTCGGGGCAGTTTCTGTCAATCAGTTACGGCGCCGCCACGGCCATTGTTAACCTTAACCGCCTAACCTTCCGAAACTTCAAAGGAAGCGGTTCGAGCGGCCTCATAGTTTCTATGGGAGCCGCCACGGCTAATTCCAACACTTCCGTGGTTTTTGACTATGTGATAATAGAAGGAGCCCTCTCGAACAACATACGGGCGGAGGGATACCTGCTCGGATTCAACGCCACCGGCACGGCCAGGAAGCGGCTGGAAGTGAAGCACTCCACTATCCGCAACTGCCGCGTGAACCGCATCTTCCGCTCCGACGGCGCATCCGAGTCGCAGATGACCATCAGCCATTGCAGCGTTTACAATAACCATACGGGCCTCTATCTCCTGCGCCTCGAAGGCCTGCGCGGAACGGGCGGATTGTTTATCTTCAACAATACCTTCTCGAACAATACCACCCAGGAACGATACATATATCTCGCCTGCCAGGTGCAGAATATTGCCAACAATACTTTTTATGAGTCCGGCGAAGTGAACCTTGCCGGGAACATATCGGGACGCCTGCGCACGGTGTTCATCAACAACATAGCCGTGAACCGCATGCCGGCAAACGGCCTCAGGGGGCTGCCGACCGTAGGCAACGACATCTACCTTTATCGCAACATCATCAACGTCGGCAACAATATCTTCTACTGCGATGCGGGCAATTCGCCCAGCGACGAGCTGACCAACACCTTCGCCTACATATTCGAGACAGGCCTCACCGTTTCCAATCCGGATCCGGGCAGGCAGTATCATGCCTTGCAGAACATGCAGCTCAACTACTGGAGCATCAGCCGGGGCATAAATGTTTCCATGTACGGCTTCTCCTTCGTCGACGACCAGATTGAAACCGCCAGGCAAACTCCCTTCACGCTCGGCGCCTACGACAGGCATCTGGAGCTGAAGCACGTTCCGGTGAGCATCTTCATCAATCCGGACGTGGTGCCAAAGAACGTAGATCTCTCGCTTTACATTGCCAACCTGCCCGGAACCGGTTCGCTGACGTACACGCCTCCGACCGCGACAGCCCCCCGCGGAAACATGGCGCTCAACGGCTCTACCGGCCTGGCCACCCTTACGCCCAACTACGGCGGAGGCAGCGGCCTTCAGTATTTCAACTATCAGGTGGGGCAGCCCCCATATTCGAGCACGGGTACGGTAGGCATGCGCCTCACTACCTCGGATGTCTTTAATGTGCCGGGCATGGAGAACCTCGACGACTATAATACCTGCTACGATTACATGGGGTCGATTGATTTCACATCGGGTTACAGATACGTAACGAGCTACATGGGAGCGAACGATCCGGTATCGGGCCTGCCCGCCACTCAGTCGCCTCCCTTAGCTCCCAACACAAACCATCTGTACGGCTATGCCATTTCCTGCGTGGCCGACCTCGACGGCGACGGCTATCCGGAAGTCATAGCTCTCGGACGGCGCGACTATCCCTTCCCCTCAGGCGACGGCGAAAGTTACAGGGCGCGCATACGCTACCTCTATATCTACGACGGCCAGACCGGAAAGCAGCTGGCCAAGTTTAATCTCGACATGCTGTTGGGCAACGGAGAAACTTATAACGGAGGATGGCATCACAGCCCCGGCACCCTGGCTATTGTAGATTCCGACCGCGACGGCTACAAAGAAGCCGTCATCGCCTATCCCTACGACGACGGCGGCGGCAGTATCATATTTCCGTACCGCTCCAGGGTGGTATCCTACGTGCTGAAAAAGCTGGATACCCCGGCAACCTCCAATATCAATAATACTATAAAGAAGCAAAACGAGGTGCACAATGCCAGCGCACAGTATCCCTGCCACTATTCCATATCGCTCAACCCCAAATGGACCAACAATGTTGATAATCCGCCGGCCACACTCTTCCCAAGGTTTACGACCCGCTACCGCAAAGGCGGAACCAATTCCAGTCCGGACAGCAATACGGATCCGGGGATTCAAGGCTCTCCCTCCAATGCCCGTGTCAATAACAATATAGACGTACCCTTGGTGCAGATTGTAGACATCGAGGGCGACGGAGAACCGGAAATATATGTGCTGAACAAGATATACAGCGCAGTAGACGGCAGCCTTAAGTTTCAGCTCG
The DNA here is from genome assembly GCA_031280435.1 of Tannerellaceae bacterium. GTDB lineage: Bacteria > Bacteroidota > Bacteroidia > Bacteroidales > Tannerellaceae > DFXE01. The sequence continues at coordinate 34,750 of JAITGS010000081.1, read as the reverse complement.
ACGACGTTGGCGACGGCTACCTGACCATAACATCAGCCGATCCCAACACGGCGCACTTCGGAACCGATCATGTGGCGGCCAATGTGACCTATTACGGCAGCAACGGATACATTCCTTTTGCTTACGTATATGATATGGACCTCGACGGCAGGTACGAAATTATTGCCGGAGGCAAGATTTATTACGACTTGGATGTTTCGAGAAGCACAGACCCGACTTCGACTGCGAGATACAAGGTTCTCAATATAAACGATGCGCCGCATGCCGGACTTGCGGATATTGGCGACGGACGCACCGGAGTGGCCGATGTGAACGGCGACGGTATCCCGGACGTTGTTGTGCTCCACAGGCAAAACCGCGACCCCAATCCTTCATACATAAGGATACATGTATGGAATCCGGGATTCCTCAAGCACGATGCCAACGGTAACGTAGTCCCGAACTATACTCCGGATGCGAACGGCAGGAACAGCACAGCTCCCAGCCATTTTACTAATGTTACGGCGGCCGCAAAGATTCTCGCACAGTATGATTCGCCGCACAGGTATCCGGGCATCAACAACGGCTCCAACTCGTACGTATTCATTGGCGATATAGACGGACGCGAGCAGGTTGTGATGGAAGGCGGAGTGGCCAAGTCATACAGGCTGCCCGAAATAGCAGTCATGTCCGGCCCGTACGACTATAATACCAACATACATCCGAACGTAAGCGGAATAGCTCTCGCCGACGGCGGGCTGAGAACAAGCGGCAATTCGGAGGCTACGGGCGTATCGGGCGCTTTGGTTGCCGTGACCTGGGATGCAGCCGCAACAACTCCGCAGACAAGGCTCAAGCTCTCCTTCCTGATGCAGCACAACGACCGCTCGGCAAACACGGGCTTCACCATGTTCGACTTCGACAACGACGGTATAAACGAGGTTTGCTATCGAGACGAGCATACCCTGCGTATCATCAAACCCATTAAGCCGTACATAGGCATAGCCGAAGATGAAACCAACTCCAACGGAGCGATCATCTTTAAACGCGACGTGGGCTCGCGTACCGGATTCGAGTACCCGGTTATAGCCGACGTCGACCGCGATGCCTCCGCCGAGATGCTCACCATATCGTACAACAGATACTCAAACACCGTTGGCGGCTCCCCTACGATAGACCCCGACCAGGCCTTCGGATACATATTCAACGTGGGTAACGGCAGCGGCGACAAGTTCGCTCCGGCATGGCCCGTATGGAACCAGTACATGTACGATCCGTTCAAGATTGACCCCGTTACGCTGCAAACGCCTATCGGGAAGGCTCCGAACCGCCTCGACCCCTCCTTCCTCTTCACCCGCGAGATTCGAGACAGCATAGGCAACATTGTGGAGATTATCGACAACTATAATCCCTTCAACGGGACGCTCATACAGGCTACCCGTATCGACAGCGCCGCCTTCCCCAACTACGAGCCTATCGTCTTCCTCACCGAAGCCTACATATGGCCCAACTCCGACCTGAACTACATGCCCAAGATGCGCAGCCAGGGAGGCAATCACTTCATAGAAATCCGTATAGGAAACAAGCCTACCGCCGAAGCGGCCGTATCGGGACAGACTCCCATTGCCGTATACAAGAACAGCGCCATCACGCACGAGAACCGTATCATCTCGAAGCCGCTCGCTGCCATGTATCCGCCCAATGCCGTGATAGGAACGACCTTGCCGCTGGGCAACTCTTTCATAGTACGTCCGGGAGTGGATACAACCATCTGGATACAGGTGCCCGACCTGAACGATGCCTACATAGTGCGCCTGGGCGACGACAGCAAGATGATAGAAGGCGTGCAGACATGGCGCTTCGGATACAACGGCGGCAAGTACGGCACATCCTTTCCCTGCCCCGAATTCGCACAGGGGCTGGGCGAATCGGCCAAGGCCTTCCGCGACTGCGACTGGTGCGACCAAACCGTCAGGGCCGGACTATTCAACTCGCACCACGACTACTTCACCGTCCAGGAATTTACCAGCCTCAGCCTCGACGTACTCGGAAATGATATGATCCCGAATTATAACACTCCGTCTACTCCTTATTTCCTCGACAACCTCACCCTCTCGGCGGCGCACATATCCAAGCAGCCCGTGAGCGGATTCCTCAGCTTCAACGGCCTGGCCGGTTCCGGCAGCCGAATCGTTTACCACCACGACGACCGGGCTCCTCTTGCAGCCAACATAGACTCTTTCCGCTACGTACTCGATTATTTCGACCCCTCGCTGCCTGTGCCCGACATCGTTCATGATACTGCTACCGTCTATATATTTATCCTCAAAAGTTCAGCCGGAGGATTCTCCGGATGCTACGGAGCAACAACAACCATATCGCTGCCTAACATTCCCGTCGGTGTATCTTTCAAATGGTACGACGATGAGGTCTGGCCCGATTCCATTCAGGTCGACGGCCTCAGCCGAGTAACAGGCGAAATGTACGCCGACTCTATTTACTGGCTCAAGCCGGTCACCAAGAACATCAGCACCACGCCCGGAGTTTCGGCTACCGACCTGGCCAAGTACAAGGCCATGAACTTCCCGCGCGGGAAGCTCACCGTCGGACTTGTCAACAGCACTCCTACGTCGACGGTGAAGATGCGATGGACAGGCGTTGCCAATACCAAATGGCACGACCCGCGCAACTGGGTGATGGTGCGCAACGGAGGAGGAAAGGACTACGAATCGCCCGTGAGCTTCATCCCCGCAGCATGCACCGACGTTGTGATTCCATCTCCCTCCGGCGTCAACAACTTCCCGGAGCTAAGCGATCCGGCCATCTGCCGCAATATAGAGATGAAAGACCGGGCCATGCTCAAGAATCCTCACATGCTTGCCTACAACGATGCATCGGTTGAGATAAAGCTCAAGCCCTCCGAGCTCAATCGCTTCCTGATGTGGTCGGCTCCTCTCGGAAGCATGTACTCCGGCGACTATCATTACAGCAGCTCCGGAGTGATTAACTGGGGAGCGACCTTCATGAGCTTCTTCCAGTATAATCCCGATAACACCGCGGCGGTGAACCGATTCTCCGCAACCACGGCCAACGCCGGAGTGCCGCTGCCTCTCGGACAGGCGTTCAACCTCAAGGTGCCTAAAAACTCGGTGACGGTCGACAGCCTGCTCCGCTTCCCCATCACCTCCACATCCTACCCGACGGCTACGCCCGCCGCCTCTACTCCGCGTGCGGCAAACAGCAAGAAGTTCATCACGCACGGAACAAGCCTTTCGGCCGGAGGAACCTTCAACCTGCCCTTCTATGGCGACAAGCCCGGCGGAGCGAACAACAGGCTCATACAGTTGGTCAATCCCTACATGGCTTATCTCAGCATAGATTCCTTCGTGGCCAACAACAACACAATCTTCAATAGCGGCTATTACATCTGGAACGGCGAAGTGGGGGCCGACGTAATCGTCAGTGCGCTCGACGCAAACAACAGGCTTGTGGTGAACAATCCCGACGCTCTCAACTTCACGCCCAACGGGCAGCCCCTCTCGCGGTACATTCCGCCTCTGCAATCCTTCTTCATGGCGAAACTGAATGCAGGCGCCGGCATAGCCAACATAAGGATGTCGCCCAACTGGACAACCACCGCGCCGGTTTCCTCCTATTCACTCAGAGCCGCAGAGACGGTCAAATCCGGCGGAGTTCTTAACATCAGGCTCTCGAACGGCAACCGTAGCGCTCACGCGGCCCTTATGCATCATCCCGGCGCCTACGATTCCGCTAACGACAGGCACGACATGCCTATGGTCACCTACAATTATGAGGGCGACATGCCGCTGTCGCTATACACGCTCTCGGCCGACAACGTCCCGCTCGTCATCAACAGCAGCAAGTTCGGCATGACAACCGTGAGCCTCGCCATGATTGTGAAGGATCCGGGCGAATACGTACTGGACTTCTCCGGCCTGCATTCCTTCGGATACGATGTAATCCTTATCGACAAGCAGCAAAACCATAAGCAAATCGAGCTCGGCAAAACAGCATCATATACCTTCAGCCTCAGCCGGCCGGCCGGAACAAGCGGAAGCATCTACCTCCCCGACCGTTTCGCCCTGCGATTCTCCTACACCGGTGCAGGCATCAACTCGACGACGGAGGAGGCGCCGGAAGCCGATTTCTTTGTGGCCGTCAACGGCGAAACCCTGCAGCTGCGCTCCGCCTCTGGGACAATAGGCTCGCTTCAGGTATACAATGCCGTCGGAGCCCTGATTTACGACCACCCCAACGTTGGCGACGCGCGGCACAGCCTAAGCCTTCCCGGACGGAATGTATACATCGTTAAAGCCATGGTGAATGGGGATTTGAAAGTGGAAAAAATAGTAGTGGGAACTTCTAATCATTAGATTTTTCAAGGCCTGCGACGGAGGCAAAAGCGGAGTGTACTTTTAGTACATGAGCATTTTGCCGACCGAGCTATAAGGCAGGAAAAGCAATTAGTAGAAGTTCCATAGTAAAATAGTCTTAAACGCATACTTAACGCCAACTTACCTATGTGTTAGTTAGCGAGCCGGAGGGAATAGCAAACAGCCTCCGGCTCTTTTTTTATGTAGGCTATATTCCGTCCCCCCAAAACATCTTTTACGGCGGCCGGCTGCAGCCTGAGGCGCCCGGCGGATTCCTCTATGCCGGGAGCTCTCCGCACAGAGCCGCAATTACCAATAAGCTTCACGATTCCGCACTATTTTGAGCAGTTCGGCATATATGCACCAATAATTGTCCCTTTTTTGCCCCGGAACATCGATGTTCCGCTCCCGGATTTTTTTTCCGGACGCCGGAACATCGATGTTCTGCTCCCGGATTTTTTTTCCGGACGCCGGAACATCGATGTTCCGCTCCCGGATTTTTTTTCCGGACGCCGGAACATCGATGTTCCGCTCTCAGATTTTTTTTCCGGAGCCGGAACATCGATGTTCCGGCTCCGGATCTCGACCTTTTTCGCAGGCAAATCTCTTTGCCGGGAGCGCCTCAGCTACCGAAGACCCATCTCAGCCTGGCTCCTATCATCCTCGGCGAGCCGGGGACGTAGGTGGGCACGCCGAACATCATGCCGGTATTGCCGGCTCCTATGAGGTACTGCTCGCCGAGGGCGTTATGGGCGAAGACGGAGAGGGTGATGTTCTGCGGGACGTACTTCAGGGCGAGGTTGGCGCCGAGTAGGCCGTAGGCGTTTTGCTCTAAGCGGGCGAGAGAGGGATCGGCCGGCTGGAGGTCGTTGGCATCCTCAAACCAGATGTGGCTCTTCCAGGAGTAGGTGGGCGTGAAGGAGAGCCGTAAGCTGTTCGACAGCCGCGCCTTTGCGCTGAGGCCTATCGAGAAGCTATGCTCCGGGGTGAGGCGGAAGGTTTTGCCGGCGTACTCCTGAGGGTCGCCCTTGCTGTCGGTGTCGTCAAAGCGGGCATGTATCCAGGCATAGTTTCCGAATAGCTCCAGGAAGTCGGAGAGGGCCGCCTTGGCGCTTAGCTCCAGGCCGTAGGAAGTGGCCTTGCCGGCATCGGCAATCAGATAGTTGGCGCCGTCCCATTTGCTCGTCTGAAAATTATTGTAGAGATGATAGAAGAGGTTTGCATCCAGCCAGAGGCTGTTCGGCCTGGACCATTTGTAGCCGAGGTCGAAGCTGTGAACGCTTTCGGAGCTCATGGTTTCGCTTTGGCCGGCCGAATTGAATTGCAGGACGTTCGGACGGCGTCCGCGGGCATAGCCGGCAAAAACATTGGAGCTCGAACAGATTTCGTAGAGCAGATTCGCACGGTATGTTCCCGACCAGAAGCTTTTTTGAATCTCGGTGTATGGCGTAGGCGCAAAGAAGAAGTTGGGCGCGCTGCCCAGCAAGTTTCCGAGCATGGACGGCGTTGAGCCCAGCATATAGGCCTCGCGCGAGGTGGAGAAGCTCTCGTAGGTCGCCCGGATTCCGGCCGTGAGCTTCAGTTGCGGCAGTATGCCGTAGGTGAAATCCGCGAAGACGTCTGCCGCCCGGTTGCGGGCTCCGTCTATGCTCTCCTCCTCATGATCGATCGGCAGCGGTAATCCGGCAAGCGGGCCGAGCTGAGGATCGGCCGGGATGGCCGGCATCGGAAATCCCAGGACGCCGTCGGAGCCTATCATGTACTCCGGCATTTGGAAGATAAGGTAAGCCATGTATTGCTCGTTCGGGCCGAACCAGTACTTCTGCCTCACGTCCTCGCTCCAGTATCCGGCGCCAACGAAGCCCTCCAGGCGGTCGTTTGGCCTGAAGGAGAATCTGAGCTCCTGCGTAAACTGGCTTGCATCCAGATACTCGGCCATGTCTATGGCAGGCGCAACCGATCCGTCGCCATCCCAGCGATGGTCCACGAGGTTGTTATAATAAGAGGTGATGCTCGAAAGGCTGTAAAGCTCGCTGAAGGCATATTTGAGCGTGAGCGAGCTGCCTGCAACCGACCTTTTGTTGAACCACTCCTTGCCGGCGTCGAGCGAAGCCTCATACTTAAAGATGTCCGTCTCGCCCTTAGAGTTGGGATACCTCTTCGACATGAAGGCCGTGCCCGGATTGTCGTCCGACTGATAATTCACAACGAGGCCGACGCTCAGCTTATCCGATGGCAGCCATGTGGCCGACAGCCTTCCGCCAACCGTATTTTTGCCGTTCAGCTTCCCGCCGGAGAGGTTAGTAACGTAGCCGTCGTGAGCGCTGTAAATGCCGGCTACGCGGAGCATCAGCTTGTTGCTTATCAGCGGCAGATTAATCGCAGCCTCCGTTTCCTTAGCCGCATAGTTGCCAAGGCCGGCGGCAACATAGCCTCCGAAGGCCGACACAGGCTTTTTGGTCACCAAGCTGATAGCCCCAATCTGAGCGCCTCGCCCGAAGAGCGTCCCCTGCGGGCCTTTGAGCACCTCAATCCTGTCCATGTCGTAGAGTTCGGCCAGCGCCATGCTCGCACGGCTTGTAGGCACTCCGTTATAATAGACAGACACCCGCGGCTGTGCGGTTGGGCTCACCTCGTCGCTTGTGAGGCCGCGAATAGACAGCGACGGACGATGCGGCGTCTGTACGTTAACATTAAGGCCGGGAACGAAGGCAGCGAGCTGCTCCATCGTAGTTGTATGCGTATTCTCCAGCAAGGCGGAGCCTACGGAGGATATAGCCGCAGGAACGTCGAGCAGCTGCTGCTCGCGCTGCTGAGCTGTAACGACAACGTTGCCCAGGCTTACGGTTTGCTCAACCGAGTCCGTCGGCAGTGTGCCCGAATTCTGGGCAGTAGTGTGCAGGCCTGTAAGCGCTGCAAGTAAAAAAATCATTCTCTTCATAATTTATCAATAGTTTAAAAGTTTAAGGCACTTCTAATAATTAGCTTTTTCAAGGCTTGCGACGGCGGCAAAAGCGGAGTGTACTTTAGTACATGAGCATTTTGCCGACGGAGCGAAACGCAGAAAAAGCAATTAGTAGAAGTTCCGATTAAAAGCCTTCGCATAAACACAAAGGCGTGAACACAAATGCGCCGTCCTGGCCCGCCTTGCCCGCGGATACCGTCCCGACGGCCGGAAAGGGAACGTGCATGCCTCCGACCGTAATCCTATTCTTTGCCGCATACTCCAGAATGGCCTTGCGGCTGTCCGCCGCCTGTTCCGAATCCGCATCGAAGGCTATGCCCACTTCGGGGCAAGGCATTTGAATCGTCATGGCATGTACAAGGTCGCCCCATATCAGCCAGCGCTCCTCCTCGGAGCTTATCAGGTATCCGCAGTGTCCGGGAGTATGTCCGTAGGCCTTCACCGCCCTTATTCCCGGCAGCAGCTCCTCCGCAGTAGCGTCTATGGCCTCCGGCTCGAAGAGTACGAGCCTGTCGCCGTAGGCTTCGATTGCAGCGCGCAGGGCGGAGGACTCATAGAGCGCCATGCGGTAGCCGTATTCCGCCGCCGACAGATACAGCTTGGCGTTCGGGAAGGCAGCCTCGCCCTTGAGCAGCAAGCCGCCCGTATGGTCGGGATGCAGGTGGGTGAGCATCACGGCATCGATCTGCTCCCTTGCAAGGCCCGGCTTTAGCAGGTTGTCGAACAGATGGCGGCCGTAACCGGTATCGATCAGTATGTTCTTCCCCTTGGCCCGCAGCAGGAAAACCTGCGTTTCCAGCATAAAGGTTCCGTCCGGCACAAACTCCGTCAGCTGCCCGGCCGAAGCCCCTTTGAGCAGTCCGGCGCTTGCCGTTGAGCCGCCTTCGGACAGTATGCTCACGAAAAAATCGCCTGCGGTATATGTAATCACCGCAGCCTCATCCTGCGCAGCCGCCCTTAGCATCAATGCGGCCGCGAGGCATATCAAAACAAGTCTTTTCATTGTGTCTATATAATAATATGTATGTCATACAACTTTCGCGAAGCGATGCGTGGGCTGCGGCCGTCCGGGCGACAGGCATCGCCATGCCACCTGCTCCATGCCGCATCCGTCGGCCTCAATCGGCCTCAGCACATCGCGTACGGCGGCCTCAAGGGCTTCCGGCTCGGCCTCCGCGCGCAGGTTGAGGGTCAGCCTTACTCTGGGGCCGGCCTTAAGGGCTCCGCGCATGTCGACAAGCTCGTCGGCCGCCGTCAGGTTGCCTGCAATGTAGCCGTCGCAATCATCCATGATGAGCTTCAGGTGCCCGATGCCGTAATCCCTCTCCGCGAAGCTGTCCGCAAGGCTTTGCATCAGCGATTGCGCCAGCCGGTTCCAGTCCATGGCATCGGACTGCAAAAAGAGAGTAGCGTTGAGCCATCCCAGCACCGCCTCACCTCTGGCGTATCTGTCGTAGTCCACCTCCGCAATGCGCGTCCCGCCGGCCTTTCCGCTGAGGACACAGTCCAGCCATTCGTCCATCCCCAGCCCCGTCACGGAGCTTACGACAAACACCTCGGCCCACGGGAACCTTTCGGCAGCCCGCTCACTCAGCTCCTGTATCGCCGCGGCCGGCCAGTACATGTCCGCCTTGCCGATAAGAATCACATCGGCCTCTTCCGGCTGTTTGGCATAGATGTAGTCGGCATCGGCATGAAATCCCGTCGAACGGCCGTCCAGCATGCGGCTCAGGCGCAGCGGGTCGGCCAGCACCGTCAGCGGCGCCACCTCAAAGTCGTCGGCCGCATAAGCCTTAAGGGGCTGAAGCACCGTGGCCGACAAATCCGTGCAGCTCCCCACCGCTTCGGCAATGATAACCTCGGCTCCTTCGTCCTTACGCAGCCTCATGGCGGCCTCAACAAAGCCGCCGAAGTTGCAGCAGAAGCAGCTTCCGCTCAGCTCGTCCACCCGGAGGCCCTCATGCCGCAGCAGGGCGCTGTCTACAAGCTCCGGAGCCTGATCGTTCGTGATAAGGCCTGCGCGAATGTTGCGAGCCGCGAGCATCTCCGCCGCTTTCATCAGCAGCGTGGTTTTGCCGGCTCCAAGGAATCCGCCGGCCGGAATAATTTTCGTTTTCATCTATATCGCTATAATTTAAGTGTATATTTCTTTCTGTATGTTATATCTTCCCCTGTCCTCTGAAGCGGAAAAAATCCGAAGCCGCCACAAGCCATGTTTTTGTCCCCGAAAAAATATGAGCCGGCTAAAATTAAAAATATGCAAAAAAAAACAGAACAGGGAGCCACTGTAACTGCAACATTTGCTCCTGCAATTGCAGAGAGCCACTGTAACTGCAACATTTTGTCTATGTAATTACATAGGCCCATTGTAACTGCAACATTTTGCTCCTGCAATTGCAGGGAGCCACTGTTCGAGCGTGAAGGGCTTTTGCCACATTCCCGCCTCCGCGGGAATGAGCCGTATGGGCAGGCGCAGAAAATTGCCGGGATTACAGGCGATGCCGGGTTTGCAGCCGAAGTTTTCATTCAATCCTCAGAGCTTAGACGGTTTACCTTTTTCATCAGAGGCTCGAGCAGGGCTGCGGCTATTCCGCCGGCCGCCGGGGCGAGTATGTACACCCACAGGAAGCCTCCGCAATCGTCGGGGAAGGCGGCGCTGCCCCAGCCTGCCATGGCGGCAACCAACCGGGGGCCCAAATCGCGTGCCGGATTGATGCCGGCCTGCGTCAGGGGCGCTATCAGCCAGATGACGGACGAAACCGTGAGGCCTATGAAGAGCGGAGCTATGGAGCTGCTCGGACGGCCTGCGTTGGCGCCGTCGGTGAGGCCCATAATAGCTAAAACCAGAAGGAAGGCGCCAACGAACTCGGCCGCCATGGCCAGCGGCATGCCGACTACGGCGCCGCTGCCGGGCGAGGGATAAAACTCGCCGAAGATCTTGGCTGTGACAACCGATGAGGCCTCTCCGCGTATTATCCCGCGCGAACTCTCGAACATCTCTATGGAGGGCGAAAAAAGCGCAAGCAATGCCCAGCCTGCGGCAAAGGCGCCGAGGAACTGTGCGGCCAGGTACAGGCCAATCTTATCTCCCCGCATCCGCCCGGCCGCAACCATGGCCAGGGTAACGGCCGGATTAAGGTGGGCATTGGAGAGGTGGCGCGTGAGGTAGATGGCCAGCGTTACGGCAACGCCCCACACTAAGCCTATCTGGAAAATCCCGCTGTATTCGCCGAACAATGTGGCCACGGCCACCGAACCGCATCCGAAGAAGGTAAGGATGAAGGTGCCGAGCATCTCGCCCGTAAATTCGCGCCTGCTCATTGCTTAGCTTGCTTTAAAATTTTTCCGTAGATGCCTCCGAGGCGCTGTGCCTGCACCGCGTCGGAGTAGCGGCTGCGTCCGAGCCTTACGGCCTCGTCCCGGCATTTCTCCCAGAGCGCCCTGTCGGTGAAGAGGCTCAGGATGGCCCGGGCGAGGCAGTCGCTGTCGTTGCTCTCGTACAGGATTCCTCCGCCGCCTACTATTTCGGGGAATGAGCCGCTTGCCGGCTCTATGACTGGCCTCCCGGCGGCAAATGATTCGCAAACGTAAAGCCCTACGGCCTCGCTGAAGGTGATGGGCACGCAAACGGCTGAGGTTTGGCGGTAGAAAGCTGCATGCTCGGCAAGGCTGTATGTTTCGAGCCAGGTTACATCGCTGCGGTAGGGCCGGAGGATTGTGCGCAGGCGGCGCAGGAAGCTCTTGTCGGCTCCCGAAAATCCTCCGCCTATGCGCAGCCGGAGCTGCGGTATGCGGCCCGTGCGTTTGACCTTGACAAAGGCCTCGGCGAGTATATGCAGCCCGTCGGACTCGCTCATGCGATAGAAGAAGCCCAGGGTAGGGTCGGCAGGGTAGCTGTCGGACGAATATAGCTCCGGGGCAAGCCCGGGATAGACAACCTCGGTGCGATCGGCTATACCGGGGAAGCGCTTGAGCGACTCGGCCTTGTAGAACTCGCTGGAGGCTACGAAGGCGTCTATGTAGCCGAGGTTGTCCTCTATGCCTTGCCAGGCTGAGGCTGCATGGATGCCGAGGGGGTTAATCCATATCTCTTCGTCCTGGAGCGAGCAGACTATTGGTACATCCATTTCGGTTTTGAGCATCCTCGCTATGCCTATAACAAGACTGCTTGAGAGGTGAACAACATCGGGCTGCTCCTGCTGCCGAATCCAGTCGACCATGGCGGATGCATGCCGTGCGAAGACCGAACCGCGGCCGTTAATCATAGCCAGCGTCATGTCCTCTAAGCCGCGGGAAGATGTGCTGCCCGAAAAGGATGCGGCCATACTGAGCGATCGCTTAGAGTTAAGTATCTTCTCCATCCAGCCCGGCATGGCTTTTCGGCTGTAATATTTCTGTGAGACATAAAGCGAAATGGCCGGGAAGAAGAGCGGAGCGTCGGCCCGGAACGAATCGGGGTCGAGAGGCAGATACAGGGGCATCACCACCACCTCGTGTCCGGCTTTGCGCAACGACGAAGCATGGAGGTTATCACGGAAACAGTTGCCGCAGTAGAATGCATCGCCCGAACCCGGAACAATAAAAAGGATCTTCATGATTTAAATTGATAGCTTGAGTTTCTTATTTTCCTGTCGACCGCGCGCCTGACGAAGCCTAAGGCTCCAAGCATGAGCGCCGCCATCAGCAGTATGGCCGTCAGCCATACTCCAGTACCGACATTCGCCGCGCTGCCGCTTACACCGGCCAGCGAGAGGCCGGCTCCGCAGATTATGGCGGCCAGGGGTATCAGGCGGTTCTCCGCAATCAGCAGTGATGCTATACGGCTGTCGGCGAATCCGAGCGCACGGTATAGCTCAATCTGCCCGCCGCGGGCGGCAAGGCTCTTACGGACGATGATGATGAAGGCGGCGAGCCCGAGCAGCAGTCCGAGCCCTCCCAGCGTCAGGAAGATCGTCAGGTAGGTATCGGTAACGGAGTTGAACTCCCGCAAGCGCCCGGAGGTAGTCATGAGGCGCAGGCCGTACTCGCTCAGCGCCTGCGACAGCAGTTGCCTCACCTGCGGCTCTACGGATGCGTCGGAGCGTATGAGGGCGATCTCGCTGCCGCGAATCTCCGGCCATACGGCTGCGAAGTGCTTGCCGTCCATCAGCAGGTTTCCCTGGAAGATGGTGTTGGGCAATGTGGCGGCCAAGAGGATTCGGACGGGCCTACCGTCGGCTGCTTCGTAGCTCAGCGTATCTCCGAGCCGTCGCTGCAATCCCCACAGCAGCGTCGTCTCGTCTATCGCCGCCGGATACACATCGCCGGAGGCCAGTCGGAGGGCGTCGAAGGGATTCTCCTCCTTATTATATATGCTGCCGAGGATTCTGAAGTCGCTGCCCTGCAATCTTTCCATGTCGACGCCGAGCACGGTGGGCCGCACCACCTTGTTCAGGTTAAGGCAGCTGGCGTCGTCGGCTCCATACCTTAGTATCTGAAGGGCCTCGACGCCGGGAGGAAGATCGGTGAGCGCAAGCTTGGCGCGTCCTTCGGCGGAGCTCATGCTGTGGTAGACAGGGACGCCTGTTTCGCACCAGAGCGAGTAACCTCCGGTGCCGCTCCTAAGCTGAGAGCTGTCGGCAAAGCCTCTCCTGTTGAGCCCTACGGAGAAGACGATGAGCACGCCTGAGGCTAATGCAACGAATGAAGTGAGGCCGCGCTTGCCGTCCATGCGCAGTCCGGCCCATACGAGCCGCCGCCGGTCGAAGCTTCCGAGCCGAGCCGGCTTCAGCGGCTTAAGGGCGAGGGGTCTCTCTGCTCTGCCTGCCGCACGCCATACGGACAGCAGCAGCGTAAGCAGGCTTATGACGGCGCCGGCTATCCATCCGGCAAATATTGTTGTGAGGCTTGGGAAAAAGGCGAATCCGGAGGTATGCACGGCGTCGTTCCACAGCGTATTGAGCAGCGCGAGCGATAGCGCCGTATAGCATGCCCCGGCCAGCACTCCCAGAGGCGATGCAAGCAGTACGACGGCCAGCGATTCGCGATGCAGCAGCTTCACTATGCGCCCGGGGCCGAAGCCTAAGGCACGCAGCAGAGCCAACTCGCTTCGGCGCTCAAAAATCATCTCGCTCAAGGGCAGCAACATCAACAGCACGGCCGAGAAAATTATGAGGAAGCCGAGCGACAGGAACAGCGACGCAAAGTCGATGCCGCCACGGGCTGCCTCCAGCCCGATCGCCCTGGGATAAACTATCCGCAGGCCGAGCATGGCGGGATTGAGCCCGCCGAGATCGGGGGCGTCGGCGGTTCGGACGGCAGTGGCCGAGCCGTAGGCATTGCTCCATCGCGGTGCGAGAGTGCGGTAGGCCACCAGAGCTTTGGGCGTGGAGCGATAGAGTGTCCAGTAGTCCTCGTCTTCTTTGGTGATGCGATCCATGTTGATAGGCATGTCGCTGTCCCAGTCGGTGCATCTCTCCACGTCGGACAGTCCGGGGAAGTCGGCGCTGAGTGTCTTGTCGGCCGACAGTTGCTCAAGCGGCAGGATTCCTGCCACCCGCAGGCTGATGCTCTCTTCGCGCAAGGTTTTCAGGTCGGAGGATACGAAGTAGGTCAGGCTGATGCTGTCGTTCGGGCCTGCCTTGAGCCGTGCGGCGGCATAATCGGAGAGGACGATCTCGTTGTCGGCCGGCTCCAGGCCTGCGTAAGCGTCTATGGCCGTAACGAAGGAGTAGGGCAGGCTTCCGCTCGCGGATTCGATGGAGTTGGCCATGTAGGAGAACAGGCGATTGGCGCCGGGATTGTCGCGAGCGATGGCGTCTACTAGCTCCGTTTGCAGGAAGACTCTGTCGGAGCCGATCTCGGTTGAGCCGTCGAGCCGTAGTAGGCTGATGCCTGAGGTAGCGGGCCGCCAGGCTGCCGCCAATGCCTCGGCTGTGATTATGCTGTCGGACAGGATCAGGTTTGCCTTCCCCTCTATTTCCATGGCCGAGGCCAGCTCGGCGCGACGGAGGAAGATGTTGCAGGGTATTATCTGCTCGTTTTTGAGGCTGATATCGCCTCCGCTTGCCGCCTCCAGTATTCCGGCAAGGGCAAGTCGCAGCGATGTTGTATAATTATCGGTCACGAAGAGCGATCCGGAGGGCACAAGCCCCGCAGCCGGCAGCCGGAGGACTATGTCGGAGGGCGCCGACTCCGCAAGCTGTCCGGCAAGCTGCCTGTTAATCATTGCCGCTCCGGCCGGAATGTCGGGCTCGTCCGTTCCCCATACCATGACGGGAATGAGACGGCCTTCGTGCGATATAAAGCCTTGGCTGAGCAGTACCGGACGGGCGCTGCCTCCCAAAGCCGGTTCGGCCGCCAGACTTTCGCTGAAGAAGGAATTGGAGGAGAAGATGAGCGTCTCCGTATTTCCGAGCCGCCGGCTAAGCCGTTCCGTCAGCGTATGCCGAACCGAGTCGCCCGTCATAAGGCTGCCCGACACAAGGGCCGTAACGATGAGGGATGCCGCTGCGATGAGGCGGTAATAGCGGCGATAGCGCCCGGCGTTGGCGCGTACAAGCAGGCTGAAGTTCACGACAGCAATCCGTTTGCGAGAGTTAGTATCCTTTGGGCAGCCGAGGCGGTGTCGGCCGAATGGCTGACCATGACGACGGTGGTTCCGAGCTCGCGGTTTATCCGTTGCAGCAGCTCCATGATATTGCACGCCGTCCGGCTGTCGAGCCTACCGGTAGGCTCGTCGGCCAGCAGCAGGGCCGGCTTCATGATTAAGGCCCGGCAGAGGGCCGTGCGTCCGGCTTCGCCTCCGGATACCTGCCGGGGATATTGGCGGGCCAGCGGCGCTATGCCGCTTAGCTCCATCAATAGCTGTGCGTACTCCGCCTGCTCTGCGGTGGCCTTGGACTGTGCGGCCAGGACGGGCAGCAGTATGTTGTCGCGCAGGCACAGCTGCGGCATGAGCCTGTGCTCCTGGAACACGAAGCCTATGCGCCGGTTGCGCAGGTCGGCAAGGTCGGTCCTGCGGCCGTCGAAAACGGATTGGCCCTCGAGCAGGTATTCGCCTCCGTCGGGGGCAATCAGAGCTCCGAGTATGGACAGCAGCGTTGTCTTGCCCGAGCCCGATGCGCCCATAACGGCGAGGAACTCTCCGCGGGCAAGGCTGAGGCTTAGTCCGCGCAGAACCTGCCTTAGGCTGTTGTTCCCGTCGGGATATGTTTTAGTGATTCCTGTTAATCTGATCATGGCTGTATGATTTAATCTGTTTCTTTTTAGTCGGATTGATTGCCGAAGCAAAACAAGGTGCCCTTGGCCGTAAGGATGTAAAAGCGATCGCGGATCACGGCCGGCGAGGCCACGATCTGCTCGCCCGTATCATATTCCCAGAGCAGAGAGCCGCTGCGGGCGTCTACGATAGAGATCACTCCCGATTTGGTGCAGCAGATAATCCTGTCGCGGCAGACCAGCGGAGAGCTCTCGCCCGAACTTCCTTTCTGAAGGTATCTCCAGAGCTGCTCGCCCGTCTTCCTGTCGAGTGCATACAGATA
Source organism: Tannerellaceae bacterium (assembly GCA_031280435.1). Lineage (GTDB taxonomy): Bacteria > Bacteroidota > Bacteroidia > Bacteroidales > Tannerellaceae > DFXE01. The sequence goes on along the minus strand of JAITGS010000081.1, from coordinate 18,890 downwards.
CCTGTCGTCGCCGATTATATATACTGCGGATGAAGACAGGGCGGGGACGGATACGAAGGAGGCGCTCTCGCTTGTGGCCTCCACAACCTTGCGATGGCTGCTAATCCGTCCGGCTTCTACCGTGAGGGCATACACATTGCCCGAATGGTCGGCTATGTAGCAGTCGCGGCCGGATATAGCCGGCGAGGCCGGGATGTAGGTATCGAGCATAAGCGAATCGGACACGCGGCCCGTCTCGCCGTTGAGTATACGGAGCCAGGCGTCGCAGCCGCCGGAAAAGAAGCCGGAGCCCTGCACGGCTACGGCTCCATTGATGTAGTATCCCGACTCGAAGCGGCTGATCTCCTCGCCGCTGCTTTTGTTCAGGCAATAGAGGTAGTTGTCGTAGCTGCCGAAAACCACGGCTTCCTGTCCGCGGAACACTCCTATATTAGGCGAAGCGGATATCTGCCCCATGGTCTCGAAGCTCCAGAGCAGCTCGCCGGATAATGACAGCGCCGTCATGAATCCGTCGATGCGGCCTATGTACAGGACGGAATCGCTGATCATGGGAGTGGCCTCCACGGCCGTGGCGAAGTCGTAGTCGAAGCTCTGCTTGCCCTCGGCATCTATGCCGTAGATGCGTCCGCGCCTGTCGCTAAAGTAGGCCGTCCGCTTGTATATCACCGGTGATGATACCGTCCGGGCGCCGCTCTTGTACGCCCACAGCAAGGCAGGCTTGTCGGGCAGCCGCGCATCCGAGTATCCGCTGAGGCCGGCATCGCCCCTGAAAAGCGGCCAGCTGTCCGCTCCTCCACCCGCAGGTTCACCTGCGCGCCCCCGGCCGCATCCGGTCAGCAAAGCTATCAGCAGAGCTAATATTAAGGGTATAAAGGCTATTGGGGAGGCGCCGGAGAAAAAAAACGGAGCTTTTCCGACTGTTCCGGAGGCGCCGTAGAAAAAATTTGGGGCCTCCAGACTGTTCCGGAGGCGCCGTAGAAAAAATTTGGGGCCTCCAGACTGTTCCGGAGGCGCCGGAAAAAAAATTTGGGGCCTCCAGACTGTTCCGGAGGCGCCGGAAAAAAAATCGGGGGCCTCCAATCTGTTCCGGAGGCGCCGGAAAAAAAATTTGGAGCTTTTCCGACTGCTCCGGAGGCGCCGTAGAAAAAATTTGGGGCCTACAAACTGTTCCGGAGGCGCCGGAAAAAAAATTTGGAGCCTCCCCAACTGTTCCGGAGGTGCCGAAAAAGCCATACGGAAGGGGATGTATAGACGTTGCAGCGCCAAAAAATGTTTAAAAGGACAATTTGACATTATCACCTTACCGCCTCTCTTATTATTTCTCATAAAACCTTTTCCTTCTTTTTATCGAGATAGATAGCGCCGGTGGGACAGAGCTCGGCAAGGCTGCCGTCTATGTTCGCACGGTTTTCGTCGGGCAATACCACCTGCATCACAAAGCCGCGGCTCCTGAAGGTGAATCCGTTCGCGCTGTTATATACGCAGAGGCCGCATCGGATACACTTGGCCGGCTCGAACCACATTCCCTCGCCTATGCATTGCCTGCTCATGGCGGGCGATACCGAAGCGGCCTCGTAGCGGGAGCGCTTGATGCCCATCCGTCCGGCATATTCCCTCAGCTTGCAGCCGCCCTGGCCGGCGCAGGCGCAATGCAGGCAGCGCGACGGGCTTGCGACGGATGCCTTCAGCCTGTCCTTCTCGCCGTCGGTGAATCGGCCTAAGCGGGAGAGGAACCCGGCTCGACCGGATGCGGCTGCCTCTCCTTCCCGCCTGTCGGTTGCGGCATCAGCTCCCTGCTCGCATATCTCGCGGATGATGCCCCGGATGCCGACGGCCCTGTCTATGGTTCCGCGCCGGCAGGCTTTCTCGCAGGGAGCTTTGCAGGAGATGCATTTGATGTCGGGCAGCGGAAAGGCTGCGGCTATGATTCGGAGGGCTGCCTCCGTGAGGCCTGCATCGTAACAGGACAGCATACGCTCCACGTCGAGCCCGTGCGGGCATACGAGGGTGCAGGGAGCCTCGCAGTCGGCCCGGTGATCGCTCAGCAGCAGCTCGAGCGATAGCATGCGGGTTTGGACTACCTCGTCGCCTAAGGTATCTATCCGCATGCCTTCGGTGGGGAGGGTGGTGCAGGAGGGGATGATTTGACCCGTGCGGCAGTCTTTCACGGCGCAGATCATGCAGGAGGACTTGTGCGCGGCTCCCTTGGCATAGCATAGCGAAGGGATGTCGAAGCCGGCTCGGCGAGCGGCCTCTATCAGCGTTTCATTCTCGCCTGCGACTACGGGGGTATCGTTAATTTGAATATTCATACTCACTGATGTTTTCCTTAAGGCCTGTTTTCCGGATTGCCCGGTAGCGACATTCGTCTATGCAGAGCCCGCAACGCACGCAGGCTTCCGCGTCTATCGTATGAACCTCGTAGGGCGTGTACGGGATGGCGTCGACGGGGCATGCTTTGGCGCACTTGGTGCAGCCTATGCAGTCCGGGGTCACTACGTACCGCACCATGTCCTTGCAGGTTCCGGTGCGGCACAGGCCTGCGGCATGCTCCTCGTACTCGTGCCTGAAATACTTCAGGGTGGTGAGCACCGGGTTGGGGGCGGTTTTGCCCAGGCCGCAGAGTGATGAGCGCTTCACGTTGAGGGCGAGCTCTTCGAGCAGGGCTATGTCGGCGGCCGTTCCCTTGCCGCTGCATATTTTGTTCAGTATGTCGAGCATCCTGCGGGTGCCTACGCGGCAGAAGGTGCATTTGCCGCAAGACTGGTCGCAGGTGAAGCTGAGGAAGTAGCGAGCCACGTCGACCATGCAGTCGTCTTCGCTAAGCACCACCAGCCCTCCCGATCCCATCATGGCTCCGAGCTGCGTAAGGGCGTCGAAGTCGACGGGGCTGTCGCAGAGCTCGGCCGGTATGCATCCGCCCGACGGCCCTCCTATCTGCACCGCTTTGAGCTTGCGGCCGCCTTCCACTCCTCCGCCTATGTCTTCAATGATTTGCCGCAGGCTGATGCCCATAGGAACCTCTATCAGTCCGCCGTGATTGATCTTCCCGGCGAGGGCGAAGACTTTGGTGCCCTTGCTCGATTCGGTTCCTACGCTGCCGTAGGCCTCGGCGCCATGCTTCACTATGTAGGGCACCTGGCTGAGGGTTTCGACGTTGTTGACGAGTGTGGGCAGCCCGTGCAGCCCGCTGACGGCAGGATAGGGCGGCCGCTGCCGGGGGAATCCTCTGTCGCCTTCAATGGATGCGATGAGGGCTGTTTCTTCGCCGCAGACAAAGGCTCCCGCTCCCTCGAACACGGATATGCCGAAGGAGAAATCGCTGCCGGCTATATTAGCTCCGACAAAGCCCCGCTCGCGGCAGAGCTCCACGGCTGTACGTATCCGCGTAACGGCAAGCGGATATTCGCTGCGGATATAGAAGATGCCCCGGTCGGCTCCGACGGCGCAGGCTGCTATCAGCATGCCTTCTATGACGCGGAAGGGATAGGATTCGAGCATCATCCTGTCCATGAAAGCTCCCGGATCGCCTTCGTCGCCATTGCAGATCATGTACTTGCTACGGCTGCCGACCGATGCCACTATCTCCCACTTCCGGCCGGTGGGGAAGCCTCCGCCGCCGCGTCCGCGCAGGCCGCTGCGGAGTATTGTCCGTATGATGTCGCTTCCGGGCGAGGCTATGGCTTTCCGCAGGGCCTCGAATCCTCCGTGGGCTATGTACTCGTCTATGTTCAGCGGGGCCAGCACTCCGAAGCCTTCGGTTGAGATATGCTTCTGGGCGGCGAGGAAGCGGCTTACGAGGCCGGTGCGTTCCTGCTCCGACTTCCACACGACGTTGTTCCAGGTGATGTCCGTATGGAAGATGTCTATATGGCCGAGTATATTGTTTTGCATGCGCTTCAGGTAGCCGGACGGCTTGAAGTGGCGGTGCAGTATTTCCTTTATCTCTATGGCCTTCACGTTAGGATAGCGATGTATGCTGCCGTCGTCGCTCACCACGTCTATGAGCGGAACCTTGTTGCATACGCCTACGCATCCCACCGGCTTCACGGCTATCTCTACTCCGAGCTGGGCCGATGCCGTTTGCAGCTCCTTGTAGATGTCGGCCGAGCCGCTGGCCATGCAGCAGGATCCCATGCCGAGACGCACTTCGCCGGCTGCCCGGCGCTTGGCTTTGCGGCTCTCCTCCTTTGCCTCTTCGGAGAGGGATTGCAGGAAGTCGTCTACCACTTCCTTCACCCTGCCGGGAACTACATGGCCGTAGATCTTTTCGTCTATCTGTACAACAGGCGCAAGGGTGCAGCAGCCTAAGCAGGCTATCTTCTCGACGGAGAAAAGCCTGTCGGCGGTGCTTATCTCTCCTTCCGGAATCTCCAGATGGCGGATGAAGGCATCGAAGACATTGCCGGCGCCTTTCACGTGGCAGGCCGTGCCGGTGCATACCCGTATCTGATGCTTCCCCAGGGGAATGTGGCGGAACTGCGTATAGAAGGTAGATACGCTGACCAGCTGCGCGCCGTCTATCTCCGTCCGCTCATACACTCGCTTCAATGCATCGGAGGGAAGGTATCCGAACTCCGCCTGCAAGGCTTGCAGCAGCGGAATCACCATGCTCCTCGAAGTCCCTACGGAGCCGATGATGGCGTCGGTGCGGGATGCTATGTCGTTTGGCTCGCCGTGATTATTGCAGGTGCAGCTCATGACTCGGCTTTTTGTACGCAGTAAAGCTGGCTGTCGGAGCGGACAATCATGCGTCCGTCGGTGAAGGCCGGCGTTGCGAAGGTTCGCTGTCCGGTTTCGAAGGAGTTCAGGGGCGAGAGCTCGGCGTTGGCTGCATAGATGAAGGCCTTGCCGCTGTTGCTGAAGATATAGAGCTTGCCTTCGACAATCATGGGCGAGGAGTAGAACTCCGTGTTGGTTTCGTGAGCCGTTTTGAGCTCTCCGCTTTTGGCGTCGTAGCTGGCAAGCACGCCGTAGCTGGTTGCGACGAAGACGTTGTCGGCGGTGGCGGCCGGCGACGACACTTCGGGCAGGTAGTCGTTGGCCTCCCAGCGTTTCTCGCCCGTAAGGGCGTCGACGGCTATCAGCGATGCGTATTCGCTGGCTCCGAAAACAAGTCCGCCGGCGCTGCAAGGGCTTGAGGCCACCTCGCCGCTGAGGAATGGTACGGCCCAGTTTTGTGCGCCGCTGCCGGGGTCGTAGGAGGTCAGGTTGGGATTGCCCATCAGTATGAGCTGCGGCTTGCGGTCTATGTAGGCTATGATGGGCGAGCTCCAGGTTATTTTGTCCGTTCGCGATTTGCTCCAGCGTTCGGCTCCGGTGGCCATGTCCAAGGCCAGCAGTCGGGGCGAGTTGCTGTTGTCGTATTGCACTATCAGGGTGTTGCCAAAGGATATGAGCGAGGAGGCATAGCCGTAATGGTTGGTAGGCACTCCCAGGTTTTTGGCCCATAGCCGCTGCCCGTTCATGTCGGCGCAGATCAAATCGCCGGTGGCGAAGATTGCCGCCACTTGCTTCCCGTTCGTAGTGACGGTGGAAGCTGCAAGGCCGGTGTCGTGCGTCGTTTCGGGCATGGCCGAGGGCGAGCCGGGGATGTTGTCGGCTGCAAGCTTCCAGCGCATCTGTCCGCTGTGCAGGTCGTAGCAGTAGAGCTCGCGGGCCTGCTCGTCTGCTCCGGTGATGAAGATATTGTTGCCGTTGACAACCGGCGAGTTGTATCCGTGCCGCGGGATGTCGCTCTTCCATGCGATGTTCTCTCCGGTGCTGAGGTTCCACTGCGTGGGAATGTTGCCTGCCGATGATACGGCGGCGGCATTGTTGCCGCGGAAGCTGTTGTGCGTCACCTTGGGCGCTTCCGGCTGGGCGGCAACGGAATCGGGGATGGCTTCCGCTTCGGCCGCGAGCTGAGCGGCGCTATCGGCCGGCAGATCGGCTGCGGGAGGCATCCCGGCATAGTCCTCCGCAGGCGATTCGGACTGAGGGGCTGCCTCCGTGGCTTCCTTCCCGCTGCCTTTCTCCGCGCTCAGATACGGAGAGGACAGGAAGGCGAAGACAAGGGCGGCGACGGCCACGAATCCCGCCGCCCAGTGCACGTACTTCCGGGCCCGAGTCTTGTATATCCAGTCGTCCACAGGATCGATTTCCTTGCCGGGGAGGTTCTTCTCCTTAGCGAAATATATGCGCGAAGCGACTACAAAGACCACCAGCATGCCTATCAGTATCTCAACCCCGGCCATCAGATGGTCTACCCTCACGAAGTAGGCCCGCCTGGCCAGCAAATCGAGCCGGCGAATCTGCTCCTGCAGCTCCGCGTTATCCGCATTAGCGTCGTTTATCTGCTTCAAAGTCTCTATAACCTCGGTTTGCAGCGGATTGAAGCCGCGCACCTGAAAATAATTCGTGATGAGCATAGCCGCGAATGTGACTATGAAAACAGCCGATACTATGGCTACGTTTCTTGCAATTTTGCGATTCATGTGGTGGTATTTAATTTGTTTTGCGGACAGTAGGCGAAGCACCTGCCGCAATTGATGCAGGCTGCCCCGTCTATCTCATAAGTTTTGCGGGTTCGCTTCACCGAGAGGCCTATGAGGGTGAGGCCTACAACGAGCCCTATCGCTCCGCCGGCAATGGCCGAATAGGCATCGAACTGCCTGCCGACCTCCGCCCTTCGCTCCGAGAGCTCCTCTATGGTGCCGCCCTGTGCGAAGAATACTTCGACGTCGACCGGCTGAATGTTTTGCGGATGGGCCTCGTTGCGCATCACCTGTTCGTATAGCCGCACGTCCTTGTTGGCGCCGGCAAGCGAGGGGCTGAGGGCTTTCATGCCGAAGGCTCCGGCCGCTACCGCTACCGGAAGCATAACGAAATAGGCCAGCAATCGCCTTACCCCATCCATACGGCTTTCCTTCACCCTGTTCTCAAAGGGAGGGCGGATGGCATCTACCGGGCATGCGTTCAGGCAGAGATCGCAGTTGATACACTCCTTCGTGATGCTCATATTCCGCAGGGACACTCGCGAAAAAAGGCTCAGCAGCGCCCCATAAGGACAGAGGAACCTGCAAAACGGACGGCCCGTGAAAACCGCTGCCAGCAGCAGCAAGCCTCCGAATACTATCATCCCCACATCTCCTCCCATCCTGAAGATACCTATGAAAGGATCGAAGCGGCAGATGATGAAACTGCTGCGCGTGGCGGCATACAGCAGGGCGAAGGCCAGATACACCCAGGGAATTATGCCCAGAACGGCCGACACGGCCTTGGACAGCCGGTAGTTCCTTATGTTGACAATCTCCTGCAAGGCTCCCAGAGGACATACGCCCGAACAGAATACCCGCCCGAAAAGGAAGGTGAACACAATGGGCAGTATGAAAAACAGGAAGACCGCCAAAGGCATCACATACGAGCTGTCGACCATGGCCAGCACAAGGTTCTGTACGGAGCCTATGCTGCAAACGCATCCGCTCCTGAAGAAGCCGAAGTACAGAGCCGACACTACGGATACGATCAGCACAGGAGCGCGCCGGCGCCGCTTCAGCGTCGCCCAGGCAACCACCAGCATCATCCCCGCCAGCAGAATAATATCGACCGCGCTCCACAGCGCCTCGTTCGGCACCTCATAGTGCAGGTCGGGATACCGGTAGCCCGACTCGAAATCGGGCTTCGGGAACCTGTTCTGGGCCGAAACCGGCAAGGCCGCCGCGATTAAGGCCGACATCACCGTTGTTTTCTCTCTCCTCATATAATTATATGTACTACAAAAAGTTTATACCCTGATTTTTTCCGGCTCAAAGGCTTCCGACGTCGCATTTCCTTGCGGAAGCTCGGTTTGCCGGAATGCGACGTCGCATTTCCTTGCGGAAGCTCGGTTTGCCGAAATGCGACGTCGCATTTCCTTGCGGAAGCTCCCTTTGCCGAAATGCGACGTCGCATTTCCTTGCGGAAGCTCGGTTTGCCGAAATGCGATGTCGCATTTCCTTGCGGAAGCTCGGTTTGCCCAAATGCGATGTCGTATTTCCTTGCGGAAGCTCGGTTTGCCGAAATGCGACGTCGCATTTCCTTGCGGAAGCTCGGTTTGCCCAAATGCGATGTCGCATTTCCTTGCGGAAGCTCGGTTTGCCCAAATGCGATGTCGCATTTCCTTGCGGAAGCTCGGTTTGCCGAAATGCGATTTCGCGCAGGCTTCCGACGGCAATATCCCGGCCTTTGCGGCGTCGCAGCGGCTTGCGGGAAATACTTTGAGCCCTTCGCCCTTCATCCGTCCTTCAAAATATATGCCTTTGAGGCAGCGACGCGCTGTATTGCCCCCGAAGGGCATACCCTTGAGATTTTGCACTCGTTGCAATCCTCGCAAATTTCTTGGTTGACCTGGAGATAAAGCGATCCGTTGCCGAAGGAGTTGCATCCCTTGGCGCACTTGCCGCATCCGTTGCAGAGGCTCTCGTCTATGCTGTACTCAAAGTAGGGATCCTCCACGAACTTGCGCTGTATGGCTCCGGTGGGGCACATCAGGTTCTCGGCGGCAGTGTTGAGGTCTTTCACGTTCGAGCGATAATATCCGCCGCATAGGTCGCAGTATCCGCAGACGCGGTTGGCGTGAACGCATTTCACGGCCGATACTGCCAGGACGCAGTCGGTTTCGCAGCGTCCGCAGAAGGTGCATTTGGCCGGATCTATCTGCCAGAAAGTTCCGCCTTCCTTGCCAATCTTCGAGAGGGCCAGGCCGGATATGCCCGCTACGGCCGCTCCTGCCGTTATGGAGCCGCAGAGGCGCAGGAAGCGCTTGCGCGATATGGGGTCGCTCATTTTCCTGTCCACGGCCTTATGCATTCCTTAGGCGGCAATCAACTCCGCAGCCCGAACAGGCGCCGGATGATGCAAGCTGCGGATCGTACTCGTAAACCCTCACCCGGTCGGCGCCGGCCGTAAAGAGCTTGGCGCCGGCTATCTTCACCCTGTCGGCCGCCGTGCCGCCTTCGCCCTGCATCTTGCCGTCGAGCAGCATGGAGCGGAAGCTTCCGTCGGCTGCATAGCAGCTTATGCGCGGTATGCCTTTTTCGGAGGTGATAATCTCGCCCGTGGGAGTGGCGGCAAGATAAACGGGGTTGCAGCATCCGCAGAAATATCCCTGTCCGCTTCCTGCTGCGCCGAACTTGCCGAGGTATTCTCCCTTGAGCGAATATATTTCGACCTGATGCCGTCCGGAATTGGAGCAATAGAGCTTGCCGTTGGCGTAGGTGATGCCGAATGTGGGGCTGGGGATGATGAAGCGGTTGGGGCTGTCTATGAAGCGGACGAAATCGCCGCCGCGAGTGTATTGGCAGATGTTGTTGTTGTCGCGATCGGTCACGAACACAAAGTCTTCGGCAAGAGCGAACGAGCAGTAATCGGAGAGGCTGCTGCAAGCCTCCCACTCCCTCAAGGGCCTTCCCTCATGCGAATAAACGGCTATGGAGGCCTGCCGCAGCAGGTATATGCCCTCGGCATCAACGGCAATGTCGCGGACGGATTCCGGGGCAATGGCTAAGCGCGAAAGCGTCTTGCCGTAGTCGTCCATTACCGTGAGCAGGCCTGCGCCGGCCACATAGAGCCGGCCGTCGTGATGTTCAAAGGCATCAATGCCTCCCTGGGCTGTGAATACAACCGTAGGCTTGTAGGGCGACACAAAGGCGTCGGCTTCGGGCCGCTCGCCGGATGCCGCAGCCGGGCCGTCTTTGTTCAGGCTCTTGCTCGCAACAACTGCGGATACGCCGGTTATTGCTCCTCCGGCCACTATGGTTCCCACGGTTCTGAAAAATTTTTTCCGAGATATGTTTCCCATGATTATAAAGGATATGTTTTAGAATTTGTAAGCGATGATTTGAGCCCGTCCGGCTACATAGATTGTGTTGCCGGCGGACTGTATTTCGTATGCCTCATGCCCTCCGCCGAGCATGCCGGCGTTGAGCATCATGCGGTCGAAGCGTCCGCTTCGCTCAAAGAGGCATACGCGCGGATTGCCTTTCTCGGAGGCGAGCAGCAGCCCGCTGTCGGTGAAGGCTATGAAGGCCGGATTGCTGCATCCCGAAAAGGCTCCCGGCTTGCTTCCCGGAATCCCGAACGAGGCAAGGAAGGCTCCGTCCTCGGAGTAGCTCTCCACCGTATGCCGTCCGGGATTAGCGCAGTAAACGGTGTCGCGATAGCTTTCGACGGCGAAGGACGGCATAGGAACTACGAAGCCGCGCGGACTGCTGATGAAGCGAACGAAGCCGCCTTCGAGCGTATACTGGCAGATGTTCTTGTTCTCGGCATCGGTTACGAAAGCATATCGGCTTGTCAAAGCTATGGAGATGTAGAGCGAGCGATCGCTGCATGCCTCCCACTCGCGGACAAAATTCCCGGAGGCATCAAGCACCGTTATGCGTGCCGGATAAAGCAGGTAGATGAGGCCTCCGCCTACGGCTATATCGGCAATGCCCTCCGGCGCGCCGAAGCTTCCGAGCCGTCTGCCGTCGGTTCCGTAAAGGAACACCGAGTCGGATGATGCCAGGAAGAGGGTGTCGCCGGCCAGCTTGATATGCCTCGCCCCTTGCGGCACGGCAAAGGAGGCCTCTACGCTGCACGGACCGACAAAGGCTTCCTGCTCGGCCGGCGCCTCGCCGTACTCCGTCTCGGAGCTGCCCACCGACACTATCATATAGGCTACGAAGCCTGCCACAAGGGCCAGGACAAGAAGATTAAGGAATAAGCGCAGGCGGTTCGACATACTTTGGGGTTATAGCGGCTGCATCCTCAGTTTATCCGCAGGCATTTGATGTGATGCGCATCGCGAACGATAAGCCGGCCGTCGGCGTAGGCCATGGAGCCCCATGCGTCTACGCCGTCCATGATGCGCTGCTTCTTACGGAGCTGCAAGCTGCGCGAACCTATTTCGTAAACGTACAGCTCGCCGTCGTCCTTAAAGACGAAGAGGTGATTGTTCAGTATAAAGTATGGGCCCAGCCCGAATCGCTCGTCGGCTGCCGACGACCATATAGGATTGTGCAAATCCGACGGAGGATAGGCTACCAGCTTGCCTCGCATGCTGCCGCCGTCTTTGGGGATGACGGTGATGATCATGTTGTTGTACAGGATGGGGGTCTGCTGCTCGCTCGACAGTCCTTCGTTGGCTTTGTATTGCTCCACTATCGTAGGCGTCCACTTGGAGCCTTGCCTGTCGAGCGTCAGCAGAGCTCCTCCCGAACCGTAGCCTGCAACCAAGAAGATGCTGCCGGCCGATAGTTGCAGCGGCGAAGGAGATACAACCGATGGCTGCCACTTGGACGTGCTCCAGAGCAGGGTTCCTCTGTCGGCCTCCTCGGCCGACACTCCGCACACTCCGCCTAAGCCTATATAAACGTAGGTGGACTTGCCGTGCAATGTCATCTGCATAACCGATGAGTGCGACATCTTGAAGCCGGGCGTATTGGGCGTTTGCCATAGCGTCTCGCCCGTGCGGCAATCTATTCCGGCCATCAGAACCTCCTCGCCGGCCGGGGCTACGACCAGCACGTCCTTGTCGACGTGCGGACACTGTCCGGCATACCAGGGGGGCACTTCCGTGCGGTACTCCGCCTGCATGTCTTTGGCCCACCGGAGATCGCCCGACACGGGGTCGCAGCACATCAGATGAGCCTGCGGGCCTATCGTTATTATATATCCGTCGGACACTACGGGCACCGTGCGCGAGAAGCCGTGATTGCGCTTCATCGGCACGCGATACCATCGGCGCCACTGCTCCCGCCCGGTCTCGAGCGAGAAGCAGCGCAGCATGTCGGAGCTTAGGCTCTCGTCGTAGTCGAGGAAGTATACGAAGCCCTTATGGATTACGGTAGCGGCATGTCCTTCGCCTGTGCTTACTTCCCAAAGTTCGGGATAGTCTTCCTGCGGCAAGGACAGTGGTGCGGAGGTTTGCAGTATGTTCGATGCTGCTGCGCCGCGGAAGCGCGGCCATTGCCCGGTGAGGCCGGAGGCTGTTTCTTCGTATCGCATGAAAAATTCGCCTATGCGCACGTCGTTTGCCTTGCGAGCCGTTTCGGGCGGACGCTCGTCCGCCCCGGGATTTTGCAGCTCTATATTCCTGTCCGGAGAATATACATGCCATATAACGATGATGCCGAGGTAGGCGACGACCGTGGCAACAGTAACGGCTGTAATCCTCCGGTTCATGAATCAGTTCTTGATGTTATACGCCATCAGCGTGTTTCCGTGGCGCAGATAGAGCGTTCCCTTGTGTATGACGGGATGTGCCCAGTGCTGATCGGTTCCGAGCGTAACGGAACTCTTGCCGACGATGTCGAACTTGTCGGGATTGATGTTCACAAGTGCCAGCTCGCCTTTCTCGGAGTAGCAGTAGAGCATGCCGTCGGCCGAGATGATATTGCCTATGCCTATGGCGTTGTCTTTGTACTTCACCTCGCCCGTTTGCCAGTCGATGCAAAACCAGAAGCGATTTTTGTCGCCCGAGCCGTAGGCATAGTTACCGATTTTCACCATGGCTCCTATGCGAGAGTCGGGCAGGTTCGATTCCCATGCTTTCTCCACGCCGCGGCCGCCGTTGGTCAGGCGGAGCATCACGGAGCCTTTGCCGTAGCCGCTTGTGCAGAGCAGCATGTTGTCGGCATAAAGCGGAACGTTTGGATGAACTCCATGCTGGTTGATATGCTCATACGACCATAGCTTCTTGCCTGTTGCCAGCTCCACGCCTACTATATGCTTTTGCATCATTGTGACTATCTGCGGGACTTGCCGGTCGGCAACGAGTATGGGCGAGCAGTAGGCCGAGAGCTCTCCGTCGCCCGGGCAGCTCCATATCAGTTCGCCTGTGTTCTTGTTTAGTGCAATGATGTTGTGCTGCTTTCCTCCGGGCGATGCTATGAGCTTGTCGCCGGCTATGAGCGGCGATTCGCATATTCCCCAGGTGATGTTTGAGCCCCCGAAATCGTTCAGCAGGCTTTTCTTCCATACTATGCCGAGGTCGGATTCGTTCATGCAAACCACATCGCCGTAGCCCGTCACAAGATAGAGCTTGCCGTTGTCCGGGGTGATGGTGCCTCGTGTGCCGTTGTAGCTCTTGTCCCATTCGGGGCCGTACTCCTTACGGCGGAGCAGCTTGCCGGAGGCATCGAGTTCATACACGTATCCTTTTCCTTCGGTCATGCCCGTGATGTACATCTTGCCCGATGCGGATACGGCAACAGACGAATGTCCTTCGCCCAGCCCGTCGTAATGCCAGAGCATCTTGGGCCCGGCGTCGGCCCACGACTTCAGCAGTCCGGTCTCCTTGTAAATCCCCGTGCGGTCGTAGCGCCACTGTACTGTGTTCTGCGCTTCCGCATGCCGCGCAAACGGAAGCATCGCAAGCAATGCAATCAATGATAAGATTAGCTTTTTCATACTGTAAAATTGTGTTGTTAATAAATTCGGAATAGATACTTGGACGTATCCCCTGCTCCAAAGTTTAATCCCTGCCGTTTTATTTTGAAGGAGCATCGCCGAATGTTTCCTTATAAAGCCGCGAGAAGTGGGAGAGGCTCTTGAAGCCTACCTCGTAGCACACGTCGGATACCTTCCTGTTGCCGCTGCACAGTCTGTCGTGCGCTTCCTGAAGCCGCTTGCGCATGATCCATTTCTGCGGAGGAAGGCTGCTGACCTTCCTGAAGTCGCGCTTGAAGGTAGCCAGGCTGCGGCCGGTGAAGTTGGCTATCTCGCCCACCGAAAGATCGTACATGTAGTTCTCGTTCAGATAGTCGAGGATGTCGATTCGCCAGGGCTCGGAGAAGTCGAACAGGACGGTGCAAAAGTTTATGTCGGCATTGAGGATACAGTATACGCCTTCGTACATCTTGAGCCGAATCAGTTCCGGCGTGGGCTCCACCGGCGAATCGAAGTAGGGCGTCATCGACTCGAAGAGGCTGATTATATCCGGCCCTATAACGAGCTTGTTGACGCTCGACTGCGGATGCCTGGCGTCGGCAGGCAGCAGGCTCTTGTCCATAGCATCATAAAATTCGCGCAGGAAGACGCGCGGAAAGGAGAGCGTTATGGATTTGAACTGCTCGCCGCCGGCAGGCATTTTAGATATCTGAATCCTGTTGTCCTTACAGATGAAAGCGCACTCGCCCTTGCAGAGCCTCACCCGGCGCCCGCGCTCCTCCAGCTGCATCTCGCCGGCATAAACGTAGGAGAGGTAGTGCTCCTTGGCCATGCGGGCATGTTTCGTGCCGCCGTCGCTAAAGCAAGACAGGAATACGTTGGAATAGTTGATGATTTTCGTATCGTCCATCCGTCTTAATTATTGCGCCACCTTTACGCACACCATTTTCGACTGATCCCGGACGAGCAGCTTGCCGTCGGCCAGCGCAACGGGGGCCCAGTTCTGTGTGTTGCCTCCCGCGCTCGTCATGCCCTCCGTGTTGACGCCGCCTTCGGCCAGCACATCCGCTTTGGAGATTTGCCGGAAAGCTTCGGGCGAGGGGTCGATGAGGTACAGGCTCGTAAGGCCGTCGGTGGCCAGCAGCAAGCCGTCGGCCAGTATCATGCTGCCGCGGTCGAAGTTTGGATTGCGCCCGGTCTTCCACATTATTTTCCCGCTGGTATCCATGCACACCATGCCGTCTCGTTTTTGGTTAGTGCGGTACATGGCATAAAAGTATCCGTTGTGGAAAAGAGGCGTTTTGGTTTGATCGCCGAAGTCCGTCGTTGTGAAAAGTTCCGAGGTGTCAAACGAGCCGTCGGCCTTCTTGTCCACCCTAATCATAGTAGCGCCGCGCTCGTATCCCCCCGCAATCAGCAGCCTGTTATCGCCCGCATCCACCGGACAGGGCACCGAGATGTGGCATTCCCATCCTGCATATATCCACAGCGTCCGGCCCGTTCGCGGATCCAGCCCCAGCACATTGCCCTTCACAGCCGGCGCGCCCGAGTTCCTGAAATTATTTGCAGACGATGTCACAATCACCACATGATCCTGCCCGTGAATCTTCAGCACCTTGGGGCTGACATAAGCCTCGCCGCCAAGGTTGGCCGTCTTCCAGACCTCCTCGCCCGTGTTCTTATCGTATGCCACAACCCCCGCCTGCGGAGCCTGAGAAGATACAAGCAGCAGCTCGCCGTAAATAAACGGGCACTGCGATATTCCCCACGTAGGCAGCTTCCCGCCGCCGTAGTCCGTCCACACATTCCGTTTCCAGACCGGCTGGTGAGTTTTGAGGTCAATGCAATACAAATCGCCGTTAGGGCCGCAGGAATAAACATGGCTGTCGTCTACGACAGGCACGCTGCGCGAACCCGGAAAGGGCAGCGTCCCCGGAGCCTCGTAAGCAAACCGCCAGAGCTCCTCGCCAGTTTGCAGGCTGAAGCAACGCATCACATCGCCCGCCTCATCATCCCTGTCGAGCAGATAAACGCGGCCGGCTTTCACCACCGGGCCGCCGTATCCTATGCCGGTACCGACCGACCATAAAACATCAGGGCCCTTGTCCGGCCAGCTCCTCAGCAGAGACTTCTGCGGAGATTTGCTGTCGCGGCTCGGCCCCAGATACTGAGGCCAGTCCTGCGCAAGGCCCGCTTGAAAAGAAAGGATAATAAACGCGGCAAAAGCCACAAAGCAATTAGTCTTCATAATGTAAAAAAGTTTTTTATTGAGTGATTAATATTCCCGTAACGATTCTCGCAATACTGATCGCATTTTCAGATTGCAAAGATAAGACAACGGCCGCACAAAAAGTTTATCCCGGCGGCTCAAAAAAACTGTCCTCTGCGGCTCACTTCCCGCAAAATATTTAAAACATCCGGCCGCATATACCTATATTATATAAAAACAGGAAGGCGCCATAGGGCAGAAAAATATTTCCCGCAAAAATTTGGAGCCATATCAAAAAAATATTTCCCTCCCGCAATTGAAGGAAGCCAATGTAAAACTTGCATCGGCGCCCTGAAAAATCAGGACGAAAGCGGACACCTTGCAACGGCGCCCTGAAATATCAGGACGAAATCGTACAACTTGTAACGGCGCCCTGAAATTGCAGGAGCCATTACATCTATGTAATGAGCCTATGTAATTACATAGCCAAAAAGTATATGTTGCAGTGGCTCCATGTTCTATTTTTTTTAAGATATTTTTGCAGACGGCGCTGCCTGGTGTTCGGGCAAAAAAAATCCCCCTGCCTTCTCGAGACAGGGGGTTGATTTGATATTCCAATTATAATGTATGCTTGGAATTTAATACACGTAGTCGGCTGCGGCAAGATAGTCGTAGCTCTGCTGTACGCTTTCGACGGGGTTGTTGTTGGTGTACTTTTCCACTTCAACGTACCAGTCTTTGATGTTGTTGGCCTTCATCTGCTCGAAAATGGGCTGGAAGTTGATTTCGCCGCTTGCCCCGATTTCTTTTTCGTCTTTGATGTGTATGACGCGGATTTGCGAGGAGCGTTCCTTGAGGTAGGCCACCGGATCGGCGCCGCCCTTGATGCACCAGTAAACGTCGAGCTCAAACAGCACGTGGTTCGCGCTGACGGTGTCGAGCATGATGTCGAGTATGGGCTTTCCGTCTATTTTCTGGAACTCGTGGGCGTGGTTGTGGTATCCGAAGGCTATGCTTGCGGCTGCGGTTTTCTGTCCGACGAGTGAAAAATAGTCGCAGTACATCTTGAGTTCGTCCATAGGAGTTGCCTCGCCTACGGTAAGCCACGGCTGGATGAGGTACTTTGCGCCGAGAACGTTGTGGGCCTCTATGGCCTTGTCCCAATACAGGAAGGCTTCGGCTTCGGTTTCCTTTGTGTACGATGTGCTCAGGTGAGAGCTGGTGCAACGAAGTCCGTTGTCGTCGAGCAGCTTCTTAAACTCGGTGGGAGCCATGTTGTAGAGTTTGCCGTCGGCATAGCCGGCCAGCTCAACGGTTTTGTATCCCATCTTGCCGACGGTTTCTACCACCTTCTGTATGCCGTCGTCTTTCACCATTTCGCGAAGCGAATAGAGTTGCAACCCTATATTCTTCTTGGCCGTTGCGGCCTTGCCTCCTCCGCATGAGCTGAGGACTGAGGGTACTGCGATGCTTCCTGCGAGGAGGAAGGATGCCTGCTTTAAAAAATCACGTCTGTTCTGCATAGTTCTTTAAGTATTAAAAGTATTAAAAGCTGTTTGGAATTGTGAGTGCAAAAGTAAAATTATATTCCGTTCTCCCGCATCTCAAAAAAAATATTATTTTTGAGCGCTCTAAAAAAATACTATTATCAATTAAAACTATATTCAATCATGAAGAAAATCTCTATTTTATTTGTATCGCTATCCGCTTTGGCACTGATTTGTTTCTCCTGCTCGACCGCGCCGGCCGGAGGCGATCTGCTCGACGCTTCCCTGTGGACGATTAGCGGGGAGTTTCAGTCGGAGGAAGGCGTGTTTACGCTCCACGGCAATGATTCGCGGATGATTCTCAAGGGAGGGAAGTACGAAAACTTTGTGCTGAGCATGGAACTTAGCACCGGACGGGGAGGCAAGGGAGCCCTGTGGTTCCACACCGATCCGTCGCTCT
Source organism: Tannerellaceae bacterium (assembly GCA_031280435.1). Classification (GTDB taxonomy): domain Bacteria; phylum Bacteroidota; class Bacteroidia; order Bacteroidales; family Tannerellaceae; genus DFXE01. The sequence goes on along the minus strand of JAITGS010000081.1, from coordinate 1,342 downwards.
CGAAAGGCTACGCAGTGGCTATCAACAACGATCGCAGCGACCCGCAATGGTGGAAGATGAGCGGCAGCCTGCTCTCCGTCCGCAACCTCACCAAGAGCTTCGTCAAGGAAGAAGAATGGTACACGATGAGCGTCCGGGTGGAGGGCAAGGCCGTTACCGTCAGCATCAACGGCAGTCCGGTGGTTGCATACACGGAGCCGCTTCAACCCTGGCGCACGGGAGCCAACACCAAGGCGCTGCTCTCCAAAGGAACATTCGCAATCGCATCCGGCTCCGATCAGGGAGAGATCCTGATACGCAAGATGACGCTCGAACCGCTGCTGCCCTCCGATCCGGCCGCCGTACCTGCCGCAGCGGCAGTAGACGAGCAGAACGACCCCATCATCCGCCTCCACCAGGAAGACTTCCCCGTGCTGGACTATCACGTTCATCTCAAGGGAGGCCTCACCACCGAGGATGCCGCCGCACTCTCGCGACAGACAGGCGTGAACTACGCCATCGCTCCGAACTGCGGCGTGGGATTCCCCATCACCGACGATGCCGGCGTGATGGCTTTCCTCGACGAGATGCGCTCGCAGCCATTCATCCTCGCCATGCAGGCCGAGGGACGCGAATGGATAGAAACCTTCTCGCAGGGAGTGCGCGACGAGTTCGACTACGTATTCACCGACGCCCTCACCTTCAGCGACAACAAAGGACGGCGCAGCCGCATCTGGATCCCCGAAGAAACCTGGATTGAAGACGAGCAGCAGTACATGGACCTGATTGTAGACCGCATCTGCTCCGTCCTCCAAGAGCCCATGCAGATATACGTCAACCCCTGCTTCCTGCCCGAACAGATGGCCGACCGGTACGACGACTTCTGGACCGAAGAGCGCATGAACAAGTTCGTCGACGCCTTAGCCGCAAGCGGGAAGGTTCTCGAAATAAATGCTCGATACAAAATACCGAATAAGGCCATCATACAGAAAGCAAAAGCCGCCGGCGTGAAATTCTCATTCGGCACCAACAACGGCGGAGCCGAGCTCGGCCTGCTGGAATACGCCATACGGATGAAAAACGAATGCGGCATCACTGCCGGAGACATGTATAAACCCCAAATCAAAATTTAGGGAACTTCTACTAATTGCTTTTTCTGCGTTATGAGGTCAAAAGGTTATTCAGCCTGCCCAAATAGGTCATTCCCGCGAAGGCGGGAATTCTCTCACAAGCTTTTAAGCTTGTCAGAATCGACGCAGTCAATCTCCGATCGAGAGCTGGGACGATTGTATGTGTTTTTATATGATACAAATACATTCGTCCCGTTTTTCGATCGGAGATTCCCGCCTTCGCGGGAATGACC
>JAITGS010000071.1 GCA_031280435.1 Tannerellaceae bacterium | reverse complement strand
GCCGCTCATTTGTCGACATTCCTGCCGCTGCCGCCTGAGTGTCCGTCCGAAATGCAAAAAAATAGCCCTCCGAGACTTACTCGAGAGGGCTGCAATATGATATTGGGGAAGCAGAAAGGAGCTGCTTACGCAATCATCGGCTAAAATGTAAATATGGGGGGGTAAAATTGTAAAGACGCGCCGCCGATTGTTCGGCAACGATACCTTATATATAATATGTAATCAGTAATCACCCGGAATTTCATGTCAGTATTATTTTTTTAACGTTGGCAAAGATAAAGAATATTTCTATTCTCCAAATTTTCGAGTGATTTTTTTGGGGAATAAGTGGGAAGAGTTGAGGAGGTGGCTGAGGTCTTGTAAGCTTTCCTATTTTTTCCGCAAGCCGATAACGCGGTTTTGTAGGGGTCGAAAGGTCATTCAGCCTGCCCAAATATGTCATTCGCCCGCCCAAGCGGGGATCCCGACGGGTGTACGTGTGTAGAGACGCGATGCATCGCGTCTCTACGGGGCCTGGGCCTTGCAGGCGATGCAGCAAAAGCCCTTCACGCTCGAACAATATGTCATTCCCGCGAAGGCGGGAATCTCCGATCGAAAGACGGGACGGATGTATTTGTATCATATAAAAACACATACAATCGTCCCAGCTCTCGATCGGAGATTCCCGCCTTCGCGGGAATGACCTGTTTCGGCAGGCGAATTACCACCCGGATGGGATTCGGGTCGAAAATATTCGACCCCTACGGGACGCCTGTATGCGTTTGATGCATCGCCTGCAATGCCTGACCCCGTAGAGACGCGATTAATCGCGTCTTTACACACACACCTGCGGGCCTCCTGCATGGGCTGGCGGATACCAAAAAAAAGAGCCGGACTTACCACAAGCCCGACTCTTCCAACATTAACTTATAAACATAAAATTATAAGACGACAAATTTATATGAACGAGTTCGTATTTTCAAGAGGTAAACTCCTTTTCCAAGCATTTTATTGATCCGAAGAGGAGATATTTCATTTATTGATGCGCTATGGAGCGTCTGTCCGCCGGTATTGTACAGTACGGCGGTAGAGCCTATGTCGGAGCCCGACAGGCCTTGCACCACAATTTCGCCGCCGGCATAGCTCACGCCGACCTTGCCGCCTTCAACCGATTCTGTGCCGGTGGGGAGGTCCGAGAAGTGGAGCACGAAGCGATCGGCCCTGTCGGAGGGCGACGAGCTGAAGCTGTACTCCGGCGTTTGCAGCAAGTTAGTGCGGACACCCGTTTTAGTGTCCTCAAGGATTACGGCGGCAACAGCGGAGATGCTCTCCAGCCGATCGGCGCGCAGCGTGACCCGCTGAGGCACGGCCGAGGGCTCGAAGTACATCGCAAGCTCGCGGGTCGTGGGTGGTATGATCGAGCTTGAGAGAGTCTGATTGTCCGACGAGCGGGTATAAATCTGATTGACGCCGCGGGAGTAGTTGAATATCTTCGGAGCATCGTAGAAGTCGCTTGCAGCCAGGCTTGCATCGCTGCGGAACACAATGCAGAGGCGGTCGAAGCCCTGCGTTTCATTGTCGCGCGTTTCTATCAGCAGCTCGTCTATAACAGGATTGGAGGCGCTGCGGAAGTAAGCCACCGGCTCGTGCACCCGCCTGCTCTTTGGGATGGTGAGCGTTACGGGGCTCTTGGCGCCTACTACGAACATCTGCATCGGAGCCACCATATCGTCGACGCTGTGAGTGCTGCCCACGGTCTGGCGCTTCAGATAGGAGGCCGTGAAGGTATAGGTCTCCTTGTCGGTTGTAGTTCCCTGCCCGTTGTAGAGCACGTAGAAGCCGTTCTCCATCACGCTGCTCGATACGCCCCAGTCGCCCAGGTTGGTTTGATTAACAATGTCGTGCAGGTCGAGCGGAGCCGTGTAAGGGTTGCCTATATAATTGAATCCGGTGCGTAGCGATACCTTAACATCCTTGGTGTTAAGCTTCTCAAGGCTGGTAGAGCCGGGCGCATTGGTTTCGTCCAGATATTTCGTAAAGGTAGGCTCGGCGTATGCACGCAGGAAGCGGAACATGTCCTTCGCACGCTTCGAAGGATCGGCATCCGCCCAGCGCGGATCGCGAGCGCTTGTATAATAAGGATCGCCGTCGGGCACTATCCCCATGCCTATGATGTAGCCCATGCCCGGCTCGAGCCGCGTGCGCGGATAGCTTATCAGGCTGTGATTGTCGCCAAACAGGCCGCTGTTCGTCGGCTTCGTCAGAAAATTAAAGAAGAAATAGTCCGCATACAATGCCTCAAAAGGCGAGCAAAAACCTGCAAGGTATCCCGACTGCGAGTTAGTGCCCATGGCCAGATTCACCTGTATGCCTGTCGTGACGGTTCCCTCGACGAGCAGATGCGCCTGATTCGACTTGCGCTCGTTCGGCACAGGCTCGGAGTCGAGCACCAAGCGCCCGCTGCGAACCGTGATGTTCTGTGCCGTAGCAGACTTGTCGGCCTTGAGAACAACAGAGCCGTCGGCCGACGTATTATTGATGATAAGCGAGCCCGGAAAATTGATGTAGTTAGCAGTCTTTGACGCCGAGCCCCTGATTGTTTGCGGCTGACTGCCCGCAAACTCCAGCGAACCGCTGTTGTCGGCATTGTTCAGGGTGAAAACATGGCCTGCGCCGGTGGCATTGTTAATAAGATCGCCCGTGATAATTGTGTAGCCCTTTTGGGAGATAGCCGAAGCAGCCTCCGCCTGAAAACTTCCCTTGATATAGAGCGTATCGCTCACGCACATCTTTCCGCGGTTAAGCATGGTCACATTGTTTTGCGAATAGGCGGCCGATAAGGCCAGAAGCGAAATGAAGATAGATTGTAATGCTTTCATTTTATATTTTTTCTAATGATGTTGTTTGCTTTTAGTTACTGTATTGAATAATGAGGATCTCTTGTTTGAGGCTTCCGGCCCTCAGTCGGATTTTCCCTGTGCGGGCTTTGCCGGAATTATTCGCCCGGGCCCGTATGATTAGCGAATGAACGGAAGAGGGGAACTCCGCCTCGGAGCCATCCTCAGCCTCGCCCTCAAAGCTCAGCCAGAAGCCCTCCGAAGCTTCTACGGAAGCCGTCCACACCGGATATGTAGTATATACCCTGAGCTCGCCCTGCGGCTTGCCCGATATGCTTCCGCCCGCGTCGAAGCCAAGCTCCAGCTCGCTCACAGCCAGCTTGTACCTGTCATTGAAGATTATGTTGCCCAGGCCAAGCTCATTCATTTCCATTTCAAAATCTATCGCCTTGCGCTTGCCGGCCATTGCGGCCTCCGCAGCGCTTGCATATCCCTCGCCCGTGATGCGGCGGATGAAGATGCGGTAGCGAAAATTGCGCCGTATGGCAACAGCCTCAGCATCAGCGCTTGCAATATCCACGCGATAGAACTGCGGAGCCTCCGCATCACTCGCGCCTAATGTCTTGAGCACTATGAAGGTAGCATCGCCCTCCTGCTGCAAATCCTCCGCAACGTATATCACCCCCTCCATCGACGGCGTCGAAACCCCCATGTTCGGCTCAAAAACATATCCGAAGGGCAGCGTATTAGCCCTTGCCGCAGGCGGCACATGAGGCGCCTCCGCTATGTTGCCGTGCCTGTCGAGCGCCGGAGCAACGAAGCCAAGGTTCTTAGTATTAAATATGTATACCGAATCAATACTTCGCCGCGTTTGGCTAATATCATTCGCAATGTCGATACGGGCAACTGCGCGCAGCATCTCGACTTCTACCGCCTGCCGCCTGCCGGGAGCAACAGGCTCGGAGCGCCCGTACATAGGGAATCCGTATGAAGATGAGCCTGTTGGCAGCGGACTTTGCATGCCGAAGACAAGGCGGTTGAGCACCGCATCCTCGCTCACGTTCCCCGCCGCCGAATCCATCTCCAGCAGCCTGCACATATCTGCGCTGAACAGGCGCTCAACATTGGCAAGCACAATCAGGCGAACGTCGGTAGTGGCGTCGAGCCTCACGCTCAGCTGCTTGGACGTACTGTTGCCGGCTTCTACGGAACGCACCGGAATATGGCGGAGATATGCTCCTGCGCCGGCCGCATCAACCTCAAACACAAGTATATCAACCGTCTTCACTACGTTCTCCCCCGTGCCGTCCGACGGAGCAAAAGTTGCAGGGATGTTAGTGCCCGGAATCTGCATCAGAAGAGTCAACTCCCTCTCTTCCGGCATCTGTACCGGAGGCGCCGGGAACTGTTCTGCTCCGACGCAAGCCGCTAACGCTAAAGCCATTAAGAACGGCACGACAAGCGGCGCCAAGAAAAACGTCAATCTACCATAAGAACTCTTGGCCCCCCGATGCCCAAATCTGCTAAGCCCTCTAAAAAAATCTGCTCCGCCCTCCAGAAAAATTTGCCAAGCTCTCCAGAAAAATTTGCCAAGCATTGCAGAAAAAACTGCCAAGCATTGCAGATTTATCTGCCAAGCGTGACAGAAAAGCCTGTCACAGGCTCCGAAAAACATCTGCATGGCGCCCGAAATAGCCTGCTCGGATTTCCGCTGCAAACATACGACATTTCCAAATAACTTGCAAATGCATTGCAGTGCGAGCCGGATATGGCGGCAAATGGCTTTACCTGCCTCTTTACGAAAATCTTCTAAGCGTGCAGTATTCATTTTTTTATTTGTATTCAACTTTTATGAGTTGGCTAACAATTTCTCGCGTGCCCTTCATAAGTTTTATTTTGAAGAAGCCTACGGCGGGCGCGGTAGGTATGCGCTGAAGGTTGACCATCACGGAAGCGCTTTGCGTACTGCCCGTAACGACGCAGTCGAACCAGTCGTCCGACTTGTTGCCAACGGCCCAAGTGCCCGGAAACGTGGTGCTTACCTGTATGTAATCCGTGCTCATCGTCTTCAGATTCACGCTGCCTTTGTCTATGTTAAGCACGTAAGGATTATTGTCGATATAAATGTTTTTGTTCTGGTTATTCCAGGTGGTAAATTCGGTAATCAGTTGCGAATGTTGTGTTTGCGATGCGATGAGCGGGTCGACGCTACCCTGGCCGTTTACGCCCGTCACCTTAATGTCGTAGCGATGGTTGCGCAGCAGAGGATAATAAGTATCGCCGCTACCTACCATACCGCCTGTACCCGAGCCGCTTGCGGGAGGCCCCTGGCTCCACGGCGGGGGCGTTGTCCCGGTGGGCAGGTCGCGGTAATCTGCGAAGTCCACGCGGTAATAACTCATTGCCGTTTGCCCGTTGGCATAGCCGCCGAGGACGAGGCAGGTGGCATACAGGAAGTGCTCGCTGCCCTGCTTATCGGTCTCATACAGAAAGATATCGTCGGCAATTTCGTTAGTCGATGCATCGAGCGATACAATGGCCGACGGCATGGCTCCGTCCATGATTTTATCAACCACGTTGAGCGTTGCAGGGAGCGATGGCGAGGCAAAGCGCTTTTGCGCCGCATTGTAGTAGGCCGATGTGGGAGCTACGCGCCCGTTGGTCGGACGGTTATACACATATACTTTCCTCAAATCGAACGGAACGTTGGCGTCTACCTTTACATCTATCACGGCGAGGCTGCGATACAGGTAGATAACCTGGTTGTTGATCGCGTCTATGGTTTGAACGCCGTCGGTCTCGCCCGACATGGGCAACCGCTTGAAGCTGGCGGGATTGGTGTCCCAAAAGCCGGTGGTTGAGCTCACTATATGCGAGAGCAGGTACTCCTTCTCTTCGCCTGAATGGTCGACGCCCGGGCTGAAATACGCGCCGGTTTCGCTGCGTGCATTGGCAAGTATTACGAATTTATAACGCTTCTGGTCTTTGGGAACTTCGATGGTGAAATGCTTTTTTGAGAAATCGCTGGGGTCGTCCCGGATGTCGTTCTTATCTACGGTTCGACGGTAAGCGTAGTTTTGCGTGCTGCCCGAAGCCTCGAATGCGAGCACGTCGATGTTGTCTATTGTGCTCTCGAGCACCTCGTCGAGGGCGCGCGTTGTCGCCGGAGCGTCGGAGTGCCTGAAGTAGAGCGTCACGGTTCCCTTGTCGTCCGGAGCCGGCTTCGGCGGAATATCGGGCTCTACCACCTCGTTCGACGCGCAAGAGGCCAGGAGTGTCAGCAATAATACAGGGATAAAAAATTTGTAGGGGCGCATGAGTTTCGCTTGTTTCTTAGTTTAATATCTGTCCGCCTTGGTCAATTACTCTATAACCGTTGACGTAAACGTTACATTCCAGGGGAGCGTTAGGGTCGAACTCGAAGCGGATGTCAAATTCATGGTTGGTATCGAAATCAACCTCTGCTCCCATCTGCGTAGCCTTAGTGAGGAGCTCAATCAGGTTGGCGCGTACCACTTCGCTGTCGGTATTGGTCTTGATCAGCCTGATTACGGGAATATCCCTCGAAGCCGCGAGGCGCAAAACCATCAGCGATGTTTCCAGCAAATAGTTCTTATCCTTATTAGCTATGAGCGGGCGCGAGTAGGTAATATCCCGGTCGGAGGTCCATTCGTTGCCGAAGTCGTACTCGCTGTTGCTGTCGGTGATGTCGACGCGGAAGGAATTGCCGAGCGCCGATGCCGAATCAAGCCCCGCCACTTCTACGTTTATCTTGTAGGTATCCTCCGTGAGCTTCAGATGAATGTCGTGCTGCACCAGCCTGACGACTTCGATGCTCCGAACCCCCGTATGCGTGGCATAGAACAGAGGATTCAGATAATCGCGCACGGTATCGTTCTGTACATCAACAAGCTTAGTGCGGAGTGCATCTATACTTGTCACGCCCGGAGTCAGTTTGGCTTCGTTCAGCTCATACTGGTTGCCGAGGTTACACCAGGCAATGAAGCGATAACGGCCGGGCTCAAGATCGTCAACGTTGAAGTGATAACTTGGGCTCAGGGCCGGGCTTTCGTCTGTATATTCCTTGAGAAACCGTCCGTTCTCGCTGAAAACATACAGGTTAATCTTAACCACATCGTCGGGGTCGATGCCAAACTTAGCGGCTTTAGTCACTGGCGTATAGTCGAAGAATACGCGGTTTTTGGTTTCACACTGTGTCAGATCGTCGTTAATACACGAAGGGAGTGCGAACATGCACAGAGCAAGAGCTGTTGTAAATGCAAATCTTAAGTATTTCATGTTTTCTAATTAATATATCTTGGTTATAATAAAATGCTTTTTCTAAGAATTAAAGTTTTGAAGAGAAGACAAAGGCAAGGCTGGCCTGCCTTTGTCATTCTGTTTATTTATTGAATATTAAAAGTACATATTAATCTCCCAATATCTGTCCTCCCATATCAACGAGTGACCATGGATTAACAGAGATATTAACTGTAATCGACGAGGTTGCTCCTATAATCTGGTTCGATTCTCCCGGATTGAGCTCAGAATAAGGCCTGCCCAGGCGGGAGATTTTCTCCAGACCTACGTCGTAAAATTCATTACGCCTGGTTTGATATTCCTTGCCTAACGGATTCGAGTTGAGGAACACATTGTAGAAACAGTACTGCCCGTAGTAAGTCGAGTAATCGGCATCCTGCAAGAACTGACGCAGATAGAGAACATGCTTGGCAGCCGTATCCCTTGCCGTATAGTAGTAATACGTATTATTGTCGATCACTACGTGCAAGGTATCCTTTTTGCTAACGCTGGCAGAGGGAACCGTAATCGGTTTCTTGGTAGCGTCGTCAAAGGATGTAGCAATAACCTGCGGGTCAAACTTTACTTTGATCGTAACATAAGTTACCTCGCCGGGTCTTGGCTTCTCGTGCGTATTCTCCAGCGCATACTTCACCTGGCGTGCAGTTATAGGCGTATTCAAGTCGTCAACACGTTTGAATTGTCCTAAATCCCACTGCGCGAAGTTTACGCCTCGCATGGAAAATTCATTTTGGAAATCGCTCTGGTAAACCGCAACGCTGTCGGATTTCCAGTTCGGGTCAATCGTCATTGTCTGCTCTTTCATCGGTAGTATTTTCGTGTTTTTATTACCCATAGCGAACTCGAGCGTAGAGATGTCAAAGGTTGCATTGGATACAGTTATTGAAGTATTTTGTTGCAACTCACCTTGTTTCTTTACAGTGATTTTTGACGCCATACGCTCAACGTTCACGTTCACGGTATTTTGTCCCGGCTTTATATCCGCAATAACTGTGCTGTCGTTAAACATCAGGTTACCATTGAATGTGGGAGTATTACCGTTTCCGCTTGCATAGAAAAGGCCTTCTTGGTCGGCAATCGAATAAGTTAAAGCCGCGAGCCCATTAAGTCTAACAGAGTCCCGCAGTGGCGTCGTGAAGTTCAGACCCACGTAAACCCGCTTAGCGTTACCTGTCGGAACATTGAAAGTCACCGCATAGCCTGTCGGAGTGCTATAAGGACCAGGCAAGCTTACCGTTGTATCGGTTTGATATGAGTTTTGAGCGTTGAATACAAAAATCGTAGCGCTTGTTGCCTTCAATTCGTCTGCGTTGGCGTTATTGTCGGTGATAGCTCTCGTTGCAGGGCCGCCGGAAAAGTTAACCGTCAGGGTGGCAAGCTCCGAAGTTTCAGGTTCGGGGGTAATGTCGCCGTTTACGGGGAACTCATTCTGAGAACAGCTTGTTAATACTATTGTTATGGCCGAAGCAGCCATAAAGAATTTGAACACTTTTTTCATCTTAAACTTTGTTTTAAATAACTAATAAATTAAACTCACCCAGAGGGGTTTTAGGGTTAATAAAATCCGCGCAGCTTTGGTTGTATAAACAGTGATTATCAGCATGGCGCTTAAATTGTTCGGTAGCGCTGCTTTTAATTCTAATCTTAGCATTTACAGATTCATTATTTATTATATCATTCATCACAGTGCAAAATTACAGGTTTTCGTTCATCGGATTATTACCAATTTCTTTGTAGCGCATATCAATTTTGCTAAACCTGCAATCATCATCTGTATCTTTATTTCTATGTGTATAGCTCCCGGATTATTACATTGAACTTCAGCCGCCAGCCTTTCCGGGTGATATTTTTTTCGGCGGCAATCATTCGTTTCAGGTTTTCGTTTTGTGCATGTGTTTTCTTTTTTTTGTCTGTAATATTAAGGAAGCAACGATCCTAAGATCGCAGTCTCACCTTATCTGTTCGCATACGGCATAGACCGTTTCCAATTGGGCTAGCGCATCGGCAGCCTAATTGTCCGAAGAGAGGTGAAATACTCTCAACGTATTTTGCATATTTTTTCCGCGGATATGATACCTGATTGCTAACAAACATGCCGGAAGTGTCGTTTGCCATTCTTCGAATTATTACGAGCCTTGCCTGGAAAAATTGTCCGGCAACCCGCTGGATGCGCAGCAATGCAGCCTGCATCATTCGGTTTTGTATTTGTTGCAATTGAGCTTCGATATAAAAAGCAATTGCAGTAAAAAAGTCTGGCAATATCAAAAAGTTTTGTTCCGTTTGCATTACGTTTAAGTAATAATATGGTGCGTATAGCAGTTTGTTTATTATTTTGTGCAAAGGTATTTATTATATAACCACACTTCCAAATTATTAGGGCAATTAGCTGTCCATTTAAGATTAATTAGGCTAAACTACATTCTTTTTACCATGTTTTTCCCGGATTCTAACCCAAAATCACCTCATTTCACATGCATATAATGAAATCTTAAAGATTTATTAATAATGGAACGCCCATATATCCGCTTTTACTATCCGAGCGTATAATAATCAACGATGTCGAGATTCAAGTACGGCTTTTTAGGCAGGAAGTTATAGGCTATCAGACCGGCATCACCTTAGTGATGAAATTCACCGCGCAGCGATAACGGGTATGGGCTCGCCAGCCCCCCGCTGTAAAGCATAGATTTAGCCACATTATATGCCGCCGCCAAGTTTCAATCGATAATCCGGATTGTAACGTTGCCTTTCTTGTGTCCTTTGTCGACATACTCGTGTGCCGACGCAATTTCATCAAATGAATATTGGCGGTCGATGACAGGCTTTATAACGGAATATTCTGCCATCTTTTTGATGGCATTAATATGTTCGGTTGTGGCCTGATATGTGCCGCCAACGAATTTTATCTTGCTCGACAAGAGTTGCAGCCTGATTTTTAATGCAGTTAGAAGAGGAGCAACCAGATGGATGTATCTGCCGCCCGGTTTTATGATTTTAAGGAATTGAGCCCCATCCATCTTTCCAACCGTATCAAAGATTACATCAAATTTATCGCTCAATTCTGCAATATTGCTTACCGTATAATCAACAACGCTGTCTGCACCAAGCGTTCTCACCAACTCCAAGTTTCCCGAACTGCAAACGCCCGTAACTTCCGCGCCAAGGAATTTGGCAATTTGTACGACATAAGTCCCCACGCTGCCCGAAGCTCCGTATATCAGGATTTTATCTCCTTGGGCAATATTAGCTTTTCGCAAAAAATGTAAGGCAGTAATGCCGCCAAACGACAATGCCGCCGATTGTTCGAAGCTCATATTCTCCGGTTTTAAAGCAATGCAAGCGTTTTCGTCCACGCAGGTATATTCGGAATATGCTCCGAATTTATGCGCCGAAAAGGCAAAAACTTTGTCGCCGACTTTGAATCTGCTCACCTTTTTTCCCACTGCTTCAACAATGCCCGATAATTCGTTGCCAAGTATAGGCTGTCGGGGTTTTGAAAAGCCCAATGCCAATTTTGCAGGCAGCCAAAACGAGGCGGGAACATCGAAGCCGCGCACCCGACAATCGGCAACTGTTACCGTTGTTGCGACGTTCTTAATCAGCGCTTCATGATCCTTTGGCGCCGGTTTTGGCACATCCTGCATTTGCAGTACCTGGGGAGAACCGTATTTTGTACAGATAATAGCCTTCATGTTTCGTTTATTATTTTTCTATGATTTATTGTTTGTCGTAAATATAGACATTTATACTTGTGCCGTAAGCCTTTGGCATAATACATTCTCCTCTCAATCCACGTAAGTGCGGCAGTAATATGTGCAGGTCCGCTAAAAACACAAAATGCATGAAACATTTTCCGTTCACCAACAAATCTTTTCTTTGAAGTCTACAAAAAAAAATGGAAGCACAGTAAAGTTTTGTCCTGACCCCGGAAACTCGAATTTCCGACTCCGCTTGAACAGATAACGGCATTTCGCAAAGCCTCTATGCCTAATGGATGCAAAAAAGCGCCTCGATATACTCAAGACGCCTTTATTAAACACCGAAGCTAAGCCTTCAGCGCTCCTATTTCCGGCACTGTTCCAGCAGCCATTCTCTGAAAAGTATTTGCTGTTCCGGATAAGTCCAGTGGCCCGTGTCCTGGAAAAGGCGCAGATCTTTCGGCCCCGGGATAACGTTGTAGGCCGCATACATAGAGGTTGGCGGGCAGGTTATATCGTTGAATCCCCACGAATAAATGCCGGGCGCTTTCACTCGACGGGCAAAGTTCACAACGTCGAAGTAGGCCAAGGTTTCAACATCGCCCGGAGCTGGTTTGCTGTCGCGGAAGTAATGAGGCCAGCCGCCCGCACGTCCTTTCAGATAGCCGGCATAGTCGCAAAGGGCGGGGTAGAACGGGGCGAGGAAGCCTATCCGCGAGTCAAGTCCGGCCGTCACGATCGACAATGCGCCTCCCTGACTGCCTCCGGTCACGCCAATCGTCCGGCCGTTGAACTCCGGAAGCGTGAAGATGAAGTCCACGGCACGGACGCAGCCCGTGTAAACTCGTTTGTAGTAGTGCGTTGATTTGTCGTTGCGATTCAGATTCCAATAGCCGGAGAGGGCGCCGGCTGAAAGGTTGAAGTACACTTCGGGAGCCAGCGTCACTGAGATTCCATGGATGCCTATTTCGAGCGTGATCACCTCCTCACCGTAGTTGGAGCCGTTGTACGGGCGGATGCCGGCGCCGGGAACTTGCAGAATGGCAGGATACTTGCCTGCTTTCTTGGGCATAATCAATATGCCGTAGATGCGCGAGCCGATGCGGTCGTTCTGGAAGCTCACCTCAAACACGTTCTGCGTTGGAGTGCAGCGTTCAGGCAAGAGTTTGAGGAGCGGGTCAAGGGAAATCTTGCGCGCATCCTCTATGGCAGAGGCCCAGAAAGCTTCGAAGTCCTTAGGATCCTCGGTGGCGGGTTTGATGTTACCTTCATCGAAGGCCGCCGTAGCCAAACCTTCATATGTACGCCCTCCGATTTTGACCGTCGCCTTGCAACGTAGGAAGCCGGGCTCCTTCATAGTCCCCTTAAGCGTGAGTTTGCCGTCTTTCAGCTTAACATCTTTCTTGATAACATTAGGGAAAAACTCCGGACCAAGCTCATAATCAACGGTCGCATCCTTAATTGGTACCGAATATTGCAACACCTGAACAGTGAAACTCGCATCTTCGCCCGTCTTGTATTTCCAGTCTGCGCGGTCGGGCGATACCACAACGCTGATCATTTTCTGGGCCGGCTGTGCCGACATGTAGTTGCCAATGACCGCAATTAGCAGCAGGCAAACGCAAAAAAACTTTGTTCTCATGGTCGTTCTTATATATATAATTAATGTATGGTGAATGTACGGAATAATTGAGAGATCTGCCAAGGCCCGTTCCAATTCTACTCAACAGGTATCGGCCTTCATACCCCCTTTTTCGCTCCCAATCCAGAGGCCGGCGAACGTTATAGCTGCATTGATCATCAGCATTTCGTAGCTGAAAGTGTAGCCGAAGCGTCGTTCAACCCACATACTCAGCGCAAAGCAAACAATAGGCGATAGAATGCACACCACCGGAATCCGTCGGTCGACAGGCCTCCGCCGGGTGAACAGCCCGAAGGTAAAGAGGCCCAGCAGTGGCCCGTATGTGTAAGACGCAATCATGTAGATGGCGTCGATAACACTTCGATTGTTCAGAGCTTTGAAGGCGAGGATGATAAGGGCAAAAACAACGGCCACCACAACGTGCGTACGCCTTCGGATCCTCCGCGCGCGACCTTCATCTGCCTCCTTCTCAATCCTCAAAATATCTACACAGAAGGCCGTCGTCAGGGCTGCCAGAGCCGAATCGGCGCTACTGAACGCAGCCGCAATGATACCGATCGCAAAAAAAACAGGCATGGCTCCCCCAAGCATATCGCCGGCGCAAAACATAGGGAGAATGTCGTCACTCGAAGAGGGTAGGGTGATGCCTTGCTGAGATGCAAGCGTTAACAGCAGCAAACCGAGGCACAAAAACAGGAAATTAACCGGCGTAAACAAAAAACCGTAAGTATACATGTTCCGCTGGGCTTCGCGAAGATTACGGCAGGAAAGATTCTTCTGCATCATGTCCTGATCAAGACCGGTCATGACGATAGTAATGAAAATGCCGCTCACGAATTGCTTGGCAAAGTGCTGCGTGCTATGCAGATCGCTCCATTCAAAGATGCGGAAGTGGGCGCTCGTCGAGATAGTGCGAAGCAAGCCGCCCGCATCGAGTCCAAGCCTTTGGCCAACGCTACAGATAATCATTACGAGCATACCAATAAAGCAGATACACTGCACAGTATCCGTCCAGACAATCGTTTTAATCCCGCCGCGGAACGTATAAGCCCACACGAGGGCTACACTAACCAAAGTCGTCACCGCAAAGGGTACGCCCCAGGCATCAAACACGTAAGTCTGCAAGATAACCGCCACAAGATAGAACCGAGCAGCCGCGCCTATCATCTTCGATAACAGAAAGAAAGACGTACCCGTCAGATGAGCGCACGGCCCAATCCGTTTACCGAGGTACGCATATATAGAAGTGAGCCTGAGATTATAGTAGAGGGGCAGCAAAACACGAGCAATGACTATATAACCGACAAAAAAGCCGAGAACCGTTTGCATATAAGTCATATCAATGCTCCTAACCATGCCGGGAACCGACACAAAGGTCACCCCCGACAGCGAAGCCCCCACCATAGAGATCGACACGATGTACCAGGGCGACTGTCGGTTGCCGAGGAAGAAGGCATCGTTGCTCCCTCCGTCCTTACCGCCTGTAATGCGGGAAATGATGAGGAGCGCAGCGAAATATATGGCTATGATGAGAAGTACCCAGAGGCCGTTCATCTGGCTCTACGGCTTGTCAAGGTAGCCTTTCAGTGCATCGCCGTTTATATAAAATTGCTTGTTGACGTCAACGTGGATCGCAACCGAAGGAGCGTAGGCCGTATCCGGGAGAGCGCTTGCATTAGCCCTGCGAATGACAAGGTTCGTGTGAGCGGGGAGCCTGATTTCTCGCTTGTTGGAACGGTTAGTCACCTTCAGGAAGGTTTCAGAGTTTTCAGTGATTATTGCCCGATCGTATTTGTTTTTGTCAAACAAAGTAGAGTCCGGCGCATAGTATTTTTCGGTAAGGGCATCAAGATCTTTGTGCGAAAGCCCCAAAAGAGCGCAGAGGTAAGCATTGATTTCCACGTTTGTATTCACGCCGGAAGGCACATGACCCTGAGGATGCCAGGCCGCCAGGAATACTTCCTCGCCCGTATGTCCGCCGGTGGTGAAGCCAATGAAAGTCTGGGCCGTCATCCAGCGCGAAACCCAGTCCTTCAGCCTCGCAGTGTCGGCCGCATTCAGTGCATCTATGTCGGAGCGGGTAGGGCGTATGCCCGTATACTTCATGATGGTATCCTCCGGATGCTTAACGCGCTTGGGATTGATTCGGAGGGCAAGCTCCGACGCCGACATGCGGTACTTGGAGAGATTGCCGAACAGCTCCTTCTTGCTGAGGCGATCATAAGCCTCTCTGCTGCGCACGCCAATGCTGATGCCGCTGTTACCATGGTCGGGAAGGATAACGATAGCCGTGTTTTTGTTCTTTTTCGCGAATTCAAAGGCCACCCTGCAAGCTTTGTCGAAGGCAAGCATCTCGCGAGCCATAGTTGCAGGATCATTATCATGAGCCGCATGGTCGATACGGCTACCCTCAACCATCAGGAAAAAACCCTCCTTCGACTTATCCAACTTGCCGAGAGCAATGCGGGTCATCTCCTCCAAAGAAGGCTGAGCCGCAGGGTCGCGATCTATTTCATAACTCATAGTGCGCTTCCCGAAAAGAGCCCACATCTTAGTGGATTTATCATTTCGCATCTTCTCAATATCATTCAGGTACACCGAATGATTTTTCCCTTTGAGATATTCTATTTCTTTCTCGGATATAATAGCGGCGCCGCCGCCAATAACAACGTCTATGTTGTTATGAACCATTTGCGGGGAAATCCATTTGTAATTATCGCGTTGCCAACTGTGAGCGGCGCAGTCGGCAGGAGTAGCATGGGGATACTCGCAGGTGACAACCAACCCCGTAGCCTTGTTAAACTTCCAACGGGCGGCCTCGAGGACTGTTGTCAGAGGACGATAGGCGCGGGTAGGGTCAACGGGGTAAATATCATTTTCCGGATCGGCCGGAGGATAGGTGGAAACGAAGCCGGTAAGGCTCGGATAGCCTGTCATATAGCAGGAAGTAGTGGGCGCAGAGTCGCCTATGGGCGCATTGGACGAGTGAGTGATGACCGTACCGCAGATGTAGGGGTCGATGGCAAGTTTGTTGACCGTCTGCTCCCCTGATTCGTAGTTCATTAACCATCTGGCCAACGATACGGTCGCAAGCGAGGTGCCATCGGGAATCAAAAGGATAACATTTTTTACCGGAGCCACCTTCTGCATCTCTATGCCGCCGGCAGAGAAGACGATGAGGACGGAAAGCATTAAAAAAGCGAGGGTACGTTTCATTGCAGAGAATTGTTTTTTGTGATTTCTTATAATAGCCGCGAAGTTTTTAAGGCTTTTGGTTTCAAACGGGGTGTTCACAGCCGAAACCGTGAACACCTTGTATATATATGGTGATTCTCAAGCGATAATAGCCTTTGCAATCGGACTGAACAGGCCTTGCTTCCCGGCGTTATTCTCCCAACACGTTGAATAATATATGGTCTTGCCCTGCATGGAAACATCAAAGACCAAAGTAATGGGTTGAGACGTTGCAAATGTTTTATTAATAAGCTCTTCCCAGTGCGCCGGCATGGTTTCGCTGACTAACCAGCGAATCAGTGCGCCGTGAACGCCTTTAGGCTTGCCGCGCTTATGGCTTTTAGAGTCGGTAAACTGAAAATGAAGCACTCCCACAGACGGATTAAGCACCTCTGCAACAGGCCAGGAATCGGGCACAGCCGACGGAGTGTGTACCGTATCCTCATGAACGGGGAAGCCCATTTCAAGCTTGTCCTCATCCGTTGTGATAGGGTTTGCTTTTATATATATGTATAGCTGACGTACGGCCTCCTTCACATCCTTCTCGGTGTTTTTGAGAGTGAGATTATGTTCGGCGCTACGCTTAGCCGTATTCGACCAGGCCGTATAAGCCTCAATATAAACATCATGGCGCGGCTTATAGAAATTAAAAAGCCACTTGCCTATCGGAGAAAGATTAATGGGTACAGCATCGCGTTCACCTGCCGAAGGATGATCCTCAACTGCTGTAAATCCCAGACGGTTGAGCACTTCCGTAGTCGAAAGGTAAGCCCACATTTGAATGAGCATGCTATGTAATTCCTGGTGGTTCTGAGGTAACCAATCATGTGAAGTGGACATTGTTTATCTGTTTTGAAGATTCGATTTTTATGCTGCAAAGTTAATTACGAGTTTTTAAATCTCCAAATAAGGGACGCGATTTTTTATTTTTTTATGATCCCTAATCCGTTTATGGGTTCCCCTAATCTGTTTATGGGTTCCCCTAATCCGTTTATGGGCTCCCCTAATCTGTTTATGGGCTTCCCTAAAATACTTTTTGAGCCCCACATTTCCCTTGTTGAGGGCCATAAAAAACTGAGGGAATTCACTATTGATACGGGGGCGCGCAATATGAGAGCCGAGGAGCGCTATGCACGAATATCTTAATTAATCATTAGCTTTGCCCAAAAACATCATATAAAGATTGTGATAGACCGGGCTACCATTGATAAAATATTAGATGCGAGCAATATAGTTGACGTTGTTTCGGAATTTGTATCGCTGCGCAGGCGAGGCGTAAATTTCGTTGGGCTTTGCCCTTTTCATTCCGATAAGTCGCCCTCCTTCTATGTTTCGCCCTCTAAAAATATTTGTAAATGTTTTTCCTGCGGAGAGGGAGGCACTGCCGTACATTTTATAATGAAGCACGAGCAACTTTCGTATATTGACGCGCTGCGTTATCTCGCAAAAAAGTATAATATAGATGTAAAGGACAGAGAGGAGAGCGATTCTGAAAAACTTGCCCGCGGAGACCGGGAAAGCATGATGATTGTAAACAGTTGGGCCGAGAAATATTTCGTTTCTGTGCTGCATGAAAGCCCTGAGGGCCAGAGCATAGGGATGCGATATTGCCGCGAACGGGGCTTTCGCGACGATATTATCCGCAAGTTCGGCCTCGGATACGGTTCGGAGGAGCGCGACGCCCTTTTTAAGGAAGCCGTCCGCCTTGGCTATCGCAAAGAGTATCTGGAGAAAACCGGTCTTATAGTTACGTACGACAATGGTTCGTCGGTCGACCGTTTTCGCGGCCGATTGATATTCCCGGTGCACACAATCAGCGGCAAAGTCATAGCTTTCGGAGGCAGAATCCTGAAGAAGGAGGAGAAGGTTGCAAAATATGTAAACTCTCCGGAGAGCGAAATCTACCACAAAAGCAATGAGCTCTACGGAATTTTCTTCGCGAAGCAAAGCATTATGCGCGAGAAATGTTGCTTCCTTGTTGAGGGATATACCGACGTGATTTCCATGCACCAGGCCGGCCTTGAAAACGTGGTTGCATCCTCCGGAACGGCCCTCACGCAAGGACAAATCCGCCTCATCCGCCGCTTTACGAACAACATAACCGTGCTCTACGACGGCGATGCGGCCGGCATCCGCGCTGCCTTGCGCGGCATCGACCTTCTGCTGGAAGAGGGCATGAACGTGAAGGTTGTGCTACTGCCCGACGGCGACGATCCCGACTCTTTTGCCCGCAAGCACAACGCTGCCGGCTTTGTTGAGTATATACGTGAAAATGAGGCCGATTTCATACGCTTCAAAACAAAGCTCATGCTTGGCGATGCGGGCGCCGACCCAATAAGGCGGGCCGGTGCAATTGCTGATATTGTGAAGACCGTCGCCATTGTGCCCGATAATATTTCGCGAGCTTTGTATATTAAAGAATGTAGCGTGCTGATGGAAATGAGTGAGCAGATTTTGCTTTATGAGGTCAACAAAATCCTCATCGAGAAAAGCGAAAAGATGCAAATGCCAATCAAGCGCAACGAAGAGGTGCTGCAAACGGATTCCACTGAGGTAAACGAGCCTGTTGCCCTCCCCAACGAGCTCCCGGCGGCGCCTAAATCTCCATTTGAGGCCTATGAACTGACGTTATTGCGTTACATCGTACGATATGGTGAGCGTGTTCTCGATGAATATGTCGACACCGTAACGGGAGAAATGACCAACATACTTGTGGCGGAATACATAGCCGGCGAACTGCGCGTGGATGAGATGTTTTTCCGTACTCCTATGTATAAACTTATGCTTGACGAGGCTGAGGAACACGCCAGAGATGCGGGTTTTCAGGCTGTCCGCTACTTCCTTACGCACCCCGACGCGGATGTGAGCCGCCTTGCTGCCGACCTTGCCGCCGACAAATATCTGTTGAGCAAATATCACTCGCGCTTTACACAGTTCAAACAGGAGGAGGAGCGCCTGAACCACCTTGTTCCGTACGATATTTTCGCATTTAAAGAGGCTTGCATCCGTCATGACATAGATGCCATCGACGAGCGCATCAAACAAATGCAAGAGGTGGGCAACGCGGACGAAATCATTGCCCTGATGACGGAAAAAACCTCACTCAACAATATTAAGAAAGGGCTAAACAAACTTATTGGCGAACGTATTATTTTAAAAATGTAATAATTAAAGAAGACTATGTATTTTATTGAAACAAGAGAAGTTGTTAAACAGTTTTCCGGCCATCTTGCCCTCAACAGGGTGAGTATTAGTGTTCCACGCGGACGCATTTTCGGCCTCCTGGGGCCCAACGGAGCCGGAAAAACCACCCTCATTCGTATTATCAACCGCATTACGGCGCCCGATAGCGGCACTGTGTTGATTGAGGGCCGCGAAATTCGTCAAAGCGACGTTTTTCGCATCGGATATATGCCCGAAGAACGGGGTTTGTACCGCAAGATGAAGGTGGGCGAGCAGGCTATTTATCTTGCTCAGCTCAAGGGCCTAAGTTATGCGGAGGCCAGGAATCGTCTGAAGAGCTGGTTCCATAAATTTGAGATTGAATCCTGGTGGAATCGTAAACTCGAAGAGCTTTCTAAAGGCATGCAGCAAAAGGTTCAGTTCATTATCACGGTGATTCACGACCCTGAGCTACTGATCTTTGACGAACCATTCAGCGGCTTCGACCCTATTAATGCCGATCTGCTCAAACAGGAGATTATTGAGCTGAAAAACGCGGGGAAGACCATCATTTTTTCCACTCATAACATGGCTTCGGTTGAGGAGATTTGCGATGAAATTGCACTTATCGACCAATCGCAGGTTGTTCTGTCCGGACAGGTGAGGGAGATTCGCCGTAGATACAAAACCAATACTTTCACGGTACAAATTCCTCTCGACGAGAAGCCTTTCGTTGCCCCAAATGTTCCATTTGAGATCATTGAACAGCGTAACCTGCAAGATACTACCGAACTGCGCATCCGAAAGCCGCAGGCATACAGCAATGCCGAACTGCTTGCAGCTATCGCTCGCGAGTTCGAAATCCTCTCCTTCACGGAGGAGTTCCCATCAATGAATGAAGTATTCATAAATACCGTATCCGGTAAAAATTCACAGTAAAGTATGAACAAATTAAGTATTGTAATTAAGAGAGAATATTTGAGAAGGGTAAGTAAGAAATCGTTTATTATCTTAACGATACTGATGCCGTTTCTCATGGTCGGCATGGTGGCTCTTCCGCTCTGGATGTCGCGAATAAAGAGTAGCGAGGTGCGTACTGTTGCGATTATTGACGCGACAGACAAGTACGAATCGCTCTTTAAGGATACGGAAACTTACCGTTTTATTAGTAGCGTCAAGTCTTTGGATGAATATAGAAACTCCCGCGACAAATCTCTGTTTGCTATCCTGAGCATATCGGGCGATTTGCTCCAAAATCCGCGTGCGGTGTCAATATATTCGGAGAAACAAATCCCCCAGGAGCTAAGCGGAATTGTTGACAGAACCCTTACGCGATTTCTGGAAGATGAAAAGCTTGCATCGTTCAACATTCCTAATATTAAGGAAATCATTGCCGAGAGTAAAGTGAACGTTCAGCTGCAAACCATAAAATGGGAAGAAGATGGGCGTGAAACGGAATCATCGACGGGAATCGCAATGGGCGTTGGTTTTGTCTTCACGATGCTGATATATATGTTTATTCTGATTTATGGGGCTATGGTGATGACCGGGGTTCAGGAGGAGAAAACAAACCGTATAGTTGAGCTGATGATTTCGTCCGTAAGGCCCTTTGATCTGATGATGGGGAAGATTGTCGGCATCGCTTTAGTGGGGCTTACTCAGCTCGTTCTGTGGGCGATGATGCTTATTGGACTTTTCATTGGCATGCAGGTATTTTTGGGAGGCGGCATAGATCCGTCGGCCCTCCAGCAGGCGCAAATGATGAATCCCGGTATGACTGTTGCGCCTCCAGAGATTGGCGAGGGGGCAAAAATTATGAATCTTATTTCCACTATTAATTATTCGGAAATCGCAATTTATTTTATACTCTATTTCATTGGAGGTTATTTACTTTTTGCAGCTTTGTTTGCCGCCATAGGTTCGGCCGTGAACCAGGCCGAAGATACTCAGCAGTTCATGATGCCGATTACGCTATTACTTGTATTTGCCCTCTACGCAGGTATTTACAGTATGGACAATCCTGATGGGCCTCTTGCTTTCTGGTGCTCGCTTATTCCGATCACTTCGCCTATTGTGATGATGATGCGGCTGCCGTTTGAGGTTCCTCTCTGGGAAAAGCTCCTGTCGCTGGTGCTTTTGTATGTCACTTCAACCGGTATTGTGTGGCTATCCGGCAAGATCTATCGCGTTGGCATTTTAATGTACGGCAAGAAGCCATCGTTTAAGGAGATTGCTAAGTGGGTTCGGTATAAATGATGAAGACTGTATTGCGACAATACTATGTTTGAGCTCCTCCGCATCTTCAGGCGATTTGTCCCACCGTATAAGAGCTATCTTATTTGGAATGTTGTGTTCAATGTGTTGGCGGCTGTGCTCAACCTTTTTTCCTTTGCGCTTATCATTCCTATTCTTAATATCCTATTTAAAATGGATGAGAATGTTTATACATATATGGAGTGGAATCCGGACTTTGCATCGTGGGATTCGCTGAAAGAGCTGGGCGCTGTGGCGAAAAATAATTTCTTTGCATACGTTAGCGAAATAATGGCTGAGCATGGCGGGTCGTTTGCTCTCGTGATGCTGGGCCTCTTTTTGGTGCTGATGACTTTTCTGAAGGTGATGGCTACTTACCTGGCTTCCTTCACAATGATTCCGATTCGCACCGGCGTGGTGAGGGATATCCGCAACCAAATTAATGATAGAATACTGCATCTTTCGCTGGGATTTTTCTCCGAGGAGAGGAAGGGCGACATCCTTGCCAGAGTGTCGGGCGACGTAAATGAGATTGAAGCGTCGGTGATGAGCTCGCTCGACATGCTATTCAAAAATCCCATACTGATTGCCATTTATCTTACGGGCATGCTGCTTATAAGTTGGCAGCTTACGCTTTTTGTGCTCATTCTCCTTCCTGCTGCCGGATACGTAATAGGGCAAGTGGGGAAAACGTTGAAGCGACGGTCGCTTGCCGGGCAGGAGCAGTGGGGCATGTTGATGAGTATGATGGAGGAAACTCTCGGCGGGCTGCGTATCATCAAGGCTTTCAATGCCGAAGAGAAGATTCGAGTGCGATTTGAGAAGAGTAATGAGGTTTTTCGTCGTATCACCAACCGCATTTATCGCCGTCAACAAATGTCGCATCCTATGAGCGAATTTCTCGGAACATTGACAATCGCCATTGTGCTTTGGTACGGTGGCTCCCTTATCCTTGGTGATAACAGTCCGATCAATGCCTCTACCTTTATATATTATCTCGTGATATTTTATAGCATCATCAATCCTGCAAAAGATTTGAGCAAAGCCGTTTACGCCATACAGAAGGGGCTTGCCTCCATGATCCGCATCGATCGGATTCTGACGGCTGAACCTACCGTCCGCGATCCGGACGTTGCGAGCCCCATAACTCTGGAGCACTCTATTCGGTTCTCCGACGTGTGGTTTAAGTATAAGGATGAATGGATCTTGAAGGGCATTAATCTGCTGATTCCAAAGGGAAAAACTATCGCTTTGGTGGGGCCGTCTGGTTCGGGCAAGAGCACGCTGGTTGATCTTATCCCCCGCTTTTACGACGTGACGGAGGGGAGCATTGCGATTGATGGCGTTGATATTCGTGAGGCAAGCCTGCACGACCTTAGAGGCCTTATGGGAAATGTAAATCAGGAGGCTATACTTTTTAACGATAGCTTTTACGAAAACATTGCTTTTGGCGTTGACCACGCATCCCCTTCCGAAGTTGAAAACGCCGCCCGAATTGCCAATGCCCACGATTTCATCATGGCAACCGACGGTACCTACGCTGCCAACATAGGCGATCGGGGAGGAAAACTCTCCGGCGGTCAAAGGCAACGGATTAGCATCGCGAGGGCTATCCTGAAGAATCCTCCGATACTCATCCTCGACGAGGCAACATCGGCTCTGGATGCTGAGTCGGAACGTCTTGTGCAGGAGGCTCTTGAAAACTTGATGCGCAACCGCACCACTATCGTCATTGCTCATCGCCTCTCAACTATTCGCAATGCCGACGAAATTTGTGTAATGAATGAGGGGGCAATCATTGAGCGCGGATCGCATGAGGAATTGCTTGCTCTCAATGGTTATTATAAACAACTATATGAAATGCAAAGTTTTTAGTCACATTAAATAATTGTAAGAATGAAAACACACACACTGCTATTATGCATATCTCTGCTACTTTTTGTAAGTTGCAACCGTCCGGTAGCCGACAGCCGTCCGGCTCTTGTATACTTTTTCAATAGCCCGGCGCGCATCTGGGAAGAAACTTTGCCGCTTGGCAACGGACGTATCGGAATGATGCCCGACGGTGGAATTAATCGCGAAACCTTTGTACTCAACGAAATATCTCTCTGGTCGGGCGGAAAGCAAGATGCCGATAACCCTAATGCCTACCGTTACCTTAGCCCCATTCGACATTTGCTATTCCAGGGCAAGAATGACGAAGCTCAGGAACTTATGTACAAGAATTTTGTTTGCAAAGGCGAAGGTAGCGGACTGGGAAATGGTGCTGAAGTGCCCTACGGCAGCTTTCAGATTCTGGCTAACCTCGTGATTGACTATGAGCTGCCCGCTGACATAATTCCTGATGCTGCATCATATCGCCGTGAGCTCAATATCTCCGACGCTATTGCCAGAGTATCATTTGAAATTAATGGAGTTAAGTATGTTCGCGAAGCTTTTACATCGTTTAGCGACGACGTTGGCGTTATCCGCCTGACAGCCGATATGGATGAGGCACTGAACTTTTCGATAGGCATGAATCGTCCTGAGCGTTATGCCGTTGAAGTTTCCGGCAACGACCTGTTAATACATGGTCGGATGACCAACGGAACCGACGGCGCAGGCATGCAATATGCTGCCCGCGTTCACATTTCCCTTCCCGGAGGAGGCAGACTCACCGCATCGAGAGGGACTTTGTCTGTGAAAAATGCCACGGAGGCTATTATTTTTGTAAGCATGGCTACCGACTATTTTGGTAAAGAGCCGGGCGACGAAGTCGCTGCCCTCATCAATGCCGCCGGTAAAAAAGATTATGCTACGTTGCAAAGCGCTCATATTGACGCCTATTCTCGCATGTTTAACCGCGCGGCGCTCGAACTTGGTCGTAGCGACAAGGATGATTTGCCTATGCCTGACCGCCTGGAAGCCTTTCAAAAAGACAAGAATGATCCGGGACTCATCGCTCTTTACTTTCAGTTCGGACGCTATCTGCTGATATCTTCCACGCGCCCCGGCCTCCTGCCTCCCAACCTTCAGGGACTGTGGGCCAACACGATACGAACGCCTTGGAACGGAGATTATCACCTCAACATAAACCTCCAGATGAATCTTTGGCCTGCAGAAGTAACCAACCTTTCCGAGTTGCACATGCCCCTTATCGAATGGACAAAACAACAGGTGGCGAGCGGCGAGCAAACCGCTGAGGTATACTACAATGCGCGCGGATGGGTGACACATATTCTCGGCAACCTTTGGGAGTTTACAGCCCCCGGCGAGCATCCTTCCTGGGGGGCCACCAACACGTCGGCAGCATGGCTGTGCGAGCATCTTTATCAACATTATTTATATACTCAGGACAAGGCCTATCTTGCTGAGGTATACCCGGTTATGCGTGGCGCGGCTCTTTTCTTTACCGATATGCTGGTTGAAGACCCGCGTAGCCGTTACCTTGTTTCGGCCCCAACATCTTCTCCCGAAAATGCTTTTGTATTCAACGAAAAGAATATTCACACCTGCGCCGGTTCCACCATGGACAATCAAATAATCCGAGAATTGTTTACAAATACTATTGAAGCCGCCCGCATCCTCAACATAGACACCGCCTTCGCCGGCGAACTCATTGCCAAGCGCGAACGCCTCATGCCCACCACTATAGCCACCGACGGTCGTATAATGGAATGGCTCGAATCTTTTGCAGAAGCCGAACCGCATCACCGCCACGTTTCACACCTCTACGGGCTTTATCCCGGCAATGAAATTACAGT
The DNA here is from genome assembly GCA_031280435.1 of Tannerellaceae bacterium. GTDB lineage: Bacteria > Bacteroidota > Bacteroidia > Bacteroidales > Tannerellaceae > DFXE01. The sequence goes on along the minus strand of JAITGS010000071.1, from coordinate 5,495 downwards.
TGCACAAACCCCCGCCTTAGCCGAGGCGGCTCGGAAAACACTCGAAGCCCGCGGCGACAAAAGCACCGGATGGTCAATGGCTTGGAAGATAAACTTTTGGGCGCGACTTCAGGACGGCAATCATGCATTGAAACTTTTGGTAGACCTACTCGCGCCCGCTATCCGATACGGCGAAACCGACTACAATGGCGTTGGCGGAGGCACCGGCCCAAACCTGTTATGCTCGCATCCGCCCTTCCAAATCGACGGCAACTTTGGCGCAACGGCCGGCATAGCAGAGATGCTTGTTCAATCTCACGCAGGCGTCGTCAACTTTCTGCCCGCACTGCCCGACGCCTGGACGCACGGCAGTTTCTACGGACTGAAAGTCACAGGTGGAGGCGAAGTTGCAGCGCGATGGGCTGGCGGAAGCTTGCAGCACGCCTCACTGAAAGCGTTGACAACCAACGTTTGGCGGATTAAATTACCGGAAAATACCGGCAACTTTGGAATCGCAGTAAATCAAAAAAACATCTCTTTACCTGTATTTGATGGTGTGATTTCTGTGGATTTGAAAGAAGGTGATGAGCTGTTGCTTGAGTTTTAATCAGTGGGAATCTACGGTTGTTATGTATGTATGAAAAAAGAGGTTGTCATCACGACAACCATTCTTTTTTACTAACCTTAAATCTAAAATACCATGAAAAACATGATGCAAAGATACACTTTTTCTGTAATTCCATATAAATCGTATGCTAATATGCGTTAAGAGCTATGGCCTGCACCGCAACCCTCCCTTTAAAGAACTGTTAATAACCCATTTCTCGATATAGAAAAGGGTACCTATAATCTCCAATATGCAGGTTTGGCTTCATATCCGGAGAATTGGCAAGAAAAGCAATTCTATTATAAAGTATAATATAAGAAATAAGGTGATTTTGCAATAGCAGAGAGAATTTGCAAGCATTTTTGAGATAACGTACGTACAGGGGATTATATCCTCTTTGCTTTTGTGCACGCACGGGAACCTTCCGTGCATGCACGGAAACCTTCAGTGCATGCACGGAAACCTTCAGTGCATGCACGGGAATCTTCAGTGCATGCACGGGAACCTTCAGTGCATGCACGGAAACCTTCAGTGCATGCACGGGAACCTTCAGTGCGTGCACGGGAGCCTTCAGTGCATGCACGGAAACCTTCAGTGCATGCACGGGAACCTTCAGTGCATGCACGGGAACCTTCAGTGCATGCACGGAAAGTTTCGATACAAGCACGTAAAGCTCTTGTAATCACATCAATAGCATGCCGACATTTTCCGGTTAATCAATATTGGGGAATTATTTTGAGTGTCTATGGGCATATTGGGGTTCTCCGCAATAGGAACGATAGCAATGCTGTGTCAAGAAGTATGCTTTGCTCTTCCCCAAAAAAGAAAAGCCCGCTTATCGCGGGCTTGCAGGGAGATCTGAGGCCGATTTATCACTTTTGCCGCCTTTACTTTATTCAATTCTGTATTCACTTTTTTCGGTAAATGTGCGGCCGAACATGTCGGTGGCCCTCACTTCAATATAGTGAACGCCGACCGGGAGATTTGTTTGTACGGCTCCGCGCCATAAATGGTCGCAGGGAATGGGATTGGAGGGGCGACGGCCTGAGGGAAGCTTGTCCGCATAGTCCCAATCTTGAACATAACGGTAATAGGCTGGGTCGAATGCCACGGTTTTGTTCATCTTTATCCAGGCTCCTTCATCAATCCGGTATTCCACAACGCTGTATATGTTTCCCATGAAAACGTTGGCATAAATGCCTGCAGTTGTAGAGCGTTTTGCCGGTACAACTTTGGGATTGTAAACGGCAATTTGATAGTATTGTGGCTTGTCGAACACTTTATAGTCGATTATGTATTGATTTCCGTTGATTCGGAGGATTGCAAATCCGGCTGGAGTACCGTCGCGCATGGTGGAAACGGGTATTCCTTTTTCGTTGTGGATGCCTGAGTACCAGTCGCCGCAGGTTGTGCCAACGTTGTATTCGTGGATGGGCCTGATGCGGTCGACGCCCTGTTCTTTGCCAAGGAAGCGCTGGGCTTGAAAGTGAGTATGAGCGCTGAGGAACAACACGTTGGGATAATCGCGTAAGATGCGGCAAAGCTGTTGCCGGTCGGCTGCTCTGAAGGCATCCCAGCTTTCAATGTCGGTGAGCGGGATGTGCATGGAGATGACGATAAGGCGGTCGTTTGGCACATATTTCAGGTCATTCTCAACGAATTGCAATTGATCGTCGCGAAGCCCGCCCCAATAGCCTTTTCCGCTTAGCGGATGGGGATAAAGTATATCGTCGAGCACAATGAAGTGGGCTTTGCCATGGTTAAATGCATAATTGGGCGGGCCGAAGTGCAATTCGAAGTTCTCGTCGGAAAGGCTGTCTACTTCTACGTCGTAATTCATATCATGATTGCCCATTACGTGATACCAAGGCAGGCCGATTTGACAAATCGTCTCTTTGTATGGCTGATGAAGTGGCAAAGTGTCTCCAACCAAGTCGCCGAGAGTGATGCCGAAGCTTACGCCTTGGGCATGCTCTTTGGCTTCGGCAACCGTCCTGTGCTTCATGTAATCAAGTTCCGTATCGTTATAAGCTTGAGTATCACCAAATATAAAGGCACTGAAATTGTCCGGCTCCTCATATTTATATAATGCAAAATCAACTGACTTGGGCAGGGCTCCGGTAGGCTTCACTCCCTCGTAACGCAACACAGGCGATCCTTTAGGCTTGTGGATATAAAAAGCCTTCGGAATATTGTATTCATTCAGGGGAAATTGATAGCCGGATGGCTTTACGACGGAGATAATGTTGTCTATTCCAACGGTTAATTGATACTTGCCGGCCTTATCTGTCAGAACCACATCAAGGCCATTGGATACGGCAACCTGTGTAATTCCCTTCTCATTACGATCTTTTTTACCGTTCCGATTTGCATCTTCATACACAAATCCGGAAACGTATGCCTGGGTAACATCTTTCCCCAGGGCTTTTTCACCTGTTGCAATAAGCGCAACTGAGGCAAACGTTAAAACAATTGCTAATGCTGTCTTCTTCATTTTTATCTTATATATAGTTTAATTAAAATCCTATTTTAACTTGTGCGCCGGATATTGCCGGATTTCCTCCGATAAAGGTAAGAAAACCTATGGCATTGCCACTATTACCGGCGTCTATTATCAAGATCAATATATCTAAGCATGCAAACCAGCCTTACATGCAAAACAAGTTCGCTGTTTATGCAATGAAGTTTTAAGAATATCCTGCCGGATGAAAGTTGAGCAGTCCGATATATGAAATTCCTTGATGCAGAGATGTTAGCATCCGAAACGGCAAGCTGCATATGTATGTGACGATTGTTGACCGATAAACCTTTTCTTGTTAGCTATCCTTAGCTCCTCCCTTATCAAATCAGGCCACGGTTCAGCCCATGCCCACCTTTATCGCTTGGCATCAACGGCTTGTTGCATTGATATATATAAAAAAGCTCCTGCTCACGCAGAAGCTTTTCTTGAAATTGCTTTAAGTATTAGAAACTCTTTCAGAGCCTCTATATAAAATTTAATACACCAATAAAATAAATCAAATGTTCCGATTAGTTATAACCGGGATTTTGTGCAAACGGTACATCAATATTTAGATCGATTTGCGATTGTGGGATAGGCCACAGCACGTTGTAATCCTGAATGTTGCAGGCTGGGATACGAGGATTGTTATTGTATTTCCGAACCCGCTCCAGGAGCTTGCCTGTCCTGCGGAGGATAAAGTGACGGCAAGTCTCGCCGTAAAGCTCGCGAGCCGATTCATCCAGCACATAATCAAGCGAGACTTCATCCGTAGTAATAGGTTTAGCCTTAGCGCGATTGCGAATCATATTCACATCCGCAGCAGCCTCTGCTTTCATGCCTTTCTGAATATATGCTTCGGCGCGCATCAGGTAAGTCTCGGCGAGGCGCATACCATACTGGTCCTTAAAAACCTGACCGTTACCGGATTGAGCCGGTGCGACAAGGATATTACAAGGATCGGCCATTTTCATAAAATACGGGAAGATATATTGACATGTATCGCGCATGGCGTCACGTTTGCCGGCAGCATAGTCCGCAGCATAAAGGCTAAAATCAATCAGTTGACCGTGAAATGCTGAGGTCGGGCTGTCAAAATAAAAATCGCGTTTTATGTTATTCCGGGCATTGCGGATGTCATTATTCCAATTGCCGTCCCATGCCGAGTGAGTCATCAGGACGGAAGGATGTATCCATGCAACAGGACGTCCGAGCGTGTCGGAATAGCCTGTATATACGCCGTCTACAAGTTCGCCTCTGAACGGTTTGAAGCCGTCGGGCGTATAATCCAGACGGAAGTAAGCCGGCCCAAAAGCGCGGATCGTTCTAGCATTGCCACCTCCTATTACCGTTGGTGGTTCGAACTGTACAACCCAGATCGCTTCTTTGTTTTCCTGCAGATTATGATTGCCATAAGTGAAAAGATCCTGGTAAACGTCACCAGTGCCGAATACATCGTTCTGAGTTCCGAATCTTTCCGTCATGAGCTTGTATCCAAAGTCGTTGATAACTCTCGACGACGATGCAATTGCCTGATCATATTGCTTTTGCATTAAGTATATCTCTGTGAGAAGGTGCAAAGCTGCGCCCTTGGTTATGCGTCCCATATCCTCCTCCTTGCCTGGGTCGGGAAGATGAGTGGCGCCGGCTGTGAGATCGGCAACCATGAGAGCATAGGCTTTTTCTAAAGGATCGCGAACAAAATCAGTCTTAGCCGAACTGAAGGCTTCCTCTATAACGGGCACTTCACCGAACAACGACACTAAGTGCCGATACATGAATGCCCTGAAAAACTGAGCCTCAGCTCTGTACGCCAATCTCTGCTCCTCGCTGCTCCAAATCGACGCATCCGATTCGTCAATAGCCTGTATCAACATGTTAGCGTATTGAATTACAATAAACGGACGCTTCCAGTAATCCTCAACGTATGATGAGGTCGGCACAAGATAGGTTAAGTAATTGCACAAAAATCTTGTGCTGCCAGGATCCTCGCCGTGAAAAGCAATATCCGTTCCAACGCCTTTGTATATGGCAAAGCAATCTTGATAATCGTCGCCACCCGGCTGGAACCAGTCGTAGCGAGTACGGAAATGAAGAGCGGTAATTCCCTGTTTCATACCCGCTAAAGTTGAATAGGCATTGTTCGGAGCAAGAAAATCTTGCGGTTTTTCCGCTAAAAATGCCGCGTCATCGCATGCAGTAAGCGCCACAAGCGCAAACACTATAATTTGGAAGAATATATTCTTACGAAAATATGTTTTCATATCATTATATATTAATATGTTAGAGCGATAATTTTATGCCGACAACAATGTTGCGGATGCCGCGCTGGTGTGCATAATCGTCGGTATTGAGAGATGCATATTCCGGATCCCAACCTGGGAAATTCGTAAACGTCAACAAGTTCTT
>JAITGS010000093.1 GCA_031280435.1 Tannerellaceae bacterium | reverse complement strand
AAAATGTTTTGGAGCCAATGCGATTGTAGCATTGAGGTAAAAAGGGGTTTTTGAGAAGAATTTGCGGTGGAATTGAGTCCAAAAATCTGTTTTGAGGCCAATGCGACTATCGCATTAGTCTGCGAATTTTGTTTTGGCGACAAGTTGACAGTCGCATCGGCCTCAAAATTCTGTTTTGGCGACAAGTTGACAGTAGCATTGGCCTCAAAAAAGCATTTTTGCCTCAATGCGATAGTAGCATTGGCTCCAAAACTTTTTTTGGGCAAAATGCGATAGTAGCATTGGCTCCAAAACTTTTTTCGGGCAAAATGCGATAGTAGCATTGACTCCAAACTTTTTTCGGGCAAAATGCGACTGTCGCATTGGTTACAAATAGTTTCAGCGCTGTCATAAGATGATGCGTGCAGGCTCGCCGGCAGCATCAATCACAGTTCCGGAAATTCTCATAACAGCCTGAAGCCCCAGCAGCTCTTCAGCATGAGCAGCCGCCAATATCTAAAAAACCCCCGCACGACAAGCATGCAGGGGTTCCTATAAATCTATCGCCCCGGAGAGCGAGCTGTCTTGTTTACTTCACCAAAGCCTTTGAGGAGGTTCCGTCTATGCTTACAACTACTATGCCCTTGGGCAGAGCGAGATGCTTGCATTGTTGCCGGAGACTACCGTCTTGGCTACGGTCTGACCCAGAACGTTGGTGACGGTTACGGTCTTGCCGGCAGCGTTGCGGCTTGCCTCTTTGGCTTTTCGCCCATATATTTGCAGCCGTCACTCTTTAATACTTCTAAATATTTGCTTGCATGAAAAATTATCCTGACGGGAAGCCGTCCTTATTGCTTTCGCTACTGCCTTTGGCTACTCTGGTAGCTCTTTTGTTTGTCTCTATACGGATGTTCGGCAGCGATGCTTTGGCCGGAAGCAGTCAGATTGTGCTGCTTATGTCCACGGCCGTATGCTCGCTCATCGCTATGCTTTGCTGTAAAACACGCTGGAAGACAATAGAGGCCGGCATTACCGCCAACGTCACCGGCATCGCTCCGGCCATCTTCATCCTGCTGCTCATAGGAGCGCTGTCGGGGAGCTGGATGGCAAGCGGAATCGTACCGACGCTCATCTACTACGGCATGAAGCTGATTCACTCGTCCGTGTTTCTCGCCTCGAGCTGCCTTATTTGCGCCGTGGTGTCCGTCATCACGGGCAGCTCCTGGACAACGGTCGCAACCATAGGCGTGGCCCTCATGGGGATAGGGCAGGCACACGGATATCAGTCGCCGTGGATAGCAGGAGCAATCATTTCGGGCTCTTACTTCGGCGACAAGGTCTCGCCGCTATCGGATACGACGGTGCTGGCAGCATCGGTTACAGGCACGCCGCTGTTTACGCACATCAGGTACATGCTGTTCACAACCGTACCCTCCATCACTATCACCTTGCTGATATTCCTCGTAGCCGGATTTTTTCATACTCCGGCATCTCCGCATACGGCCGGCGAATATGCGGCTGCGCTGCAAGCCACGTTTCACATCTCTCCCTGGCTGCTGCTTGCGCCTCTGACGGTGGGGATCCTTATTGCGCGCAAGACGCCGGCGCTCATCACCCTGTTTGCAGGCGCAGCCTTGGCGGCTTTGCTTGCTCTCATCTTTCAGCCTCGTATCCTCCATGAGATTGCAGGCGATGATGCAAGCGGAGCCGCAGCCATGTTCAGGGGCGTCTTTATCTCCCTCTTCGGCTCCACAGCCGTCGAGACCGGCAGCGAAAGCCTTAACGACCTCGTCTCCACCGGAGGAATGGGCGGCATGATGAACACCATCTGGCTCATACTTTGCGCCATGAGCTTCGGAGGGGCCATGACGGCAAGCGGCATGTTGCAGAGCATCATCGGCTCCATCATCAGGTTTATGAAAAGCACTTTCGGCATGGTAGCATCCACGGCGGCTTCGGGCATATTCTTCAATATCGTCACCGCCGATCAATACATGTCCATACTTATCACCGGGAATATGTTTAAGGATACTTACCTCGGAAAGGGATACGAGAACCGCCTGCTGAGCCGTACCATAGAAGACGCCGTAACCGTAACCTCGCCGCTCATTCCCTGGAACACCTGCGGAATGACGCAGTCGCACGTCCTCAAGGTCGACGCCTTCGTATATTTCCCTTTCTGTTTCTTCAATCTCATCAGCCCGTTTATGACCGTACTGATGGCTGCCGTTGGCTTCAGGATACACAGAAGCAAGCCGGAGCAGGCGGAGGGAATAAAGAGCGAGTAAGTCCTCGCTCCATGCTGTACTGTTAGGGGGGAAGCCTGCGGCCCGAGCCGCAGTACGGTCGCGGGGAGAAGCCCCGTCAAATCATGCCCTTTTCAACCATCACCACCACCTGCTCCGTCAGAGCATCGCGGCCTTTGGGATCGTACTCTGCCTTCAGGCTGGCGCCGAATACTCCGGCAAAGACGTTCCAGATGCCGGCCCTGAAGCTGCCCAGATAGGCTCGAAGTATGTTGTAGCTGGACTGGTTACATTCGCGGTCTATCAGTTTGATAAGCAGCTTGCCTTGCGTAAGGGTGAGCTTCTTAAGTTCGGGCTTGTACTGCTTGAACAGCTCCTTTTCCATGCGTTTCAGGTGTTTCTCCTTTTCCTTTTTGGTCGGCAGGGTCTCTATGTACTCGTAGGTTTCGATAAGGGTATAATAAACCATTTTAGCGTATGGGAGGGTGCGCTTCACGTCGCGCACAAGCCTGTCGTATCGCTGTTGCTCCTTGGGATTGGAAAAGCGTTTGGGGAAAACCACGACCTCGCGCAGATGTATTATCGGAATAGTATCCCCGTTCTCAACTACGGCAAACACAACCGTGCCTTTGCTTTCGCCTCCTGCTGCGCTCTGGGCCTGTGCGCCCGGGGCAATCATCAGGCACAGGTATATGATTAATATGATGTTCCTTGGTTTCATGCTGCAAATGTAAGGCTTTTGCTATCGCTCTAAGCAAGTTTCTGTTGGAGCTCTTCCGCCGTGATATTCGCTTCGAGCTTGCCGTTGCGGGCCACGGAGATTTTGCCGCGCTCTTCGGATACCACTATTATCAGGGCATCGGTTTCCAGAGACATTCCCAGGGCCGACCTGTGCCGCAGCCCGAAATCTTTAGGCAGCGAGGCGTTCTGCGCAACCGGCAGTATGCATGCGGCGGCTTTGATTCTGTTGTCCGATATGATGAGCGCGCCGTCGTGCAGGGGGCTATTCTTGAAGAAGATGTTCTCTATAAGGCGGGCGTTCACGTCGGCGTCGAACATCTCTCCCGTATGCTCGTAGACGGACAGATCCATTTCGCGGCGGATAACGATCAGGGCGCCGGTCTTCTTCCGCGCCATGTTCATGCAAGCCAGCACCACCGGAGCCACATAGCTGCCCTCCTTTGCGGCCATCGCATGCCTGCCGCGAAACATGCGCGAGAAGATCTTCCAGCCGCGATGCGATCCGAGCGCAAACAGGAAGCGGCGTATCTCGTCCTGGAACAATATCACCAGCACCAGCACGCCCACGCCTACCAGCTGGTCGAGTATGGCACCCATGAGCCGCATCGACAGCAGCTTGGATACCACAATCCATACGGCAATGAAGGCCACCACGCCGCTAAACAGCACTATGGTTCCGGAGCTGCGCATCAGCTTGTAAATCTGATGGAGGAAGACGGCCACCAGGAATATGTCAATCAGATCTTTGATTCCGAATTGTATCCACATGAGATTCTTGAGCTTTATTGTTACTGTATTTTTTGTATGTACTTACGATGCGGACGGCCTCGGCAGCCTCGCGCACGTCGTGTACGCGGAGGATGTCGGCGCCGTTGAGCAGGGCCAGCACGTGCAGGGCCGTGGTGCCGCTCAGGCTGTCTTCCGGCCCCGTTCCGGCGGCCCGGTAAATCATAGACTTGCGGGATACGCCCACGAGTACAGGCATTCCGAATATACCGAAGCAGTTGAGATGAGCCATGAGCTCGTGGTTCTGCTCCAATGTCTTGCCGAAGCCGAATCCGGGATCTATAATTATATCGTTTACGCCGGCGAGCTCCAGCCGGTCTATTCGCTCGGCCAGATGCTTGCGAATGCCCACTATAAGGTCGCCCTCCACGGTGCCGGCGCTAAGCGTTGCGGACGAGCCCCGGCCGTGCATCAGCACATAGGGTACGCCCAGCGATGCGGCCGTGCCGAACATGTCGGGGTCGAGATCGCCTCCGGAGATATCATTGATCATAGCCGCGCCGAACTCTTCCACCGCACGCCTTGCAATGCCCGCCCTGAAGGTATCCACCGACACGGCCAGCCCCGGATAATGCTGCGCAAGCCTTAGGGCGGGCAGCAGCCGCCGCATCTCCTCCTCCTCCGGCACATCCGTTCCGCCGGGGCGCGACGAGCAGCCGCCTATGTCGACAATGCGCCCGCCTTCATCGGCTATGGCGGCCAGGCGGGCATCAATATCCGCATCGGCTTGCTTGCGGCTTTCGGCAAAGAACGAATCGGGAGTGACGTTCAAAATTCCCATAACTATGGGCGTTTCAAGTGAGATTAAATCTCCTTTCAGCTGTATATACTTATTTGGGTTCACGTTCATGTATAAAATAATGTGATGCGGCACAAATATAGGCGAATAATACGTGTCCCCCGCCTTTTTTCCTTTTCCTACCCCTGCAATGCCCCACATATACCCGATCCGCCCCCCTGTATTTGAGGCATTCCCCCTGCCGGATTTTTCGGGCTCGCCGAACATTTCTCCGTAGGAAATGCCTTAGCCGGCAGACCTTCCGGGTAGAATAAGCTCCGCGCCTCTTTTTCCGCAGGCCGCCTAAGCCTTCGGATTGGCTGATTTTCTTTTCCCGCAAGCCGTTTGAGTTGTTAAATGCGCTGAAACCTTTTCCCGCAAGCCGTTTGAGTTATTAAACGCGCTGAAACCATTTCCCGCAAGCCGTTTGAGTACTTAAATGTGCCGAAATAATTTCCCGCAAGCCGTTTGAGTACTTAAATATGCTGAAATCATTTCCCGCAAGACATTTTAGTACTTAAATGTATCGAATTTTTTTCTCGCAGATGGCTTATAGCTGTCGGACAGCCGTGTATACCTTTGGCGAACAGTCCGAGTCACTACACGGCTTAAGTTTTTTGCGGGCAATCCGGCTATTCGTATCACCGGGCAGGGCCGGGGGCTGTTGGTTTATGGACTAAAGGGCCTATCTTTATCTCAATTTTAATTACTTATTAATGTTATATGAATATGGAAAAGATTTTCAGGTTTATAGTTTCATGTCTTTTGCTGTCCGGCCTTACTGCGGTGAGGGCGGCCGATAATTTAAGCGAGCCGGTAGATTATGTGAACCCCCTTGTAGGCAGCGAATCTACTTATGCACTGTCGGCGGGCAACACCTACCCTGCCGTTGCGCGTCCCTGGGGAATGAACTTCTGGACGCCGCAAACGGGCAAGATGGGCGACGGATGGGCGTACACGTATACGGCCACTAAGATTCGCGGCCTAAAGCAAACGCATCAACCAAGCCCGTGGATTAACGACTACGGACAGTTTTCGATTATGCCCGTTACGGGTTCGCCCCTGTTCGGCGAGGAGGAGCGGGCGAGCTGGTTCTCTCACAAGGCGGAAATCTCAAAGCCCTATTATTACAGCGTTTACCTTGCGGAGCACGACGTGGTGGCCGAGGTTACTCCTACGGAGCGCGCGGCCATGTTCCGCTTCACCTTCCCCGAAAGCGAACATTCATACGTGGTGACCGATGCCTTCGACAAGGGCTCGCACGTAAGGATTATTCCTTCGGAGAACAAAATCGTGGGATATACCACCCGCAATAGCGGCGGGGTGCCGGATAATTTCCGCAACTACTTCGTGATAGTTTTCGACAAGCCGTTCACGTACCGAGCTACCTTCACGGACTCCACGCTCATGGCCGACGTGACGGAACAGACCGGCGGCCATACTGGGGCGGTGATAGGCTTCGCCACGCGCAGGGGCGAGGTGGTTCATGCCCGCGTAGCCTCGTCGTTCATCAGCCCGGAGCAGGCGGAGCTGAATCTGCGCGAACTCGGCTCGGATTCGTTCGATGCGGTTGCAGCCAAGGGACGCTCGGCCTGGAACGATGTGCTGGGGCGCATCCGCGTTGAGGGAGGCTCTCTCGACCAATACCGCACGTTCTACTCCTGCCTGTATCGCTCGCTGCTGTTTCCGCGGAAGTTCTACGAGATTGATGCGGCCGGACGGGTGGTGCATTACAGCCCCTACAACGGTAGGGTGCTTCCCGGATTTATGTATACGGACACGGGCTTCTGGGATACGTTCCGCTGCCTTTTCCCGTTCCTCAACCTTATGTTCCCCTCGCAAAACAGGGAGATGCAGGAGGGATTGGTCAATGCTTACAAAGAAAGCGGCTACTTCCCCGAATGGGCCAGCCCCGGTCATCGCGACTGCATGATTGGGAACAATTCGGCCTCGGTGCTGGTCGATGCCTATCTGAAGGGAGTGAAAGTGGAGGATGCCGAGGCTCTTTACCGCGGGCTGATACACGGCACGGAGAGCGTTCATCCCACGGTTCGCTCCACGGGCCGCTTCGGGCATGAGTATTATAATCGCCTGGGATATGTGCCCTACGACGTGAGGATACGCGAAAACGCCGCCCGCACGCTGGAGTATGCCTACAACGACTGGTGCATCTATCGCATGGCTAAGGCTCTGAAGCGTCCGCAGCAGGAAATAGATTTGTATGCCGGCCGGGCCATGAACTATCGCAATGTGTTCGATGCCGAGACGAAGCTGATGCGCGGCCGCAAGGAGAACGGCGAGTTCATGGCGCCCTTCTCGCCCTTGAAATGGGGCGATGCCTTTACGGAGGGCAATAGCTGGCATTATACCTGGTCGGTGTTCCACGATCCGCAGGGACTGATAGAGCTGATGGGCGGACGCGAGGGCTTTACGGGCATGCTCGACTCCGTATTTGCCGTCCCGCCGCTGTTCGACGCGAGCTACTACCGGCAAGTGATTCACGAAATCCGCGAGATGCAAATCATGAACATGGGCAACTACGCGCACGGCAATCAGCCCATACAGCACATGATATACCTGTATGCCTATGCGGGACAGCCCTGGAAAGCGCAGTATTGGCTCCGTCGCGTTATGGACAAGCTGTATCAGCCCACGCCCGACGGCTATTGCGGCGATGAAGACAACGGACAGACGTCGGCCTGGTACGTGTTTACCGCGCTGGGCTTCTATCCCGTATGTCCGGGCACCGACCAGTACGTACTCGGCGCCCCGCTGTTCCAACGGGCCACGCTCACCTTCGAGAACGGCAAAACGATGCGGATCGATGCGGCCGACAACGGCCCGCACAACCTCTACGTGCAATCGCTCGAGCTGAACGGCAAGGCTTACTCCAAGAACTATCTCACGCATTCCGACCTGCACTCCGGCGGCTCCATGCTCTATCGCATGTCGGCTGAGCCGAACTTCAGCCGAGGCACGCAGGAATCCGATCTCCCCTACTCCTTCTCGCGCGAAAGCCGCTAAGGCTCCATTGGAGCTAAATGTGTCAAAAATGTAGAGACGCGATGCATCGCGTCTCTACGCACAACGCACGAGACCGAATGTGTCAAAAGCCCTCCATCTCCTTCCGTACCCACCTCTTATTTAAAGGAGTTAGGGCACTCGTTTTACTCAAATTGCTTTGCAGTGGACGACGGCATAAAATCGCGACTTTTCTTTTAGTTATGATAGAGGCTCAACATCTTTATAGCATGTTTATAAGGACACGCGAACGGAGTTCAGTATGGGACTTCGCCGGGGTTCATGGGAGTAAGGAAATCGCCGCCTGAAGCCTGGGGCGGAGGATTATTTGAGGCTTGCAGATTGATTTTCGAGGTGAAATCACTTACCTGCACGTCGTCGTCTGTGTTCATGAACTTGGCGTGCTCTTTTTTGAAGCTTAAGAGGAAGTCGCCCGTAGCCCCGCTTCGATGTTTGGCTATGAGGATTTCCGCAACGCCAATGTAAGAGGTTCCGGCCCCGTCGTCGAATATTTTGTAGACTTCCGGGCGATGAATGAAGCACACCATGTCGGCATCCTGCTCAATGGCCCCCGATTCCCGCAGGTCGGCAAGTTGCGGACGCTTTCCTTCGATTCCCTGCCGTCCCTCCACGTTTCTATTGAGCTGTGAGAGGGCGATGATCGGTATGTTGAGTTCTTTGGCCAGCCCTTTGAGCGAGCGCGAGATTATGCTCACTTCCTGCTCGCGGCTTATGGCGTTCATGCCGCTTGCGTTCATAAGCTGGAGATAGTCGATGATGATACATTTGATGCCGTGTTCGCGAACGAGCCGGCGAGCTTTGGTACGGAGTTCGAAAACCGAAAGGCTGGCGGTATCGTCTATGTATATAGGCGCGCCCATCAGTTCCTTAATCTTGATGTCGAACTGCTCCCATTCGTAGTCCTCAAGCTTGCCGCTTTTGATTTTTTCGCCCGGTATGCCCGTCACGTTTGTGATAAGCCTGCCGACGAGCTGCACATTGCTCATCTCGAGCGAGAACATGGCTACGGGCGTTTGATAGTGCACGGCCATGTTTTTGACCATGGAAAGTGCGAAGGCCGTTTTGCCCATTGCCGGTCGGGCCGCTATGATAATAAGGTCGGAATTTTGCCAGCCGAATGTAATCTTGTCGAGGCTGTGAAAGCCGGAATGTAATCCGCTGAGCCCTTCCTTTTGCTGTGCCGCCTTTTTCATAAGCTCTTTTGCAGCGACGATAACGGGGTCTATCTGAATAGCCTCGTTTTTGATATTCCGCTGCGAGATTTCAAACAATTTGCCTTCGGCTTCCTGCATGAGGTCTTCGACGTCTATTGTTTCGTCGAAAGCCTTGCCCTGCACCAAGGAGCTGAACGAGATGAGCTCCCTGGCCAGATGCTTCTGGGCGATGATCCTTGCATGATACTCAATATGGGAGCTGCTTGCCACCTTGCTTGTGAGCTGCGAGATGTAGAACGGCCCGCCCACGGTATCGAGGTCGCCCTGCTTGCGCAACTGCTCGGTGACGGTGAGCATGTCGACAGGCCTCTGGTTCATTGCAAGTGCAACCACAGCATTGTAAATAAGCTCGTGGTTCTTGTCGTAGAAACATTCCGGTTTCAGTATTTCGCTAACGATATAGTAAGCATCCTTTTCGAGCATGAGAGCTCCCAGCACGGCCTCCTCGAGCTCGCGCGCCTGAGGCTGAAGCCTCCCGCCGATGTCCGGAACAAGAACTGTCTTTGTTTTGCTTTTGCCGGAGTTTGATGTCCTTTTATTTTCTGCCATTGATAATATGATTTTTTTATGCGGGCAAATTTAAGTAATCAATCAAAGCGGCACAATCTCCTTCACTCTCGGCGAGTGGACGCCTAACAAGCTAAAGTCATTTGGAATGGATGAGATTTGCCGCAGCCCGTCCTATTCTCAAGGAGCATATTTAAAGGCATAGTAGCATACCGCAGCATCTTAAGGCTTTCCAAGCGATGTACACCCACCCAAAAATCCGGCTCTATGGGAAAGCCTGAAGCCATCCTCGCCCCCTCCAATCCATACATTTTCCCCACGCAAGAATCTATAAAAGCGTCCGGTAAGAAAATGAAAAAGTCGTGATCAGCGATTGTCACATTAAAGGTTCGTTTAAAATGACAATTACAACTCATTACAACTATTTCATTATG
>JAITGS010000064.1 GCA_031280435.1 Tannerellaceae bacterium | reverse complement strand
CTCATCCTCGATCCCTTCGTAGGCGGAGGCACAACCGTTGCCGTTGCCGACAAGCTCAACCGCCAATGGATAGGCATCGACCAGAGCGTGCAAGCGGTTAAGGTGACGGAGCTGCGGCTCCAGCAGCAGACCGATCTCTTCACAAGCCTGTATGCCAATTCCTACACGCTCCAACTCCACAAGTACGACTACGACACCTTGCGCAACCGCAATGCCTTCGAGTTCGAGAGCTGGATTATCGGACAGTACGGCGGCGTGAGCAATGCCCGCCAGCGGAACGACTTCGGGCTCGACGGCAAGATGCCCGACGGCACTCCCATACAGGTAAAGCGCTCGGAAAACGTAGGGCGGAATGTGCTCGACAACTTCAAGTCGGCCGTCGAGCGATTCGACAAGAATCTCTTCGACAAGAACAAAAATGCGCAGAAGCCCGTCGGTTATATCATTGCCTTCTCATTCGGAAAAGGAGCCGTGCAGGAGGCGGCCCGCCTGAAGTTGAAGGAAAATATCATAGTCGAACTCATCTCGGTTGACAAGATTATTCCTGTATCTAAAAAGCCTAACATCACGGTAGAGGTTAGCGAGCTCTCGCGCGATTTAAGCGGCGAACGCGACATAGAGTTTATCGCCTCCGCCAAGAGCGATGCCGGCATTGAGTTTTACAGCTGGGACTTCGCATACGAGGAGAGCAAAGGCTTCAAGCCATTTGTAATCCGGGATCTGGAAGGCCGACAGCAGCGCAAACTCAAAGCCGGCTATCACAACATCGCCGTCAAAGTAGTAGATAACGACGGCCTTGAGAGCTTAGAAACTCTAAAGATAAAGGTGAACGGAACGGTGGAGCGGGAGCAGAATTGATGCCGGCTTGCTATTCTATTGTGGTGGTTAAATCTTCTAAAAAAAATAAACGGGCTGGAGTTTTGCGACGGCGCTTTGCTAAGTCGATATTGCAAATCATTATATTTGTGAGGCGAATATTCCACTATAACATATAAAAAACATCAAGAGAATGGACTTAATGCAAAGTATAATTGCGCGTGCCGCGGCGGACAAGCAGCGTATTGTTTTCCCCGAAGGAACTGAAGAAAGAACATTGCTGGCTGCCGACCGCCTGCTTGCCGACGACGTTGTGAGGGCTATCCTCATTGGCGATCCGAGCGCTATCCTGCAATCGGCCGAGGCCAAAGGGCTGAAGCATATCCGCAAGGCCGAACTGCTAAATCCTCGCGACTATCCCAGGATGCAGGATTATGCCGGGCTGCTTTATGAGCTGCGGAAAGCTAAGGGCATGACTACCGATAAGGCCCTGGCGCTTGCCCAAAATCCTCTCTACATAGGATGCCTGATGATTAAGGCCGGCGATGCCGACGGAGAGATTGCCGGCGCGCAAAACACTACGGGCGACGTGCTTCGTCCGGCTCTGCAAATCATACGGACGCAGCCGGGAATAAGCAGCGTCTCCGGAGCCTACCTGATGTTTACACGCAACAAGAACTACGGCGAGAACGGGCTGCTGGTGTTTGCCGACTGCGCCGTTATTCCGAATCCTACTGCGGCCGAGCTGGCCGAGATTGCTGTGCTGACGGCTCGGACGACGCGGGCTATCGCTCATTTTGAGCCTCGGGTGGCTATGCTCAGCTTCTCGACTAAGGGGAGCGCATCGCATGCCGTGGTCGACAAGGTGGTTGAGGCCACTCGCATCGCTCGCGAGCTCGATCCGGAACTGCAAATCGACGGCGAGCTGCAAACCGACGCGGCACTGGTGGCCGAGATAGGCAGCCGCAAAGCGCCCGGAAGTCCTATTGCAGGCCGCGCCAACGTGCTCGTGTTTCCCTCGCTCGAGGTCGGTAATATTGCCTACAAGTTGGTAGAGCGACTTGGAAACGCTGAGGCCGTGGGGCCTATACTCCAGGGAATGGGAGCGCCGGTTAATGACTTGTCGAGAGGATGTTCGTCGGAGGATATATATAAGATGGCTGCCATATCGGCCAACCAGGCCATAGGCATCAAAGCCGGGAAATAACAATCATAAGCTATATAAATGAAGATACTTGTTTTAAACTGCGGAAGCTCTTCCGTGAAGTACAAGCTGTTCGACATGGACGGCAAACAGACGCTGGCTCAAGGCGGCGTTGAGAAGCTGGGCCTCCCCGGCTCTTTCCTGAAAATAAAGCTGCCCGACGGCGAGAGCGTCAAGATAGAGCGCGACCTGCCGGAGCATACCGCTGCCATAGAGTTTATCCTCAGCACGCTGAAGGGCGAGCAGTACGGATGCATCGGTTCGTACCGGGAGATCGATGCCGTGGGGCATAGAGTGGTGCACGGAGCCGAGGCCTTCAGCCGGAGCACGGAGATCAGTCCGGAGGTTATAGCAACGCTGGAAGAATGTAGCGCTCTGGCTCCGCTGCATAATCCCCCCAACCTGAAGGGCATCTATGCCATGCAGACGCTGATGCCGGGAGTACGGCAGGTGGGAGTGTTCGACACGGCTTTCCACCAGAGCATGCCCGAACATGCCTACCTCTATGGCCTCCCCTACGAGATGTACGTCAAGCACGGACTGCGACGCTACGGCTTCCACGGCACAAGCCACCGATACGTATCGGCCCGCGCATGCGAAATCCTCGGCAAGCCATACGAGCAGCAGCGAATCATCACGGCTCACATAGGCAACGGCGCATCGCTTGCAGCCATAAAGGACGGACGCTCGGTGGATACATCCATGGGACTGACTCCGGTTGAAGGACTGCTGATGGGAACGAGATGCGGCGATCTGGATGCCGGAGCCCTGCTTTATCTTATGGAAAAAGAAAACTTGGACCGGCAGGGGCTCGACAACCTT
This sequence comes from Tannerellaceae bacterium, assembly GCA_031280435.1. Lineage (GTDB taxonomy): Bacteria > Bacteroidota > Bacteroidia > Bacteroidales > Tannerellaceae > DFXE01. The sequence continues at coordinate 9,450 of JAITGS010000064.1, read as the reverse complement.
ATCAACAAGCAGAGCGGCGTGCTCGGACTGTCGGGAGTATCATCGGACATGCGCGAGATTGAAGCGGCCATCAGAGAAGGACATAAGCTTGCCCGAACGGCTATGGAGGTATACAACTACCGGATCCGGAAGTATGTTGGCGCATACGCAGCAGCCCTTGGAGGCCTCGACATACTTGTGTTCACCGGCGGCGTCGGCGAGAACCAGTGTGAAACGAGAGCGGCTGTATGCTCCGGCATGGAATTTATGGGCATCCGTCTCGACGATAAACGGAACGAGGAGGCTAAGGGCCGGGAGATGATCATCAGCGCCGACGGCAGTCAGGTAACGGTTATGGTTGTACCCACAGACGAGGAGCTGAAGATAGCTTCGGATACTATGACAGTGCTGGGCGGTTGCAAGTCGACCTGAAGCAGCGCCTCTGCACTTTAATACTCTCGCTAATGACCGAAAACCTAATCAATCACATCCGCAAATCTCTACAAGACATGTATCCTCCGGGCGAAGTGCGCAGCCTCACCCGGAGGATTCTTTTGCACGTATGCGGCCGCGAGCCCTACCATTTCCTGGCCGATCCCGGCCTGCATCCCGGCCAAAGGCAACTGGGCGGCATCAACCGCATCATAGAGCGCCTCAGGAACCGGGAGCCCATACAGTACATCACCGGCGAGACCACATTCTGCGGCTGCTCCATACACGTCAACCGCCACACGCTCATTCCGCGTCCCGAAACGGAGGAGCTCACGGCTCTTGTCGTTACCCACATTGGCGACGCGGCCCGCTCGGCCCGCACTGCGGACAATCGCCTGCGCCTGCTCGATATATGCACCGGAAGCGGATGCATTGCCGTAGCTTTGGCGCGCTCCATTCCGGGAGCCGAGGTGACGGCCTTGGATGTATCCGCCGAGGCTCTTCGAACGGCCTCTGTAAATGCCGAGCGGAACGGGGTGGAGATTGCCCTTGTCGAAGCCGATATATGTTGGCCCGCCGAGCGCGCGGCAAGCCTCTTTTCCGAAGCTTTCGACCTTATGGTAAGCAATCCTCCCTATATTCCTTACGGGGAGAAGCCCGGCATGCCGGCTAACGTCACAATGTATGAGCCGCAGCTCGCCCTCTTCGTACCCGATTCCGAGCCCCTCAGGTTTTATCACCGCATAGCAGGATTTGCGATGCGGATGCTGAAGGAAGGAGGAGCTCTGTGGCTCGAGATTAACGCCCGCTTCGGTAGCGACACTTGCCGGCTTCTGTCCGCAGAAGGATTCCGGAGCGTGGAGCTGCTGCGCGACCTGTCGGGCAAAGACCGTTTCATCAGAGCCATCCGCTGAAAGTATAAGCCAATGAAAGAGAATCCAACCGAACAGGAGATGCTTGCTCGCATGGCGGCCTACTGCTCTGCGGCCGAACGATGCCCCTTCGACGTAGAGCGAAAGCTTCTGGCTGCCGAGCTGTCGGCCGAAGCCACCCGCCGCATCCTCAGCCGCCTCACCGAGCAGAACTACCTCGACGAAGCCCGATTTGCACTAAGCTTTGCCGGCGACAAGCTGAAGTTCAACTCCTGGGGGCCGATCAGAATAGCCCACGAGCTACGGCAAAAGCGCATATCCGCCGAACAGATAGTCAATGCCCTTGCCGCCCTCGGCGAAGAAAGCTGCAACGACGTCCTCCGCCAACTTTTACAATCCAAAATCAAAACCTTGCGGGGCGATAACAGCCGCGAAAACCGCTTCAAGCTCATCCGCTTCGCCTCCGGTCGCGGCTTCGAATACGACCGCATCAACCAATGCCTCGCCCGGCTATTGAAAAATTATGAGGATACCGACGACTATATGGACTGACCTGCTCGATTTCCTCTTTCCGCAATATTGCGCCGCCTGCTCATCAAGGCTTGTTGAGGGCGAAGAGCAGCTCTGCCTTCACTGCATGAGCCGCCTCCCATATACAGCTCATTCCGGGCGGAACGACAATGCGGTTATGAGGCTGTTTGCGGACTTGGGATGCCCCATACAGGCTGCCGCATCTATGCTGAATTATTCCGCAGAGAAGAACGTGCAGCGACTTATCTTCAGCCTTAAATATTACGGGAACCGCAAGCTGGCCTTCACCATGGGACGTCTCATGGCCATACGATCCCGGACGGAGTGCAGCGAGGCCGACTTCCTCCTGCCCGTGCCGCTGCACAGGCGCAGAGAAAGGCGAAGGGGATACAACCAGGCGGAATGGCTCTGCCGCGGCATGTCGTCGGTTTGGGGAACGCCCGTTGCAACCCATGCCCTTAGACGCCGGATTGCAACCGGCTCTCAGGCTCACAAATCGCATGCCGAGCGCCGAGCTATCATGCAGAACAATGTTTTTGTGACGAACCGCATCGACAACCTTGCGGGGAAAAAGCTGCTGCTCGTCGACGACGTTATTACCACCGGCTCCACCCTCACGGCCTGCGCCATGCCCCTGCTCAATATCCCGGAAGTGCGGCTCTGCGTACTGACGCTGGCCGCAGCCGCCGTATAATGTTTTGGGGGAGAGCGCCCTGCGGCTATTTTTCCTGAGGCTGCGGCATCAATGTGCTGCCCCAAAAAAAGCCTCCGCAAGCCAACCCGACGTCGGTTTTGCCCCAAAAAATTTTCCGCAAGCAAAACCGACGTCAGTTTTGCTCCAAAAAATTTTCCGCAAGCAAAACCGACGTCAGTTTTGCTCCAAAAAAATTTCCGCAAGCAAAACCGACGTTAGTTTTGCTCCAAAAAAATTTCCGCAAGCAAAACCGACGTCAGTTTTGCTCCAAAAAATTTTCCGCAAGCAAAACTGACGTTAGTTTTGCTCCAAAAAAATTTCCGCAAGCAAAACCGACGTTAGTTTTGCTCCAAAAAATTTTCCGCAAGCCAAACTGACGTCGGGCTGGGCTTACCGTCCTTCGGTTGACCAAACTGACGTCGGGCTGGGTTTGCTGTTTTTTTTGTTGATGAAACTGACGTCGGGCTGGGCTACTGTCCTTCGGTTGATGAAACTGACGTCGGGCTGGGCTTATTTTTCCGGTCGCAGGGCGGGTCATCAGCGCGAAGGCGGGAATATTTTTGGGACAGACACTAGCTGTCCGGGCCGGCGAATGGCCTGTTGGAACAAGGCCTGCACGGCAAGGGATGCCGAGCGCAGAAATTCCGTCTCGTTAAAATCTATTTCCCCCTTGCGTAAGAAGGATGCGTGGGGCGGGGTTTATCTTCGCGCTCTCAAAATATTTTTGTTAAGCATGTATAAAGATTTTTTTCTTAAACGGATTTTGATTTTGATGGCGGCAACGCTTCCTGCGTCTTTATGGGGGCAGTCGCTGACGGGCAGGGTGACGGATTGCTCCGACGGAGGGCCTCTGGCGGGGGTTGCGGTGAGAATTGTGGGGACTGCGATGGGTACGGCCACGGATGCCGACGGCTCGTTTCGCCTGGCTTCTCCCGGCGCGGAAAGCCTCGTGCTGGAGTTCTCGAGCACGGGGATGAAGAGCCTGCGCAGGCAGGTGGGGCCTGAGGGCAGCCGTCCAAGGACGCTCAATGTCTGCATGGAGGATGCGGTGACGGAGCTGGGGGCGGTGACGGTTGAGGCTCGCCACGAGCGCAAATCGCTGAAGGATGCGCGCGAGCAGGGGGTTCCCGTGTCGGTCATCGACGGCAAAATGCTGGCCGGACGGGGCACGTCCATATCGGAGGTGATAAATCACCAGACGGGCGTGAAGATTCGCCGGACGGGAAACAGCGGCAACGATACCAAGGTTAACGTCCGGGGGCTTGAGGGCAACCGGGTGCAGATCTACCTCGACGGCTATGCGCTGAACACGCCGGACGGCTCTTTCTCCATCAACGATATTCCGCTCCAGTTCATCGAGCGCATAGAGATTTACAAGGGAATAGTCCCGCCGGAGTTTGGAGGCGACGGCCTCGGAAGCGCCATCAATATAGTGACCATAGACGCTCCGGGGAGTTATTATGATGCCTGGTACGCCCTCAAGTCGTATGGCGGACATGAGGGCAGCCTGCTGTACAAGCATTTCTTTCCTGAGGCCAAAATGTATTCGGCGGTGATGATAGGCGGCGAACATTCGCTCAACAACTATACGATGCGGTCGCCCTACGTGGAGGGGCTGAGCATAAAGCGTGACCACGACCGCTTCCGCAAGCTCGACGGGGCTGTGACGTTCGACTTCAAGGGCACTTACTTCGACGAGCTGGAGCTCGAGAACGTTTTCTTCCTCAGTGACCGCCAGGTTCAGGGCATACAGACAAACATACAGCATGCGGTGAGTTCGGGCCTGATAGCGGCCGTTACTCCTAAGCTTGAGAAGCGCGGCTTCCTCACCGAGCGGCTCGACATGAAGTTCATAGGCTTCGCAGGCTTCGGAACGAGCAGCCTTAACGATACTTCGTCGTACATATATAACTTCGACGGAACGCGGACGCCAAATTCGTATCGCGGCGAGCTCGGCTCCATTCCAAATCTATCGAACGACAAATTGCAGGACTACCGCTATACGCTTAACCTGAAATACAGGCTGGGAGAGCACACGCGGCTTAACCTCAACAACGACTTCAGGTTCGTAACCACAGAATTTAACGACCCGGAGGCCGATCGATACAAGCAAACGCATTACAGCGGATACTCGGCGGCCGTCACCAACCTCATCAGCTCGCTGAACCTGGAGCAGAGGCTGTGGAACCGCCTGACTCTGCTGCTCACCGCCCGGCAATACCATTACAGGGTGGCGGGCGAGACGGTCGACCTCACCTACGGCATGAGCACCGACGTGGTTCATGCAAACGAAAGCCGCTCGAGCTGGGGATACAGCCTGGCGGCCAAATACGACTTCGCCCGGCACTGGCTGCTGAAACTTGCGGCCGAGCACAACTATCGGCTGCCGCGCAGCGAGGAGCTGCTGGGCGACAGGGTCAGGATAGTGCCCAACACCCGCCTGCGCCCCGAGCAGGCCGATAACTTGAACCTTGGGCTGATGTACGACCGATACTTCGACGGATTTTCGAGGCTGCAATTCGAGACTAACGTCTACGGCATGAACGTTGCCGACATGATGATGCTTCGATCGAGCAACGGCTTCCTTTCGCACTATAACCTCGGCAAGGCATTGCTCTACGGAGCCGACGCCGAGCTCAAGTGGGACGTCAATCGCGACTGGTTCCTGATGGCCAACCTCAGCTGGCAGAAGGCTATCGACAAGATGCGCTACCTGCCCGGCAGCAACACTCCGAGCGTCACCTTCGGCAAGCAGATGCCGCACATCCCCGTCTTCTTCATCAACTGGTCGGCCGACTATCGCAAAGACAACCTCTTCGGAGGCAAAGGACAGTACAGCAGATTCTACTACGAAGGAGGTTTCACCGATAAGTATTACTACGGATACAACCTGAGCGGCAACCGCAGCTACATCATCCCGGCCTCCTGCATACATACCGTAGGAGCCGAATATGCTATCCTCGATCGCCGGGTGCTCTTCTCGCTGGAGTGTCACAATGTTTTGAACGCCGACGAGCTCACCAACCTGAACTATCCCCTTGCCGGACGAACTCTGCAAGCCAAAATCAGGCTTACGACAATGAAATGGTGAGCCCCCCGGAGCTTGCCTTCCTATACATATATATAATAGTATAAACTACAAATCGAGATGAACAGATTTTTTATCTACCCAGCCATCCTTGCCGCCGCCTTCTTCACAGCCTGCGGCGACGGAAACAACGAAGACAACAACGAGCCCGGCGACGGACAGGCCAGGCTCGTACTCGCCTGCGACATGAACGTGAACGGCTCCGACGTGAGCTACATCATTCCCATAGCCGACACCGAGCTCAGCGGAGGCAGCGCCCAGCTCGGCCGCTCGCACGAAGTGTACGGCAATGCCTACATCGAGGGCTACAAGGATTGGCTCTTCCACCTGCCCGTCTGGAAGGAAGCCACCCTCTACCGCTATGCGCTCGCCAAGGACGGAACGCTCGCCAAGGACGGAAGCCTTCAGCTCAGCAACAATGCCGGAGCCGGATTAGTCAACCTCCTTTTCCTTTCCGACACCAAGGCCTACGCAACGCTTGGGCTTATCAACAAGATTGTGGTCTTCAACCCCTCCACCATGGCCTTCATTAAGGAAATAGACCTCGCCAGGCCGGAGTATTCATTCGACGGCCTGGGAACGCCCAATCCGGCCGGGATGGTCTACCGCGACGGCAAAGTATTCGTGGGATGCATGGAGCTGGCCGACATGCCCATCTGCAACAACGGCGCCTACGTAATCGTCATCAACGAAGCCACCGACACGCCCGAAAAGTTCATCAGCGACATGCGCGCCACCTCAGCCTCCTTCTTCGACAACGAGATGTTCCTCGACGAGAAAGGCGACATCTACATCACCTGCTGGGCCTCCTACGGATATACGCCGGCCGAGTACGGGCAGAAGGGCGGCTTCCTCCGAATCAGGAAAGGAGCCACCGACTTCGACCCCGATTATTTTTTCAACATCACCGACATGACTTTCCCTGAGGTCGAAGGCGGAAAGCTCCAGTACATAGCCTCGCTCGAATATGCCTCCGGCGGCATTGCCTACGGCTTCGGATGCTGCCCGGCCTTCGTCACCGGCGATTGGGTGAACGATAAAACTCACTACTCGCTCAAGGTCGACTTTTATAAGCAGACGGTAACGCCACTGCCGCTTCCGCGCACCAACGCCTATTCGTGTGCAATCAACAGGCTTGGCAACGAGATTCTGTTCGGCCTCACCACCACCTCGAACGGCACCGGCCTCTTCTCGTACAACCACCTCACAGGCCTTGCCGGCACAGCTCCAAAGGTCAACGCCCCGGGCACAATAATGGACGTAGCCGTCTTTGAGTGAAATAAGGGAACTTCGAATAATTGCTTTTTCTGCCTTATAGTGACGGCGGCAAAATGCTCATGTACCCAACATACGGCCTGCATTGTGCGTAGAGACGCGAATGTGTTAAAAGCAATTCACGACTGAAAAGCAGGTCATTCCCGCGAAGGCGGGAATCTCCTTGCAAGAAGACGGGACGATTGTATAATCCTTAGACACAAAGGGCTTATACAATCGTCCCAGCTATCGTTAGGGAGATTCCCGCCTTCGCGGGAATGACCCGTTGTTCGAGCGTGAATTGCTTTTGACGCGGCCTCATGACCTACTTTTCGAGCGGAAGCTATATTTTACCCCCCGTCAGGGAATCTGCACGGCTCCGGGAACAGTCGGCATGCCCGGCAGTTGCTTCATGCTCCTCGGATTAACGTATTGATGCGCCGGCACCAGCGATATGGCCTTAGCCCTTAAGTCCTGCGGCAAATAGCTGTCGATGTTAGCCGCGAGCGCACTTTTCCAGGTCGCAAGCGAGGCAGCCACAGGATACAGGTTCGCCCCAATCTCGCCCACCTTATATAGCACATTGCCCTTCTCGGCGTTCATCGGGATAGCGGTGTTAAACTTGGCCGACTCCTGTATGGCATTGTTCAGGAAGTAAATCTCTACGCCCGAGGCCGGCGCGCCGAGCACGTAGTCATTTCCGTTGTGATAATTGATGAAGGTGTTGTGGGCCACGAATATCTTGTTCACCGGATGAATGGAGCTCGATTCCTTGGCGAAGCTTATCAGGTGCGGATTGTCCGGCGTGGCCGACTTCTGGATGATGTTGCCCACGATGACAGCCTGTCCGCCGTCGGGCACGTCAATCTCGTAGCTGGCCGTGGCCACCGCATCCGTTCCGTCCGCAATCAGGTTGCAATAGATGTAGCTCAGCGCCGCGCGGGTTTTGATGAGGTGTCCGCGTCGTGCGTGATGAAAATAGGAGCCGGAGATATGCAGGCTGCCTATTCGTCCGGCGTAGATATTGTGCGAGAAGCCGTCGCCGTAGCCGCCGTAGCCGAATTCGGAGTTCCTCACCGTAAGGCTTATCGTATTGGTGTTGGCGGTCAGGATGCCCATTTCGTTGTTCAGGAATTTGCAGTTTATCACCGTCAGGTTGCCCTCCGACAGTCGTATTCCCGCCCCGTTTTGGTCCGGCACCTTGGCATTTTTGAAGGTGATGCCTTCCACGCATACTTTCCCCCCGTTGATTTCCCAGATGCCCTTTCCGCCGAAGTCTTTCCCGTTGGCGTCCAGGGTCACTTCGCCTCCCGCGGCTCGTATCACAAGGTTGTTTTGATTCCAGTATGCCACGTCGCCCCTGTAAGTTCCGGCGTCTATTTCCACGATCATGTTGTCTCCGGCAGCTTCGGCAGCCTCTTTGATGGTCTTGAAAGCTTTGTTGGGGCCTACCCGCAAAATTTCGGCATCAGCCTCGCACGGGCAAGTGGTTGTGTCGTCAATAATCTGATTAAAGGCGGGCGATTCGCTGCTGCAGGCTCCCGCAGATAGCAGCAAAACGCAAGCGGCAATCGCTCCTGCAAATAGATTTCCATTCATATCAATCAAAAATTTAAAGTTAATAGTTTGTAAACATAGCAATTTTTTTTGTGTGGGAGATAATGCTACCGCCTATCATCCCCCATCCGGGGGGCTCCCGGGTGGTTTACAGATTATAAAAGTACAGCAGGAAAATGTTAGTAATTCGTAGAAATATTTATCTTTGCCAACGTTCAAAGTCTTAGTAAAAGTCCCTCGAATAACATGCAGTTTCAATCGTACATATCAAGCCCGTTTTTTTGCTTCCGCCCAGCCCGGCAAGCCTGTCCGCTCTTTGCATTTCGGACGGACACTCAGGCGGCAGCGGCAGGAATGTCGACAAATGAGCGGCTCCTTTTTCGTCGAGGAGCCTCCGGAAAAAAAATTTGGCACCTCCTTTTTCATCGAGGAGCCTCCAAAAAAAAATTTTGGGGCCTCCTCGACGGAAAAGGAGCCTCCAAAAAAAAATTTGGAGCCTCCTCGACGGAAAAGGAGCCTCCAAAAAAAAATTTTGGAGCCTCCTCGATGGAAAAGGAGCCTCCAAAAAAAAATTTGGAGCCTCCTCGACGGAAAAGGAGCCTCCGGAAAAAATTTTTGGAGCCTCCTCGACGAAAAAAAACCGCCAAAAAAAATTTTTGGAGCCTCCTCGACGGAAAAGGAGTATATGATTTGTCTATAAAGCCACTATACTAATAAATAATACCAATCAACATGAAGACAATCGACATTACAAAAACAGAGATTACACTGCTCCGCAACAGCGAGCACGGACTGGCCTCTAAGGCCGTGAATGAGGCTTATGCCGCAAAACTGCCGGCCGCCGGCGATGCTATCCTGACGGCTTATCACCAGAAATTCAACACTAAGGTTCTGACGGAAGAAGCTATGCTGAAGTCCATTTGGGCATCGGAGCATACGCCACGGATGGAATACTTTCATCACGAGCGCGGCCTGGCGATGAGCACCGTTTGCAGGCTCGTTGACAGCGCCGCCGAGGCAACTTTTGAGCCCGCCCGCAAGGA
>JAITGS010000108.1 GCA_031280435.1 Tannerellaceae bacterium | reverse complement strand
GCAGACAGCAGGGCTCCACGAGATGGAAAATTTATTGAGAGGATAGGTTCATATAATCCGAACACCAATCCTGCTACGGTAGATTTGAATTTCGACAGAGCTTTATACTGGATGCAAGTGGGAGCACAGCCCACAGACAGCGTTCGCAGCATCCTCTCCCACGAGGGCGTATTACTGAAGAAGCATCTGCTTGGAGGCATCAGGAAAGGCGCATTCGACGAAGCGGTAGCCGAGCAGAAATTCGTAGAATGGCAAAACAACAAAGAGAGAGCCATACAAGCGATGAAAGACAAGACGGGCGCAGCAGCCGCGGCTATCAGTCAGACTCGCTTGGAAGCAGAGAAAGCCGTTAACAAGGTCAAGGCCGAAGCCCTGGCCAAGAAGAAAGCCGATTTGGCAGCCGCCGCAGCAGCCGCCGCAAAGGCAGCCGAACCTCCCCAGGAAGCGCCGGCCGAAGAGCCGGCTCAGGAAACGGGAGAAAAATAAAATCCTATTAGTTGTTTGGAAGAGGAGAATTGCCGGAAGACATTCTCCTCTTCTTGTTTGTGTGCAGGCTGTGAATATAAGGCCGGAACTTCGCCGCGCCGGCTCCCCGATTTCTTTTCGGGCGCCGGAACTTCAAAGTTCCGCTACCGGATTTCTTTTCCGGACGCCGGAACTTCAAAGTTCCGCTTCCGGATTTTTTTTCGGACGCCGGAACTTCAAAGTTCCGCTCCCGGATTTCTTTGCCGGGGCCGGAACTTCAAAGTTCCGCTTCCGGATTTTTTTTCGGACGCCGGAACTTCAAAGTTCCGCTCCCGGATTTCTTTGCCGGACGCCGGAACATCGATGTTCCGCTCTCAGATTTTTTTCCGGACGCCGGAACATCGATGTTCCGCTCTCAGATTTTTTTTCCTGACGCCGGAACATCGATGTTCCGCTCTCAGATTTTTTTCCGGACGCCGGAACATCGATGTTCTGCTCCCGGATTTTTTGTCCTGACGCCGTAACATCGTTGTTCCGCTCCCGGATTTTTTTTCCTGACGCCGGAACATTGATGTTCCGCTCTCAGATTTTTTTCCTGACGCCGGAACATCGATGTTCCGCTCTCAGATTTTTTTCCGGACGCCGGAACATCGATGTTCCGCTCCCGGATTTCTTTTCCGGACGCCGGAACTTCGCCGCGCCGGCTCCGGGATTTCTTGCATATACTCACCTGCTTGAGATGTTTTGTATGCAAAGCGGGTTAGCGTGTTGAGATGCGCCGGCCCTGCGTTTGTACCGGCGCGGGGGCGGAGATTCGTAAAAATTCTTAAAGCGATACGACTGCTATTGCACATTAATTTCGGAGCTGTACCTTCGCGAATCTAATTTTGAATGACCGGTCAGTCTAAAACATAAACAATATACCCACATGCCGAGAACGAAAGAACAGAACAATGCGATCAAGATTGAAAAGAAGCAGAAGATTATGAGCATAGCCCTCCACCTCTTCGCCGAAGACGGCTACGTGCACACCAGCATAGAAAAGATTGCTACCCATGCCGGAATATCGAAAGGGCTTATGTATTCTTATTTCCGAAGCAAGGACGATTTGCTCCGCGAGATAATACATAAGGGCGCGGAAACGATCTCGGGCAATCTCTTCCCCGAAAATATGAGCGCCGAAGAGCTGATAGACGGCGTGGAGAAGATGCTCGACGGAATTGAGGCTCACAAGGGCTTCTTCAAGCTGTACACCGCCCTGAGCGTGCAGCCGGGCGTGAGTCAGAAGGTAGGTTACATCGTCGACACCAACATAGACTTCCATCACCTCATAGAATACATGCAGCAGCATTGCGGCGACAAGGCTCATGAGGAAGTACTGCTGCTGTCGGCCATAATGAAGGGCTATTCGCTGCTGGCTCTCTACGGAAGCAGCCAGCGCTTAGTATCCATTGAGCCGCTCAAAGAGACAATAATGAACTTTATCAGAGAACGATATTCTAACATATAAAACATTAAAACAGTATGAAAACAATTAGCATCTTTCTATGTTTCCTGGGACTGATGATGGCCGCAGCGGCCTACGCTCAAACTCCCTCGGCCACCGAGATTGTACGGCGCGCCGACGACAACAGGCGCGGCAAGAGCCTGTACTCCGAGATAAAGATGACGGTGGTGCGGCCCACCTGGAGCCGTGAGATCGGCATCAAGTCGTGGTCGAAGGGCAACGACTATTCCTTAACCCTCATCACATCGCCGGCCAAGGAAAAGGGGCAAGCCTTCCTCAAGCGCAAGAAGGATTTGTGGAACTGGCAGCCGGCCATAGGCAGGATGATCAAGATGTCGTCGTCCGTAATGGGGCAATCGTGGATGGGCAGCGACTTCACCAACGACGATATGGTGCGCGAATCCTCAACCGTTAACGACTACACGCACGAGCTGGCCGCTACCGAAAAGGTACGGGAGTTCGACTGCTACAAGATTATCCTCATCCCCAAGGAAGAGGCCGCCGTGGTATGGGGCAAGGTGATAATGTGGATAGCCGTCAAGACTTTCACCGAGGTCAAGACGGAGTGCTACGACGAAGACAATGTCCTGATCAACACCATCAACGGATACGACATCAAGGCCTACGGCAGCCGGTTCATCGCCACCCGCATGGAAGTAATCCCGGCCGACAAGCCGAATCAGAAAACCGTCATGACCGTAGAGAAGTACGACTTCGACGCGCCCATAGAGGAGAGCTTCTTCTCGCAGCAAAACATGCAAAAAGTAAAGTAAGGCCATGATGAAGTTAGTTTGGAGAAACATCTGGCGGAACCGCCGCAGGGCTATCATCACTATTAGCTCCGTGTTCTTCGCCGTCCTTTTCTGCGCCCTTATGATCAGCTTCCAGACCGGCGTTTGGGAAAAGATGATAGACAATACGCTCAGGTCGCAAACCGGGCACATACAGGTGCATGCCAAGGGATATTGGGAAGACAAAACGATAGACAACTTCATGTTCGTCGACGATGCAAGCATGGCTCGCCTCGAAGCCGTGGATAACATCACCAACGTATCGCCCCGCGTCGAGACCTTCGCTATGGCCTCGCACGGATTGTCGAGCAAAGGAATAGCCGTCATAGGCATATCGCCCGGACGTGAGGAGCAGAAGTCCAACCTCCCCATCAAGCTCGTCGGCGGAGAATATCTGTCGGAAACCGATGACGGCCTGCTCATAGGGCAGGGCCTCGGCAAGTACCTCGGCGTAGGCATAGGCGACACTCTGGCGCTGATAGGGCAGGGCTATCACGGCTCGAGCGCAGTGGGGCTCTTCCCCGTGCGCGGCATACTGAACCTTGTGACGGCCGAGATGGATAACGGGATAGCCTATATGTCGCTGGCCGCCGCTCAGAAGTTTATAGACATGCCGGATGGATACAGCGGGCTGCTGATAGCCGTGGCCGACAACAAGCGTCTCGATGCGACGATAGCGGAGGTGGAGGCCATTGTCGACACCGAAGCGCTCAACGTGTACTCGTGGCACTTCACCATGGAGCGCTTGCTGCAAAGCGCCGAGACCGACAAGGCCTTTAACGTAGTCATAATGTATATAATGTATGTGATAGTAGGCTTCGGTATTCTGGGGACTATAATCATGATGACCAACGAGCGGCGCAGGGAATTTTGTGTGATGATATCCGTAGGGATGCAGCGCTGGCGGCTGGCGCTGATTGTTGCCGCCGAACTGCTCGTGATGAGTCTGACGGGCGTTGTTGCCGCTCTTGCTTTGGCGCTGCCGATAGCCCGATGGTTCAACCGGCATCCCATCGAGATGACAGGCGAGATGGCTGAAATGTACCGGCAGTACGGCATGGAACCCCTGATGCCCTTCTCCGTCAATCCCGGCATATTCGCGGAGCAGGTTGTGATTATACTCGTTATAGCTATGCTCGCCATTATATATCCGGTCAATAAGATTAGCAAGCTGAAGATTGTCGGCAAATAGCCCCGCGGCATACGATACCATAGCAAATCAATATTAACATCAAACGATTCTTTACATTATGAATATAATACTCTTAGCCTGGAAAAACATTTGGCGCAACAAGGTTCGCAGCGGAGTTATACTTGCGGCTATCGCCATAGGGCTCTTTGCCGGAACATTCCTTGCCTCATTCCTCAGCGGATGGATGGTGGGGACGGTGAACGACGACGTTAATACGCATCTGTCGCACGTACAGATTCACAACGAGGCCTTCATAGCCAACTCGGCCATCGACGCCTTCTTCATGAAGGAGGCCGTGGAGCCTAAGATAAGGGCGGGAGGCATATCGGCCCCTATGTCTTCGCGCTTGCGGGTTACAGGCATGCTTGCCTCACCGCACAAGGCCCTGGGAATAACCGTCCGCGGCGTTGACGCTGCCGACGAAACCCGGCTCTCCACCATACATACGCTCATCCCCGACAGCATGGGCTCCTTCCTTGCCGAAGGCGAGAGGATGCCGGTTGTCATCAGCCGCAAGATTGCCGAGGAGCTCAAGGTGAAGCTGCGCTCCAAGATAGTGCTGACCGTTCAGGATGCCGCGGGCGAGATGCAGAGCATAGCCTTCCGCGTGGGCGGCATCTACAAAACCACTAACGCCATTTACGACGAGGCGAATATCTTCGTGCGATACTCCGACCTCCTCCCCTACACCGCCCTGCCCGAAGGAGCGGTTCACGAAACAGCCCTGCGATTCGACGACCTCGAAACCTGCGAGCTCATAGCCCCGACGGTGACGGAACTCCTTCCCGACATGAAGGTGCAAACCTGGGGCGAGCTCAACACCATGCTGGGCATGAGCCTCGCCTGGACGGACATGATGGCCGTGATAATGATAGGCATCTTCCTGCTCTCCCTCTCCTTCGGCATCATCAACACCATGCTGATGGCCGTTCTGGAGCGCACGCGCGAGATAGGAATGCTCAGGGCCATAGGCATGAGCCGCGGGAGGGTGTTCCGGATGATAATGGCCGAGACCGTGCTGCTCACACTCTTCGGAAGCTGCATAGGAATACTGCTCGGCGTTTGCATCATCATTCCTTCAATGAGCAGCGGCATAGACCTCACCTTCCTTATGGGCGACCTCTTCGAGGACTACGGATTCGGCTCCGTCATCTATCCTGTTCTGAACATGAAGATGTTTGTGCAGATAATATGCCTCGTCATTGCAACCGGAATCCTTTCCGCCATCTATCCCGCAAGGAAAGCCCTTGCGCTGAAAGTTCTCGACGCCGTAAGGCACTGAACCCTCCCCTTCCTCCTCATTCATATTCACAAATCACATTCACCATTCATAATAAAAAACGACAGCCATGAATATCATAGAAACAAAATCGCTTTGCAAAATATTCCGCGATACGGCCCAGGAAGTTTACGCCGTGAACAATGTAGACTTAAGCATAACCGCAGGCGAGTTTACCGCCATAGTAGGCCCGTCGGGTTCGGGCAAAACAACCCTGCTCAACATGATAGGCGGGCTCGATACGCCTACCTCAGGCAGCATAATCGTCGACGGCAAAGACATCTCCACCCTTTCCGAGAACGAAACGACAGCCTTCCGCCTTCATCACATCGGATTCGTCTTCCAGGCCTACAACCTCATCCCCGTACTCTCCGCCAAGGAGAACGTCTCCTTCATCATGGAGCTCCAGGGACGGCCTAAAGCCGAGATCGACAGCCGGGCCTCAGAGCTGCTCGGCGCCGTGGGCCTTGCCGACCGCATGGACAGCCGACCGGCAAAGCTCTCCGGAGGGCAGCAGCAGCGAGTGGCCGTAGCAAGAGCCTTAGCATCACGGCCGCGATTCGTACTGGCCGACGAGCCCACGGCCAACCTCGACAGCAAGTCGGCCGCAAACCTGCTCGACATCATGGTGAAGCTCAACGAGCAGGAAGGCGTCACCTTCATCTTCTCCACCCACGACCCCCGCATAGTGGCCAAAGCACGCCGAATCATAACCCTGGAAGACGGCGGGATAGTTAGCGACCGCTCAGTCTGACGTCCATGAAACTTAAGCTTATTATTCCCCTTCTCGCCCTTTGCTGCTCGGCGGCAAGCGGGCAGGAGCTGTCCGGTTATGCAAGCCTCATGCCCTCAACAATACTCGTTGAACCCGGCAGCCTGAACTACAACCAGGCGCTGCTGCATAACCGGCTCAACTTCCATTGGGAGATAGCCGAAAGCTGGCGCTTCGACGCCGGACTGCGAAACCGCTTCATAATAGGCAGCGAGGAGATGCTGTCGCCCTCCGAAATAGCCGGCGACAATGGCTTAGCCGACCTCTCATGGAACATAGCCGACGGCCGGAACCACGTCCTCAACTCGGCCTTCGACCGCCTTGCCGTCGCCTTCGAAAAAGACAAGTGGAAGATAAGCCTCGGACGGCAGCGGGTGAACTGGGGCCAGACCTTCGTGTGGAACCCGAACGACATCTTCAACACCTATTCCTTTTTCGATTTCGACTACCCCGAACGACCCGGCTGCGACGCCCTGCGCACCACCTACTTCCACAGCGAAACCTCCTCAACAGAGCTTGCCGTAGCAGCCTCCCCACTGCGAGGCCGATCGACCGTCGCCATGCTCCACCGCTGGAACCGCAGCGGCGTGGACTATCAAGTAATAGCCGGACAGATGTCGCACAGCGATATTGTTGCCGGGGGAGCCGTAACGGGCGAGTTCCGCGGCATCAATCTCCGCGCCGAAGCCTCCGGCTTTTATCCCCTTGAAGGCGATGAGCGCCTCGTCGTAGCCCTCTCCTTCGGAGCCGACTATGTGTTCCCCAGCGCCCTCATGCTCCAGGCCGAAGTGCTGTATAATAATGCAGGCAGCGGCGCATCGGGCAACGGATTGTTCGACCTCTATTCCGCCCCCCTCTCCGCCAAGCGCCTGTCCATATCCGAAACGAACCTGTTTGCCCAGGCCAGCTATCCGATTACGCCGCGGCTCAACGCATCGCTGTCGGGCATGATGTTCGTCGACGTCGAAGCCCTCTACGGCGGCCTCTCGGCCGACTACTCACTTGCGTCAAACCTCGACCTCTCCGTGATAGCGCAATACTTTCATGCCGCCGGCGGCTCAGCGCTGGGCGATATGCGCATGCTCCTCGCCTTCGCCCGCCTGAAATATTCCTTCTGAACCGTGGCATAAGCTCCGGCGGGAGCCCGCGGACAAGATGCGAAATCGCATTTTCCTGCGCAGAGCTTCGGAGAAAAATGCCACGTCGCATTTTCTTGCGCAGAGCTTCGGACGAAAAAAGCCACGCAGTATTTTCTTGCGCAGGCCTTCGGACGAAAAAAGCGACGTCGCATTTTCCTGCGCAGACCTTCGGACGAAAACAGCCACGCAGTATTTTCTTGCGCAGGCCTTCGGACGAAAAATGCCACGTAGTAGTGGCTCGCGCAGACCTTCGGAGAAAAATGCCACGTAGTATTGGCATGCGCATGGTTCCGCAGGCACAATGCGACGTCGGCATTGGCTTGCGGATTTAAGCCGGAGCTCGCAGTCACTGAGCTTGCCGAAGCGCAGCGCTTGACAGGGCCATGCCGCTACCGGAGCTGTGGGAGAATAAAGGGATAGGGATGCTACTTGATGCAATATCCGAGCCTTGGCTGCGGCCCGGAAGGAAATAGTCTTATCTTTGCTGCAAACGGATTATTAATCATTATAATAATAAGAGGCACAATGAACAAAGAAAAAGAAGTTGACATGACCTACCGCTTCACCTGGGATGAAGAGCCTACGGATGAGCAATTGTTCCGGCTTATGCGCGAAGTCGGCGAGGATGTGAGGCGCGAAAGCGTAGAGATTGCAAATAAAACACTTGAGAGCGTCAAAGAGGGCGCTCGAAAGGATAAGGAGGCAGCCGAACGCTTCTATGCTCAATATGAACAGGCCTAAACTGCTCGTCATAGCCGGGCCCAACGGTTCGGGGAAAACATCGGTAACGGGCAAACTGTTGCAGCATGAATGGATAGAGGGCTGCGAGTATGTTAACCCCGACGTCATCGCCCGCGATGTATATGGCGACTGGAACTCGCCGGAGGCCGTAATGGCTGCGGCCCGCGATGCCTCGGCAAGGCGCGACCGATGCATTGCCGAAGGTCGCGGCCTCATCTTCGAAACGGTGATGTCGGCGCCTGATAAAGTTGATTTCATCACTATGGCAAGGGAGCGCGGGTATTTCATCCGCCTTTTCTTTATAGGAACAGATGGCCCTGATGTTAACATCCGTCGCGTAAATCGTCGCGTTATGAATGGAGGACATGGCGTTCCGTTAGATAAGATCATTAGCCGGTACGCGAAGTCTATAACTAACTGTGCGCGACTTGTACCCATTGTCGACCGGCTGTATGTGTACGATAACTCTGTCGACAACGAATTTCCCAAGCTGTTGTTCCGCACTGCCGGCGGCGGGCTGATGCGGCAATATGCAGAGCCGCACGGATGGGCGCGCGAGATATTCGAAGCCGCATCCGGTGAGGCAGCCTCATAGAGGCTGAATGTGTCAAAAGTAATTTCCGCCTGAAAAACATGTCATTCCCGCGAAGGCGGGAATGACATGTTTGGGCGGGCTGAATGACCTTTTGACGCGGCTCCCCTCAGTCCCCCCGGATAAACTTACTTGCACATATTATATATAGATAGCCTCGGAGAGCGTGCGCGAGCCGTCGGGCTCAACCCGCAGCGCAACGTGGAGGGTATCGGGCGGCAGTAGCGGCTCAACGACGTCCGGCCATTCGACCAAGCAGAGCGAATGGCCGTCGAAATATTCTTCCGTGCCTATGTCTATGGCTTCGCGCAGGGTGTTGATGCGATAGAAGTCGAAGTGATAGATGCTTCGCCCGGCGGCGTCGGCGTACTCGTTGATGATGGCGAAGGAGGGGCTGCTCACCTGGCCGGCTACGCCCATCTGCTCGCACAGGGCTTTGATGAAAGTGGTTTTCCCGGCGCCCATATCGCCGTGAAAGGCTATGAGGCTGTGCTTCCGGGCGAGGGGGAGGAAGCGGGCGGCGGCGGCGGCGATGTCGTCGAGGGCGAATCGGATCCTCATTTGGGGTGCATGGTGATTAGCGGCACGAGCATCTCCTCCATGGATATTCCGCCGTGCTGGAAGGTGTTCTTGTAGTAGGACACGTAGTAGTTGTAGTTGTTGGGATAGGCAAAGAAGTTGTCGTTGAGCGCGAAGATGTACCGGCTGCTGATGTTGGGGCTGGGGAGGCCGAGTCGTTCCGGCTCTCGGATCTCGAACACGTCCTTGGCGTTGTAGCTGAGGTTGCGTCCCACTTTGTAGCGCAGGTTGGTGTTGGTGTTTTTGTCGCCTATGACCTTTATGGGGTCGTCCACGCGGATGGTTCCGTGGTCGGTGGTGATGATAACGGTATGTCCGCGGTCGGCCAGGCGGTGGAAGAGTTCGAGGGCGAAGGAGTGCTGGAACCATGATTTGGTGAGGCTGCGATAGGCCGCTTCGGTTTGTGCCAGCTCGCGTATCATCTTCATCTCGGTGCGGGCGTGTGAGAGGATGTCGATAAAGTTCAGCACCATCACGTTGAGCTGATTCTGCTCCATGGAGGCGAGGTTGGACAGCAGGCGCTCGCCGTAGTTGGAGTCGTTCACTTTGGTGTAGCTGAAGCTGTACTTCTTGCGGTAGCGCTCTATCATAGTCTGAATCAGCGGCGCTTCGTTGAGGTTCTTGCCGTCCTCGCTTTCCTCGTCAACCCACAGCTCCGGGAAGAGCTTCTCTATCTGTGCGGGCATCAGTCCGGAGAATATTGCATTGCGGGCGTACTGTGTGGCGGTGGGGAGTATGGAGAAGTATAGCGATTCGTCGAAGGTGAAGCGGTCGGCCAGCAGCTCTTTCACTACTTTCCACTGGTCGAAGCGGAAGTTATCGACAAGGATGAAGAAGACGCGCTCGCCGCGCTCGAGCAGCGGAAACACATGCGTTTTGATGAGGTCGGGGCTCATGAGCGGCCTGTCTTCGGGCTTGCGAATCCAGTCGGCATAGTTGCGCTTCACGAATTTGCCGAAGGCCTGGTTGGCCTCCTTCTTCTGCATCCTGAGCATCTCTGTCCATTGATGCGGGCCGTTCTCGAGCTCCAGCTCCCAGTGCACGAGCTTTTTGTATACATCTATCCAGCCCGCAGGAGGCATGGCTTCCTGAATCTGCATGGACAGCCGTACGAACTCCTGCCGGTAGCCGGCGGTGGTGGTTTCGGAGATAAACTGCTGCTGGTGCACGTTCTTCTTTATGGAGAGTAGAAGCTGGTGCGGATTAACGGGCTTGATGAGATAGTCGGCAATCTTGTTGCCTATCGCCTGGTTCATGATGCTCTCCTCCTCGCTTTTCGTCACCATCACTATGGGCACGGCGGGATTGATGTCCTTAATGACGGTCAGCGTCTCGAGGCCGCTAAGCCCCGGCATGTTCTCGTCGAGGAAGATGATGTCGTAGGCGGTTTCGCGGCAGCGATCTATGGCGTCCTGCCCGCTGAAGACGGGGTCGACCGTGCATCCCTTATCGCTGAGGAAAAGGATGTGGGGCTTGAGGAGATCTATCTCGTCATCAGCCCAGAGTATTAATGTTTGCTTTGTCATTGCTAAAAGTTTTGTCGTTTATACTTCATAATTCGGAGAATGTCTGCGCGCCGGTGCGGTGCATGCCCGTGCGCCGGTGTGGTGCATGCTCGTGCGCCGGTGTGGTGCATGCCCGTGCGCCGGTGTGGTGCATAACAGTCCGGTTCATAATTGCGTAGATAAGCCTATCATCAGTGATATGGCCGAGGGATGATAGCGCGCAAGGCCTACGCTGAGGTCGAAGGACTTGATGCGTATGCCGCCGCCGGCCGAGAAGCCCCCGAAGGTATTGCCGCTCTCTATGCGCAGATCGCGAGCCACGCGCGGGTTATAGCCAACGGCAAGCCAGAAGTTGTCCGAAGGAATAAAGTCGATGCCTGCCACAAAGTGCTCTACAAAGGCAATATCCCAGCGATTGAGATACATGGCCGTGAGCGATATGCGAAAGGGCGCATGTGCCATCCTGCGGCTGAAGCCCGCCCTCACGTCCCATGGCAGAGCGTAGCGCCTGTCGGCATACGACTTAATCTGCCCGCCGGCATTGCTTATCGCTATCCCAAACGACTGCTCGCGCTCCGAATCATAGTAGCTCAAACCCGCATCGGCAGCCAGGCCAATAGACGAATAGCTCTCAATAGAGGAATAAAGCACCTTGAAGGCTATGCCTCCGCGCCACTTGTCGGACAGGCTGCGCGAATAGAAAAGGCTGAGGCCAACATCGCCGGCGCTGAACTCGCCCTCATCAATATTGTCGGGACTGATCTGCCGTAAGCTGCCGTAGCTTGCGAAGCTCGCGCCCACGCCCCATGCAGCCTTCTCGCCCATAGCTCTTGTGAACAGTGCGCTGCCATGGTTCACGGCGCCAAAGAAGTTCATGTAGCTAAGCGATAACATCCGGTTCGTTTCCGGGCCGGCCAGTCCCGGATTCTGAAAAGCCAGCGAAGCATCGGGCTCAACAAGCGATACGTTGTAGCCGCCGAGCGCCATCACGCGCGCCGAGGCCGGATAGCGCAGGAAGGCGTATGCTTCGGCGCCAGTCTGGGCCGCAAGAGGCAGCAGGCCGAGGAGGGCGTATATAAATATGTATGCGATAGTTCTTGTCATATCATTTGAAATTCGCCAAATGTACAAACTATCCGCCGGTACGCAAGAGGGGTTGCACGGGGTTACGACCTTTAATCTTGTCTTCAATATTTATCAAATAACCATCAAATAAAAACTCATTGATTCTCAAGAATCTCAAACCACAGAGGGGCCCTGTGTCAAATAACCGTCAAATAAGAATTCATGCCCAGAATGGTAGATAGCTTGCATATTTCCTCGACTTGCTTTCCGGGTCATCCTCCTTTATTACTTTTTCTGTCAGAGCATCTTTAATCATTCTGGAAGCTATTGCAGCATTTTGATCTTCAATTTTAAAACGCTTCCTCAGTGATTGATTGGTCATCTTTTCGTTTGAAACATATTTTAGACATGCATGTTGATAGCAAGCTCTTATCCTTTCACTTTTATCCAAGCTCTTCAATGCCTTGTAACTGTACATTGTTACTCTTGTCCGTTGCTCTGCAACAATTACATTAATAGGTGGCAACTGGTATAGCTCATTAAAGAAAATCACCTTATCCATACCACTGCCTTTTTCTTCACAAAAGCCCAGCCTTCTCATTAAATCAGCTAATTTATCATTACGCGAAACATAGGCATCAATAAAGCGGTCAGGGGTTACTAATGGCGTTCCCGGATTGGAGATTTCTATTCTGTCGGAAAATATATCAATCGCAGGAAAGCCTTTCTCATTCAAATCCTGATGAATTAATGCATTTGCAACCAATTCCCTAACAGCAATTTCAGGATACATTCTTGACTCCGTTCTCAATGCCTTTCCGATTTCTTCATTAGCCGGCAGTTGCCCATTTATCCACGTAACCAGCCCTTCAAAGCCAACAGCATACCCTTTTACTCCAATTTGCTCTCTTTGAGTCGTGACTTTATTCCTGCCGTTATAAACAATTACCCGTGAGGATTTTCGCTCAACACTTTCAAAGTCTTTTAGATGCTTTGCAAAAAGTATTGCTCCCAAATTAGTTATAGCATAGACATTGCTCTTAACAACCAAACCTTCTTCTCGGAACTTATCTATCACTCCTTGCTGAGAGGATGGATAAGGTAATTTCATCAAATCAAAATATGTTTCTGTACTCAGATAGTGCGATATATCGGAAGCATGCAAATTGTTTTTCGCAATTTCTTTTTCAAATGGTATAGCCTCCTTTCTCCAGATTTTAGCCTGTTTTTCGGGAAAGTTGTTCAATTTTCGTGTTATACTGCCTACACGTATATAAGCATGCTGAAAAAACTCTATAGGTTGTGCCTTGGCCGCAGGTATTATAAATACCGTAATATGCCGTTGAGAATCATAATCAAATTCATGTATCCTAAAATCTATGCTTGGGTTCAGGCGCGTTGCTAACCAGTGCTCTATATCTTCGTTACCTTTTTTATGAGATTTGCCTTTGAACGTTGTACCCTTTATGCAATGCGTTGAATCTTCTACTCCGAATACTAAATAGCCATGCGGCTGATTATGGATACTGGCTCCATTTGATAAAGCCGAAATCCTTTCTCCAATTTCTTCATCCGAATGAAAATTAAGCTTAAACTCCACCCATTCACTTTCATGTGATTGCTTTACCAATTCATTCAGAAGTTCTATAAGTTGTTGATCTGTCATGTTTATATCTTGCTTTTATTTATCGACTTTATCTCCTAATGTTACCGCAAAGATAATCAACGCTAAATCTTATTTTGGCTAAATCTTATTTTGAGGTGCTACGAAAAAATATATAGCCATGCGGAAGCGTTATATGTATGAGTTATCACAAACAAGTATATCTATGGAATCCTTACTAAATGCTTTATTGTCTACATTACTTCCCGAAGAGATTTATCAACATTTTGAATTAGTCTC
>JAITGS010000080.1 GCA_031280435.1 Tannerellaceae bacterium | reverse complement strand
CTCTGTTGAGAGCTCTCCGCACAGATGAATTTGATGAGTGCATCCGCCTGCTCTATCTGAGACTGACGGCTCTGTTGCCGGCTGCACAGGAGCCTCTCCTCAACACCTTTTATGGGCCTTTCCGCACGCACTATCTTCGTGAGGAAGAAATGATGAAGCCGATAATGGCATCGCCGCTGACGGCTACATTGGAGGATGTCAATCGCGAACGCAGAATCGAAGTTAATGGCATTTGCCACATTGTCGAGACAAATGCGAAGAACGAATTTGAGCCCATCCGCAAGTCGGCCGCCATGCAGCTCCTTCCCATTGTGCATGCATACAGGGGTATAGGCAGCCGAACGCTCACGGGTACAACGAGCTATGAGCGCAACTTCATCTACGACATGCAGCTTGCGGAGAACGCGGCAGCCGTAGGCACCCTCGGCCTTGGGCCGAATCTGACGCGCGCCGCAAGCCTGAACCAACAGTTCGAGGATTTCCTGCTCGAGCGCGAGCACAAATGGCAGCAGCTGCATCACGGCTCGCTCAAGCCCCTCAGGCGCGAAATAAGCGCCGCCTTCCGCAACCTGGCCGAAGGCGCCAACCTGCTATATCTGGCTTCGGTTATCAACGGCGCTCCAAGTGCGGCCCTCGAGGCTATCATAGACGAGGCGAACGACATTCTCCGCCCCTTCCGCCGCCTGCTTGCCCACCGCGGAGTGCATGTTCCGGCCGACAGCGACGCTCATCAGCATCCGGACGCCGGCAGCCATGCCGCGCCGGAGCAGCAGCCATGAAAGCCGCAGCCGCCAACTGAAGGCTCGCAGTCACTATCCCTGAGGATATAAAACCTCCGGGCTACACATTAATATATATAATATAAGACAGGGCTGCCCGGCTTATTGCCCGGCGGCTCTTTTTATAGCGACGGGCAGCCGACAGGGGTTGGCGACCGGATAAATGCAGCGATGAAGTTCAGGGAAAGTTGCACAGTTAAAAATTTTAATTTTACTTTGCGACGCAATCATAAAGAACTGTCTCATGGTGTAATGGTAGCACAACAGGTTTTGGTTCTGTTTGTCCAGGTTCGAATCCTGGTGAGACAACAAGTTCGGAAGAGCTTCAAGACCAATGTTAATATTATTTACATGAAAGACAGATTCCAGAAAACCCTTATTTTTTTAGCAAGCCTGCTCGTATTTGCAGGATGCGCCGTCCAAACCGGAACGGATCGCTACGTCGTTGTCCTTTCGATGGACGGCTTCCGAACAGAATATCTATCCCGTGCTCATACTCCCACGCTTGATTCGCTGGCCCGCGCCGGTGTGAAGGCAGCCTTCAGGCCCTCGTTTCCGAGCGTCACTTTCCCGAATCACTATTCTATGGCAACAGGGCTGCATCCGGATCATCACGGCCTTATCAACAACTTCTTCTACGCTCCCGATCTGGACTTGATATACCGCATAGGCGACGATGCCGCCGTTACCAACCCTGCCTTCTACGGCGGCGAACCTATATGGAACACGGCCGAGAAACAGGGCGTTCGCGCGGCCTCATTCTTTTGGGTAGGCAGCGAGGCCTTAATCCAGGGCATGCAGCCTTCCATCAACAAGAAATACGACAAATCCGTACCCTTCATGAATAGAGCCGACTCGGTGATTGCATGGCTCAAGCTTCCGGCCGACCGACGTCCGCATCTCGTGATGTGGTACATGGAAGAGCCCGACGCTATCGGACACTCAGATACGCCCGACTCGGCCTCCGTTATACGAATGGTGGAAGCGCAAGACAAAATCCTGGCCCACTTCTTTGCCGAAGCAAGAAAGCTTCCGCACTTCGGGCAGATAGACTTCATAATCGTTTCGGACCACGGCATGGCGACCTACACGCCGGAAAACTACGTTAACCTGAACGACTATCTCCCCCGCGACAGCTTCGACTACGTGTTCGACGGCGTTCCCACCCTTCTCTATCCCAAAAAGACTTACGCCGACCGGGCCATGACAATACTCGGCGACGTGCCCCGCGTGAAAGCCTATACGCGCAACAGCCTGCCGCCTCAATACGTGTACGGCACCAACCCGCGCATAGGCGACATCGTAGTTGTGCCCGACGTCGGCACCTACGTGCAGTTCCGCTCCGAATCCCGTCCGCGCCTCGGAGGAGCCCACGGATACGATAACTTCGCCCCCGAAATGGAGGGAATATTCTTTGCCGCAGGCCCATCGTTCAAGAAAAACACCGAGCTGCCCGCAATGGCCAACGTCAATCTCTACCTCATAATTGCACGCCTGCTGCATCTGGAACCGGCCGCAAACGATGGCGACGATGCTATTGTAGGGCAATTGTTCAAACGTTAAAAGAAAGACGGAAATTCTGTTGATTTCTATGTCAACAATTAATATATTTGCGACAATTAAAACCTGACGAACCAAACACAAGCTTTGTTTCAAGGGTAATTGCTAATCTCTAAAAAATAATATTTTATGTCAAACATTTCAAGAAGATCATTTCTACAAAGAAGCTCGGCTGCCCTCGCAGCTTTCACAATCGTTCCCAACACAATTCTGGGAAAAAGCCACGGATTCGTTGCCCCTTCCGACAAGCTGAATATAGCAGCCGTCGGCGTCGGAGGCATGGGTAATTCAAACCTCAGAGCCATAGAGAAAACGGAAAACGTAGTAGCCCTCTGCGACGTCGACTGGAAGTATGCCAAAGATGTGCTCGACAAATACCCGCAGGCCAAGAAGTACAAAGACTATCGCAAGATGTACGAAGAGATGGGCAAAGGCATAGACGCCGTTATAGTGGCCACCGCCGACCATACCCACTGTATCATCGCCGCCGAAGCAATGACGATGGGCAAACACGTTTACGTGCAGAAACCCCTCACCCACTCGGTTTACGAATCACGCCTGCTCACCAAGCTCGCCGTCAAGCACCAGGTAGCCACACAGATGGGTAACCAGGGATCATCCGGCGAAGGCGTCGACCTGATGTGCGAATGGATATGGAACGGCGAAATAGGCGAAATCCGCAAGGTTGAAGCCGCCACCGACCGCCCAATATGGCCGCAAGGACTTGAAACTCCAGCCAAGGTGGAAAAAATTCCGGCAACCCTCGATTGGGATCTCTTCATAGGCCCGGCCAAGGTTCGTCCGTACAATCCTATTTATCACCCATGGAACTGGCGCGGATGGTGGGATTACGGAACAGGAGCCCTCGGCGACATGGCTTGCCACATCCTGCATCCCGCATTCAAAGCCCTCCAGCTCGGATACCCCATTAAGGCCGAAGGCTCGTCGACCCTGCTGCTCAACGACTGCGCTCCCCAAGCTCAGCACGTGAAGCTCATCTATCCCGCACGCACCAACCTGCCTAAGGTTGCATTCCCCGAAGTAGAAATCCACTGGTACGACGGAGGCATGATGCCCGACCGCCCCGCAGGATTCCCGCAGAACAAGCAACTGATGGGCTCAGGCGGCGGACTCACCATCTTCCACGGCACCAAAGACACACTTATCTGCGGATGCTACGGAGCCAACCCATGGCTGCTCTCCGGACGTAAGCCTAATGCTCCGAAAACGGAACGCAGAGTCACCGGCTCACACGAAATGGACTGGGTGCGCGCATGCAAGGAAAGCCCCGCAAGCCGCGTGAAAACCAAATCCGACTTTTCCGAGGCCGGCCCGTTCAACGAAATGGTAGTAATGGGAGTACTGGCCGTTCGCCTGCAAGCCCTCAACAAGATCCTGGAATGGGACGGCGAGAACATGCAGTTCACCAACATCGGCGACGACGAAAAGATCAGAATAGTAACCTCCGACGGCTTCACCATCAAAGACGGTCATCCTTCATTCAACAAGAAATACACGGAACCCGTCAATGCAAAAGCTTTCGCAGCCGAACTGATTAAGCATAACTATCGTGGCGGCTGGAGCCTGCCCGCAATGCCGTAATTACTACTGCAAACAATCTGTATAGAACATGAAAAAAGCAGTATTATTTACAGCCGCCATTCTGACCCTTGGATTCCTCACAGCATGCGGAGGCGGAAAGAAGCAGCAAGCAGCTGTTGCCGAAGAAGGCTGGGAAAGCATCTTCGACGGCAAAACCTTTAACGGCTGGCGAGGATACAACAAGCCGGATATGCCGGCAGCATGGGTCATTGAAGACGGTGCCATCAAGATTCAGGGATCAGGGGCCGGAGAGGCCGGAGCCACCAACGGAGGCGACATAATCTTCGACCGCAAGTTCAAAAACTTTGAACTTGAGCTGGAATGGAAAGTAGGCAAAGG
>JAITGS010000036.1 GCA_031280435.1 Tannerellaceae bacterium | reverse complement strand
TCCCTGCCGTGCAGGCCCCGTTGCCGCACCAGCATTGACGGATTTTTTTCAGGCCCCCGTTGCCGCACCAGCAAAGTGCCCGATTTTTTTGCGGGAAGCCTTTGCCGCACCAGCAAATGCCCCAAATCGGCTTTTTTAGGCCAATGCCGCTGCCAACTTGGCCTCAAATCAACTTTTTGGAGCCAATGCCGCTGCCAATTTGTCGCCAAATCACTTTTTCCTGAGCTATGCAAGCCCGGATTTCCCCCAAAAAGGCCCTTTTTTGCCCAATGCAGGTGCAGCAGAGGCTTCCCGCAAACAAATCGGGCACTTTGCAGGTGCGGCAAAGGCATCCCTCAAACAAATTGGGGCCTTTGCCGCACCTGCATTGGGGGCAGGGGGATAGCTTGGGGGCTTTGCCGCACCTGCAAAGGGGGTGGGGGGATAGGGTGGGGGCTTTGCAGCTGCGGCAACGGGAGCAGAGGCATCCGATGCGCCTGTATAGCAGAGCTACCTGCGTCCGAGCCGGTTGAAGCGGAGGCTGTTCAGCACCACGCTGAGGCTGCTCAGGGCCATGGCCCCGCCGGCAAGCATGGGATTGAGCAGGAAGCCGCAGAGAGGATAGAGTGCGCCGGCGGCAATGGGGATGGCCAGCGCGTTGTACAGGAATGCCCAGAAGAGGTTCTGGCGTATAACGGCCACCGTATCCTCCGACAGGCGGAGGGCGGCGCATATCTTCTCCGGCTCGCCCGACACTATGATGCAGGAGGCCGTCTCCATGGCCGCCTCGCTGCCCTTGCCCATGGCTATGCCCACGCCGGCGGCGGCCAGGGCGGCGCTGTCGTTCACTCCGTCGCCTGCCATTGCAACGGTGCATCCCCCGGCAAGCATTTGCCTCACCAGCGCCAGCTTGTCGGCAGGGAGAGCCTGCGCGTAGTATTCCTCAATGCCTACCCGGCGGGCTACGGCACCGGCAGCGGCCTCATTGTCGCCCGTTGCCATGATTAGCCGTATGCCCATGGCCTTCAGGCGGGCTATTGCGGCCTGCGACCCTGGTTTCACGGCGTCGGCCAGGGCAAAGAGGGCAAAGATTTGCGCATCGGTTCCGAAAACCACCAGGCTTTGGCCCTCGCTCTCGCCTTCGGCCATCCATTCTCTGATTTCCGGGCTGATAATATCCGGCGGGAAGAGGGCGGCGCTGCCTGCGTACCAGGTCTGCTGCTCGCCCACGGCCTTCACGCCTTTGCCGGGGATAAGCTCCACGGCGAGCTCGTGCGCATATAATCCGGCGCCCCGCAGCGATGCGGCAATAGCCTCGCCGAGCGGATGAGCCGAGGATAGCTCCATGGTGTAGAGTATGCTGCGGAGCTCGGCCGTGGCTTCGGTTGCCCACAGGCTTCGGGCAAGTGCCGGCCGTCCGCTCGTTATTGTTCCGGTTTTGTCGAGTATAATACAGTTTACTCTGCGCATGGTTTCGAGGCAGTCCATATTCCTTATTAATATACCCTGCGCCGCCCCCTTGCCTATCCCGACCATGACGGCCAGAGGGGTGGCCAGGCCCAGAGCGCAGGGGCAGGCGATGACCAGCACGCCTACGAAGGCCGACAGAGCCCTCTCCGTCGCCGCATCACCCCCAAAGACGAGCCAGATTACAGCCGCGACCAAGGCTATTGCCATAACGGCAGGCACAAAGACGGCCACAAGCCTGTCGACCGCCCTGAGCGCCGGAGCCGAGTTGCGGGCCTCATCCGTGAGCCTTATCATCTGCGCAAGGAAGGTATCGCCGCCCAGGCGGCTTATACTCATGCCGAAGCTGCCGCTGCCGTTGAGCGTTCCGGCGTACACGGTGCAGCCTGCGACCTTCTCGGCCGCCAATGATTCGCCGGTGATGGCGCTCTCGTCAACAAAGGAATGGCCGCTGAGGACTGTGCCGTCGGCAGGGATTCGGCACCCGGCCCCAACCCACAGGGTGTCGCCTGTGCAGAGCTCGGCAAGGGGCTTCTCGGCCGTGGAGCCGTCGGGCATGATAAGCGTAGCCGTGCGGGGCTGTATGGCTATGAGGCTGCGGATGGCCTCCGATGTTTTGCGCCGCGCCTTCTCCTCCAGCCATCGTCCGGTGAGTATGAAAGCTATGAGGACGCCGGCGGTCTCGAAGTAGAGCTCGCCGTGATGTCCGGCCATAAGGCTGCGGAGGCTGTACAGCCAGGCCACGGTAGAGCCGAGGGCCACGAGCGTGTTCATGCTCACCCGACGGTTGCGCGCCTGCCTGCCGGCCTCGCAGAAGAATGTCCATCCGCAGAAGATAAGAACAAAGGTGGCGAGCATGCCCGAAGCATATCCCGCCCAGGCCTCGTGCATCAAGGGCGTCATGCCGAAAAGGACTAAGCCCGCGGCGCATGCCAGAGCAGCGGCCGTGCGCCTGCCCAGTATGCGGAACGACAGTCGCTCGGCCTCGTCGCGCAGTCGCAGGCGGGTATCGGAATCGTCGGCAACAATGATGTCGTATCCTGCCCGGCGCACTGCCTCCCGCCAGAGGGAGGGAGTGGTGAGGTCGTCGTCGTACTCCACGCGGGCAGTCTTGTCGGCAAAGCGAACCTCGGCGGCCGTCACGCCCTTCTGCTTCCGTAGAGCTTGGGCTGCGGCGGCCGCACAGCCTGCGCAGGAGAGGTTCAGTACGGGTATGCTGATGGCTGCCTTCATGCGGCCCTCTTATCTTTTGCTATGACGGATTCGCGCCACCAGCATTGCAGCACCGGCACTACGAACATAGTCATGCTCTGGATGAGCATGCCTCCGAAGGTGGGGATGGCCATAGGTATCATGATGTCGGCACCCTTGCCCGTTGAGGTGAGCACAGGCAGGAGGGCGATGAGCGTGGAGGCTGTTGTCATGGCCGCAGGCCTGACGCGGCGGAGGCCGGCCTTCACGACGGTCTCCCTAATTTCGCTGCGGGTTTTGGGATCATTAGCGATGAAGGCCTCATGTATGTAGGTGCCCATCAGCACCCCGTCGTCGGTGGCAATGCCGAAGAGGGCGATGAAGCCTACCCACACGGCTATGCTGAGGTTGATGGGGTGCATGCCGAACATCTCGCGCAGGCCGGCGCCGCCCAGCTCAAAGTTCATGAACCATGGCTGCCCGTACAGCCATAGCATGATGAAGCCTCCGGCAAAGGCAACGAAGACGCCGGAGAAATGTATGAGCGATGCCGTCACGGTGCGGAACCTGAAGTAGAGTATGAGCAGTATGGTGAGCAGGCAGATGGGTATAACTATCATAAGCCGCTGCGATGCCCTCTGCTGCTGCTCGTAGTTGCCGGCGAACTTGTAGTGTACTCCCGGCGGCAGCCGGAGCTGCCCCTTGCCTATGCGCTCCCGCAGCAATCCGTCGGCTTCGAGTACAACGTCGACCTCGGCCCGTCCGCCGACCTTGTCGAAGATGACATATCCTACGAGGAAGCTGTTCTCGCTCTGTATCATCTGCGCACCGCGGGCATACTCCACCTTGGCTATGGTTCCGAGCGGTATCTGCGCCCCCTGCGCCGTCGGCACCATTATGCGCGCCAGGGCTTCCGGGTCGCTGCGCAGCTCGCGGGGGTATCGGAGGCGCACGGGATAGCGCTCGCGTCCCTCGACGGTAGTTGTGAGGCTCATGCCTCCTATGGCGGATTCTATTGTTTCCTGGACGTCGGCCACGGTCATGCCGTAGCGCCCCATCTCCGTGCGGTCGAGGCGAATCTCTATGTAGGGAGCACCCACGGCCCGGTCGTAGAAGACTGTTGAGGGCAGCAGGGAGGGCACTTCCTTGAGAGCCGCTTCGATAGCCTTGCCGGCCTGCTCTATGCTCTCGAGGTCGGGGCCGTAGACCTTCAGCCCCATGGGCGCCCGCATGCCGGTCGAGAGCATCACCAGCCGAGCCTCTATGGGTTGCAGCTTGGGCGAGGAGGTCAGTCCCGGCAGGTGCGATACGTTGACTATCTCCTGCCAGATGTCGTCGGCCGAGCGGATATGCGGCCGCCAGGTTCGGAAGTAGGCTCCGCGGCGGCTGGGTATGAGGCTGTCCGGCGGGATGAGTCGGAAGCCTGCTGCGGGGTCGTATGCCGAGCCGTCGCGCAGTATGAAGGCGCCGGCGGCGTTGGTTCTGAATCGCATGCGGTGTCCGTCTTGGTCGAGTATGTATTCCGGTCTATAGTTGATGGTGTTCTCGAACATCTGTACCGGAGCCGGGTCGAGTGCAGAGTTCACCCGCCCCCACTTGCCCACGGTTGTCTGCACTTCGGGTATGGCCGACACTCGCTTGTCTATGGTTTCGATGAGGCGGAGGTTTTGCTCCACGCCCGTATGCGGCATGCTGGTAGGCATGAGCAGGAAGGAGCCCTCGTTGAGCGACGGCATAAACTCCTCGCCCATATCCCGCCATATCCACAGCCCTGCGGCCACAGTCAGCAGCGGGACGAGCATGAACTTCCATCGGTTGGCCAAGCACCATCGCAGTATCTTCTCGTAGAATATGACCAAAGCCCACAGCAATGCGAGTATAGCTCCGGTGGCGATGATGACGAAGGCTACATTAGCCGTGAAGCCCGCCTCGGTTCCGGCCGGCAGCCATTCGGAGGCGAGATAGAGCACCGCCGCAAGCAGGGCCGCAAGCCTGAATCCTATCCTCCACTTCCTTCCTATTATATATACGCGCAGCGAGAGGACATAGTAGGCCACGGTAGGCAACAGGGCGAATCCAAGCAGGAAGGCCGATACCAGCGCGAAGGTCTTGGTATAAGCCAGCGGCTTGAAGAGCTTGCCCTCCTGCGCCTGCATCACGAACACGGGCAGGAAGCTGATAACCGTTGTGAGCATGCCGGTAGACAGAGCGCCCGATACCTCCTTCACTCCGTCGGCTATCAGTGCAGCCAGGGCCTTGCCGCGCATAACAGTAGCCCCGGCCTCCTTCATCCTGATCAGTATGCTCTCAACTATCACCACGCCTACGTCTACCATCACTCCTATCGCGATAGCAATCCCCGACAGGGCCATGATGTTGGCATTGATTCCCGTATACTTCATCATGATGAAAGCCGCCAGAACGGCAGCCGGCAGCAGCCCTGAGATGATGGCCGACGCCCGCAGGTTAAACACCAGCACTATCACCACTATTATACATATAAGTATCTCATGCGTCAGCGCCGATCCCAGCGTCCCTATGGTTTCGCGTATAAGGCCCGACCGGTCGTAGAAGGGCACCACCGTAACCTTAGACACCGAGCCGTCGGGGAGGCTCTTCTGCGGCAAGCCTGCGGCAATCTCCTCTATCTGCTTCTTCACGTTCGCTATGACTTCCATGGGATTGGAGCCGTACCGGGCCGTCACCACTCCGCCTACGGCCTCCACGCCCTCCTTGTCGAGGCCTCCGCGCCTGTCGGCAGGGCCTATGATGACCGTAGCCACATCCTTTATCCTTACGGGCAGCCCCTCGCGCATCAGCACGACCGACTCCTCGAGGTCGGCAACCGACTTGATGTATCCCAGGCCCCTCACAAGGTACTCGGCCATGTTGATCTCAACGGTTCCGGCTCCCACGTCCAGATTCGACTTGCCGACGGCGCTCATCACATCCATCACCGAAACATTGTAGGCCCTCATGGCATCCGGATTGAGCTCCACCTGATACTCCTTGGCGAAGCCTCCCACCGAAGCCACCTCCGCCACTCCGGCAGCCGACGACAGCGCATACTTCACGTAGAAGTCCTGCACCCTGCGGAGCTCCTCCGGGCCCCATCCTCCGGCAGGCTCTCCGGTTGTCGGGTTCCTCCCCTCAAGCGTGTACCAGAATACCTGCCCGAGCGCAGTTGCATCCGGCCCCAGGGCAGGCTGCACGCCGTCGGGGAGGAGGCCCGACGGCAGAGCGTTCAGCTTCTCCAGTATGCGAGACCGGCTCCAATAGAACTCCACCTCGTCGTCGAAGATCACATAGATGAACGACATGCCGAACATCGAAGTGCTCCTCACCGTCCTCACTCCCGGAATACCGAGCAGAGCCGTAGTCAGCGGATAGGTCACCTGCTCCTGGACATCCATAGGCGAGCGACCCATCCACTCCGTCGCCACAATCTGCTGGTTATCGCCAATGTCCGGAATGGCATCCACAGCCACCGGACTGTCGAGCATGCCCTGCCCGCTCCATCCGAACGGAGCTACCGACACACCCCACGCCGCCACAACTGCCAGCAGCAGCAAGGCAACGATCCTGTTATTAAGAAAATATTCTATTAATTTATTCAGCATGATATAGCATCATTGATTTTCATATTTTGTTTGCAGCAAAAAACATCAGAAGGCAAATATAAGAGAACTTCTAATAATT
The DNA here is from genome assembly GCA_031280435.1 of Tannerellaceae bacterium. GTDB lineage: Bacteria > Bacteroidota > Bacteroidia > Bacteroidales > Tannerellaceae > DFXE01. The sequence goes on along the minus strand of JAITGS010000036.1, from coordinate 8,587 downwards.
AGATTTCCCAAGGCTTGCAGCAGCGGCAAAGGCTATTAGCGGAAATTCCCCGGCAAGCAATCCCCCCGCATCATAATGCCGCACCCACTTATCCAAGCAATATCCATCGCCCCGCCAATGCATAGCATCAATAAAGGTGAAAAGATATTTAAATGCCGGACGCAATAGTGAATATTATGAAAGAGGCCATGAAACTCAGTTAATAGTTGGTAAGATAAATTTGTAATGTCGTAAGACATCCATAGCTCCTTAGCCGGAGCGAAGCAATTTAGTTCTTTAGTTATTAATCTATTAAAACAGTAGGTTGTTTATGAAAAAGTTTTTAAGTTATCTAATGACTCCCGGCCTCATCCTTCTCTTAGGCATGCAGGCTTGTATAAATGACGACCTCTCACTCTGCGAGGCTGAGCCCCCGGTCACCAATCCTCCGAGAGCCATCAAGTTCGCCTCGCGCAATCTGAACACCCCGGCCACCCGCACCTCAGCCGACGGCGACTCCTGGCTGACCGGCGACAAGATCGGCATCTACATGATGAACACCGGAACCGCCATCACCACCAATCTGGCAGCAAACAGGCGATACATCGGCACGATGCGACCCTCCCCATACAGTCATATAGCCGACTTCACCCCCGACGCATTCGACCAGACCATTTATTACCCGACAATATCAGGAGTAACCGCTCTGGACTTCATCGCCTACTACCCCTGGAAGCCCGAAGGAATAGGACCCGGAGAAATCAACAACAACCTGTACCCAATCGACGTAACAAGCCAGAGCTATCCCGCCGGCATCGACCTCCTGTACAGCTACGACGTGAAAAACCACCAGATCCCCACAGCCAACACCTCGCACATCGACTTGGGATTTCGGCACATGCTAAGCAAAATCATCCTGAACGTAGGCAAGAAAGCCGGCTCCGACATCGTCATACCGGGCATGACCGCAGCCCTCCAGGGAATGCCCATCAAAGGAACCATCGACCTCGGAGATACCCTCAACTTAAGCCTCGGCACAGACAAAAGCGCGATCAAAATGCTCGGCCTCGACCATATCACGCTCCGGCCGGCAAACTACGACACCACCTACCAGGCAATCATCATCCCACACGAAGTCACAGCCGCCGGCTCAGAGAAAGTACAGCTCATAGGAGGAGAAGGCCGGCAATTCACCTGGACAATCCCCGCCATACACTTCCATTCAGGGCTCATCTACACCTACAACCTCACCCTCATAGGCGAAAACCTCATCGAATTCACAGGCACCATTAACCACTGGGGCTCCGGAGGAAACAATTACGACATCGTCGACCACGACCAGTCGGGCGTCGTATCCAAATACGTCCTGCCGAACGCCATCGACAGCATGAACGTAGTCTATATCCGAGCCGGAGAATTCATCATGGGAATGAGCGGAGAACCAAACGCCACACCACACCGCGTCATGCTCTCACAAGGATTCCGGATCGGAGAAGCAGAGATCACCAACGCACAATACGCCAGGTTCCTCAACGCAATCAACGTCGCACAGCCCACCTATCCCGCTCCAACCGACGTAACCGCCGACATCTCCGCACTACTCGCCGACCCCACCCTTAATGCAGCCATACTCTTCAAAACAACCGCACAAACAATCACATGGGATGCCGCAACAAACAAATGGGCCGCAGCCCCGGGAAAAGCCAACCACCCCGCAAGCAGCATATCATGGTACGGAGCAAAAGCATACGCACGCTGGGCCGGAGGCGACCTCCCCACCGAAGCCCAATGGGAATACGCCGCACGAGCAAAAACAACCCCAGGCAGTAACTACATAGGCAGCATCTCAGGAACCGACGCCGGCATCTGGGCATGGTTCGACAAAACAGAAACCGATGCAGTCAAAACACGCACCCCAAACTCCTGGAACCTATACGACATGTTCGGAAACGTAGCCGAGTGGACACGCGACCAAGTATCAATCGGCAGCGACTATCCCTACGGAACCCTCCAGCAAACCGACCCCTGCGACAACGCATCACCCTACGTACATCCGCTACGCGGAGGAAGCTATGCAACACCGGCCGCAGCCGATCTCAAAATCAGCGCCCGCAACACCACCGGCGCCAACACCCCAGGCACAACACTGCCCGAAGCCGGATTCAGAGTACTGTTCCGCTAAGCAATAATCAAAACCCCCAGACACCCAAATACGAATTTCTTTTTTTCTTGTTATATGACACAGGTAGAAGTCTACCGGCAAAAAGATTCACAAGGTTAATCTAAAAAAACAGTTACAGAACCAATACAGAAAGGAGGCCGCCAAGGATAAAGAAAAACATTCCCCAAAGGGAGCTTATATAATTAGATTTTCCCAGGCTTGCGACAGAGCCTGACACAGGAAAAGCAATTATTGGAAGTTCCCAACAGTAAACAGAAAAGGCGATCCAAATCGGATCGCCTTTTCCATTGGTGGTGTGCCGAGCATGGCATGATCACTTGGTACGCACGGTGGTGTGGGAGGGCGGAGCGTGAAATAATCCCGTTCCTCCTACCAGATCAATGAAAAAAGGGATTTTCGGGCGGAATTTTTTTGTCGGGAAGGCTCCGGAGATTTTTTCGGGCGGAATATTTTCGTCGGGAAGGCTCCGGAGATTTTTTTTGGAGGATTTTTTTTGTCGAGGAGGCTCCGTTCCAACTATCGATCAGAGATTAACTGCGTCGATTCTCGCAAGCTCTAATTCCAGCGGAGGCGGGAATGACCTTTTTTGACACATTCAATGTCTTTCCGCGCTGCCGGACGGAAAACAAGAGCCGCCGAACTCGCAATGCTGTTCGGCGGCCCGATTAATGTTCGCTAATTAAAAAAGCCGACAGCTTTCAATCCATCATCACGAAGGCGGCCCAGAAGTAGGGCGATGCGAAAGGCTGCTCCTGCTGCTCGTTGCGATATTCCCTGACGGTTCGCTGGGCTGTGCGGAAGGCCTGCTGTTTGCTTTTGCCTTTCAGCCATTGCTCGTAGAAGGCGGTCATAAGGAGGGAGGTGGCATCGTCCGACACTTCCCACAGGCTCATGATGAGCGTCTCGACGCCGGCCAGCTTGAAGGCTCGCTGAAGGCCGAACACTCCCTCGCTGTTTTTTACTTCGCCCAGGCCCGTTTGGCAGGCCGAGAGGACTACGAGCTTAGTGTGTATAAGGTTCAGTTTCGCGATCTCGTCGGCTGTGAGGGTGCCGTCTTCTATGCCTTCGACCGGCTCCTTGCCCGTCCAGATATGATTGGCGCCGGCGAAGAGCAGTCCCGAACGCAGCAGGGGATTACCGACAACTTTTGCTCTGCCGCCAAGGTGCTGCATCATTTCTCTATTATCGTTGTGCTCGATGTCGTCGAGGAAAAAGCCATGGGTTGATACGGTGATGACAGGCGTATTGGTTCCGCCCAGGTGTTTGAAGGACTCCTCGTTGCCATTAATGCCTGTAAAAGTTCTGCTCAGGATGTTGTGGCTGTCGAACAAATGCTTAATGTTTTCAAGTTCCTTTTGGCTGCCGGACAGATAGCGCCAGATCTTGCCTCGGGTTGCGCCGCTGAAGTCTCGAGTTTGCGCTCTCGGGTACTGTGCCGCTGCGATTTTCAGACTGTCGGCGCTGACGTCGTACAGGATTCCTCCGTATATCACCGCCGAATCCCCGGCCGCATAGCCGGGAGCTTCCTTTTTCAAGCGCTTTATCTCGCGCGAGCTCGACACGAGCTTCAGACCGTATCGGTCGAACAGCCTTGCCGTATCCACCGGAAGCGCATCGAACGGAATCTTGTGCAGCAGGCCGGAAGGTGAATAATAAACCGTTCGTGCGCCCTGCAACTCCTTCTCCAGCGGCTTCCAAACAAGATTGTAGAACTGCTCACCGTTGATATTTAAAAAGCGCGCCACTCTTATGCTATCCTTGTTGGTTGGTATCTGCATTATTTTAAGTAGCTCCGTAATCTCCCGCTCCTCGCAGAGCGGTATCCATGCCGGCGCCTGCATGCCCGGCCGCAGAACCATTGCGACGTATAGCGTGCTGTCCCTCCACTTGCCGTCGTAGAGCTTAAAATGCACAAACTCCACGGCTGCCTCGTCGGGCGCAAGCTCCTGTTGAACCTCCTGCCAGGTCATGGCGATGTCGGCTTTCAGATCGCGATATGCCTGCGATGCAACTGTCAGAACCTTGTCGAGGCTGTCGGCGCGAGCCTCCAGCACCCGGGTGTCTTCATTGCCTTCGTTCTTGCTTTGCAGATTGGATATGCGCTGTCGCAGGCTGCCGAGCTGCTCGTATTGCGACACAAGCTCTGCACTGCCCGACGAATAAATTGCATCCCGCACCCCATTGCTCGTCCGCAGCAGCAGTCCTTTTGTGAACAGGGCATTGTCGTAGGAATCGGTAGTGGTTTCGGTGGAGGTGAGGCATTGGGTCAGGGAATAAATCAGGTTGAAGCTCCCTCCATTAGCTTGCCAGAAAGCCGTGCGCTGATTTTCGCTCATGAAGCTGAAATTGCGCTCGGTTTGTCGCTTTTTGATGTGTAGCGCTTCGCTCATTAATGGAGAGGCTTTGGGGTAGTCTTTCTTGGATATATAGAGCAGCCCCAAATTGTTTAGGAAGATTGCATCATATGGATGTTCGTTTTCCAAGGTTTTTTTTCTTATGTTTTGTGCTTCCAGAAGATAAGTTTCCGCCTTGGCATAGTCTGCCATATTGTGGTACAAATTTCCCAGATTGCCTAACGAGATGGCATAGTAGGGATGTTTAGCTTTTTCAAATATCTTTTTTGATTCCAAATAATAAGGTTCCGCTTTAGCATAGTCACCCATGGCTTGGTAAAGATTCCCCAGATTGTTTAAGGAGCCGGCGTAATCAGGATGTTCGTTATGTAAGACTTTTTCTCGGATGTTTTTTGCTTCCAGATAATAAGTCTCGGCTTTGGTATAGTCGCCCATATTACTGTAAAAATATCCGAGATTGTTTAACGAGATGGCATAATCGGGATGTTCCTTGCCTAATATTTTTTCATGGATGTTTTTTGCTTCTATATAATAAGTTTCCGCTTTGGCATAGTCGCCCATGTCGTTATAAAGCGCCCCGAGATTGTTTACCGAAGTAGCATAATCGGGATGTTCCTTGCCTAACGCTTTTTCTCGGATGTTTTTTGCTTCCAGATAATAAGTTTCCGCTTTGGCATAGTCGCCCATAGCGAGGTAAACAGATCCCAGATTGTTTAACGAGTTAGCATAATTGGGATGTTCTTTGCCCAGCGCTTTTTCTCGGATGTTTTTTGCTTCCAAATAATAAGTTAGCGCTTTGGCATAGTCGCCCCTGTCTTTGCAAAGCGCTCCCAGATTGTTTACTGAAATGGCATAATCCGGATGTTCCCTGCCCAGCGCTTTTTCCTTGATGTTTTTTGCTTCTGTATAATAAGTTTCCGCTTTGGAATAGTGGCCAATGGAGTGATAAAGCGCTCCCAGATTGTTTACCGAAGTAGCATAATCGGGATGTTCATTGCCTAACGCTTTTTCTCGGATGTTTTTTGCTTCTATATGGTAAGTTGCCGCTTTTGTATAGTCGCCCATAGCTTCATAAAGCGTGCCCAGATTGTTTAACGAGTGACCATAATTGGCATGCTCCTTTCCTAATGCTTTTTCCCGTATGTTTTTTACTTCTATAAGATGAGTTTCCGCTTGCCGGTAATTGCCGCTCCTGTAAAGTTTTGTTCCAAGGTTTCCCAAAACATTCGCTATCCGGATGCATAGCTGTGGCGGCAAGTCATACATATATGGGCGTATATATGCCAGCGCTTCACCATTTTTTTCTTCATTCAGGGCAAGACGAACAAATTCCTCGAATTTCAATTCCATTTTGCGGATGCTCCGAATATGCGTTTTTATCCGTTTCGCCTTGTTTTTTTGAGAGCGTGGAATAATGCTTGCCTTTTCCAGTGCATCAAAATCGTCCAGCAAGCTTTGTCCAAACAGTTTTCCGTTTTGATTGACAGTCTGCGCTAATTCTTTGTATATGTTCTCAGCTGCGCTTGTTTTTCTCTGACACAGCAGCGCATGAGCCAGATTGGTTTTCACCCATATTTGAGTGCTGTCCGTTGCAAGCGCTGTTTGTGCGGCTTGTTCGGCAAGCGCAAATTCTTTGGTGAACAGATAACACCATGAAATATTACCGTACAGGGATGCCAAATCAGCATCAGCCGTTTCAAAGTGTTCTTTGTAACGCTCCACCAGCGCAATGTTTTCCATGCAAACAGCAATTGCCGCCTTATAGTCGGAAAGAATAGAGTAGATCATACTCAGATTCTTCAAATTAACGGCATGCAAGTAAGCATATTTCTCAGGTTCGTTTTCTGCGTAGGGCCTGAGCAAATCGTAGGATTTAAGATAGTAGGTTTTGGCACCTTCGTACTTACCCGTAGCAGAGTGGTAATCCCCCAGGCGCAACCATGCCCAGGCATCGTCAACACTGCCGGTTTCAAACATGGCTGCATGTTGTTCGAGCAGCGCTATCGCCTCCGTGTACTGTCCCGCTTGGCTCAAACTGTCGGCCAGGTTTAGTATCTCGGCTGCATCTTGCGCCCACAAGCTGCTGCATAAACAGCAAAGTATAATTGAAAGGAGTATTCGCCTCATGATTTTAAAGTATTAGGATCAGCCTGTAATCAAAATAAACATCCGGAAGGGGACAGGCTTTGCTTCCCCCCTCCGGACTATTACTTTTTAGTATGTGCAAAGTTGGAAGTCGTTGTACACGTTACCACGGTTCACCACTCTGATGGTAAAGCTACCGGTGTAGCGTGGGGTCCACATAACGACACATTCATCAGTGTAGTCGTCGTCTGAACCTATAAAATTTCCATTGGCATCATAAACGTACAAATCGAGATCGGTGTCACCGTCGCCGGAAACGTATACACGAGCCGTCATTCCGCCTCTGAAAGTACAATGATACACGAAAACCCGATTGGCATACACCCTGCCATTAAAGCAAGAAGGCCCGCCAACTGGTCCGCGAGTTGCGCTCTCGGCGCCGGCCTTTTCAACGCGGTCGGCCCATGCAAGCATGGTTGCATCGCCGGCTGCAAACTTCTTGGCATCTGCAATGAGCCCGGCGAGTGTAATTTCCGGTTTATCTGTCTTTGTTCCCGTATTCTCCGCTTTTTCAGCCTCTGCCTCTTTTTCTAACTGAGCTTTCTGAATAGACACCTGCGACAGAATTTCGGCAGCACCTATAAGAGCCGAAGCCGAATAATTGGCATAGCCATACTTGGCTAAACTGTGAGCCGTTGTAAGCGCTTCGAGCTCCGGCGATGGTTTTATGCCTGCCGGTTTGTCCTCGGTTTGCGCAAAGCACGCCATGCCGAATACACAAAGAAGTGTGAGAGAAATCAAATACTTTTTCATAAAAAATGTGGATTTAAATTATGCCTACTCTGTTCACGATTTTCGGCTTTCCTCGTTTGTTGTTATTTCAAGTCTTGAGCTTCAGCTAATCTTCCGCTCACTCCCCAGCTGGCGGATGCTCACCCGGGTCGAGGTGGTGCGGTTCGTCGGAGGGATTCTGGGTGCCCGTATCCTCCGGGTTCGTTGTATCGGGCGTCTCCGTAGGAGTGTCGGGCGCCTGGGTTTCCTCGTCTTTTTTATCGTCGGTTTTCTTTTTCGACTTTACGCCTATGCGACGATGTACGATAATTGTGTACTGCTCCATGAGGGCGTTGATGTTGGCTATGATCCCATTCAGGGCGGCTATCTCGTTAGCATCGGAGGCGCTCAGCAGCAGGCCGTCGACGGCGCGGCTGAACTTCACGAGCTCGTCTATCAGGTTTTTGCCGCGCTGGCGGGTGGTGCCTTCCTGCTTGAAATCGTAGCGGTTTTTCAGGCGGGTTTGGTAGAAGGTCTGAAACTCTACGTTGATTTGCTCCAAGGCAGTCACATTCTCCGTTTGACCCAGACGCTGCATGCGGGCAGCATTTTCGGGCTTCTGAAGTTCCTGGAGGAGGTTTACGTAAAAGGCGGTTTCGGCCTCATATTCGGCGTCGGGGGCGCCTGAATAGTTTTCGAAGAGGGGCAGAAGTCCCTTGGCGGCGGCTTTAACTTCGGGTATAACCGAGTAGCGAGCGTTTTTCTTTACAGCATCGTCCAGCAAAATAAATACTCCGCGACGCTGCATGTCGAACGTCCTGATCTCCTCTGTTTCAGGCGCGCTGAGCGGCCTTTTGAAGCCGTTGTCGAAAATCACAAAAACGCCTTTCAGGGCATTGAACCTCACTTGCAGCCGCGGAACGTTGCTTATGAAGGGTTCTGTTGTCTGAGTCATTGACAATATGAGCTCAAATAATTCGCCATGCGTTAAATGGCTTAGTGTTGTCATTTGCAATCTTGTTTCATCCATGTTTTTAGTATAATTAATGATTAATATTTAGTATATATATAATGTGTGCGATAGTTCGGGGCGCCTCTCGAACCAAGAACGTGTGCAAAAAGTAATTCCCGCTCGAACAATGGGTCATTCCCGCGAAGGCGGGAATTCGAGCTTGCGAGAATCGGCGCAGCCAATCTCCGATCGAAAAATGGGACG
>JAITGS010000016.1 GCA_031280435.1 Tannerellaceae bacterium | reverse complement strand
TCTCAAAGGAGCCATAAATTAGGATTTGATGCTTTTTGGTGAAACTTCAAATAAAGTGGCTCAACGTATTGATTTGTATGCGATTCTGCATCTAAGGACATAAACAAAGCCTCCGGTTGACGGATCCCCCAAAGGGGAAAGCTCCAACCAAAATCGGTTGACGGATCCCCCAAAGGGGAAAGCTCCAACCGAAATCGGTTGGCGGATCCCCCAAAGGGGAAAGTTCCAACCGAAATCGGTTGGCGGATCCCCCAAAGGGGAAAGCTTCAACCGAAATCGGCTGACGGATCCCCCAATGGGGAAAGCTCCAACCGAAATCGGTTTGCCCATCCCCCAATGGGGAAAGCTCCAACCAAAATCGGCTGACGGATCCCCCAACGGGGGTTGTAAAGAAAGCCTGTCGGAATAGTAAAAGGCAGCCCTTGTTTCTTCGCCGGATTTATTTTCCGGACAACAATCAATTATTAAAGACGACGGATACGCCAAGCTTGATGACCATGGGGTTCATCGGGTAGTGGAGCATTGAGAAGTAGGCCGGCTCTTTGATGAAGGTGGAGCCGAGGTTGTAGGCCATGGCGAAGAATCGGGCCTGCTTGAGGTGGAAGTTGAAGTAGGCATTGATGAGCGGATAGTGCCCTATTTCTTTTTCGGTTTGCAGGATGAATTGCTGCGTGGCCGGCTCGTAGTATGGGGCGTAGTATCGGGTGTGATATAGTGCGCTGACGCCGGTTTGAATGCTTAGTACCTTGGCGAGCTTGAAGCCTACGTAGAGGTTTGTGTATGCACTCAGTTGCGGTAGCGGGAGCACATCGGAGCTGCTGGTCTGGAAGGCTATCCGGTTCTCCCACCCGAAGCTGCGGTGGTAGATGTTTTGCTCGAGCCGGGCGCTTACTACCTGTATGTTGCCGTCGTGCTGTTCGGGCAGGCCTTTAGTGTTGAAGTAGATATGCTTTTGGATGCTTTCGATGCCGGCGGCGAGGGTGGTATGCGTGTAATCGAGCTGCACTTTACCTTCGAGGCGTAACTGCTGCATGTTGCCGAGCGGTCGGGTGAGCGGATCCCACCAGAAATATCTGGAGTGATGGTATCTATGGAAGAATGCGGGCCGGATGTTCTTCAGATAGCCGCCGGCGCTGACGGCCGCCTCCCGGCCGAAGAGCGGGAAGGTGGTTTGCAGCTGTCCGGTGAAGCGGAACTCTCCGAGATCGCTGCCTATCATGCAGAGTTCTCCGCGAGCGTCGTAGGTGAGGATTGTTCCGCGTCGTTTTGCCAGCTCGGCGCCGAGGAAGGTCGAAAACTCGCTGTGATTCTCGTCTATCGGATAGTCGAGGCGATCGGGTTGCGGCGCCGGGCCGCTTCCGTCCGTTTCGTCGTATCGCAGCCCCGGGATGCGCACCGGAAGCCGGAAGCGCCGATTTTCGAATCGAGCAAAGGCTGTGAGGCCGAACTTGGCCCAGTCGCTGAATCCTTCGCGCATGGCCAGGGCCAGGGTGTTGGCGACCTGCCATGAGGAGGCTACGTCGTTGAGCGATTCGTCTATGCCGTAAACGTAGCGCAGCCTTTGCCGGTCGGGGTTATAGTCGGAGCCTGCGGATGGGATGAGGTAGACGGGGTCGATTGCCGCCGGGTCGAGGTCTGATATGAATCGCCGGAAAAAGTCTTCGTACTCGAAGGTATGTATGATGGCGGATACGGGCACGAATACCTCCGACGCCTCGCGCCCCGTGATTGTATCAGCCTCGGTGGTGCGTACAAATCCCAGGTTGTAGCGATGCGTTAGGAAGTACTGCTTTCCGCGAACGCGGTTCCAGGTGCCGGTCATGCGGACTGGATATTCTTTTCGCGGCACCTCTTGCCGTCCTACAATGAATTCTTCGGGGTTGGTGATATATCTGTCGTTGGTAAGTCCTCCGTTTTCGGCGTTGACAAAGTTGAAGTTGCTCAGATAGGCGTTGAGTTCGTATCGTTCGGTTCGATAGCTGCCGAATATTCGATAGCTGAGGAGCTTGGTGCCTATGGATTGATAGAGCCCGCGGCCGTATATGTAGTCCGTTTCGGCGCCGAGGTTCAGTCGCTTGCCTATGTTCCAGGTGAGGATGCCGCCGATGCGGTCTTCCCGGTCGGCTCCTCCTCCGGCTTGCGAGTAGTAAGCGTTGGTGTAGGGGATTTTGGTATCGTAGAAGGCAGCATTGACGGGCGTTGTTATGTAATAGTCGTATGGGTCGGCAAAGGTGAAGTCGCGGGCCTCCTTGCGGTCGAAGAAGATCTTGGTCTGCGCCGGCGAGCCCACATTGCCTACGTATCCGAGGGCGAGCGACTGTGCTTCGACGAGCGTAGAGTTCCCGTAGTTGAGGTAGCCGGAATCCTGTGCGGCCATGTAGGGTTCGCCCAGATCCTCGGTTAGCTTCCATGCAATAAGTCGCTTCGACTTGAGCAGCGCGCTGTCAACCTCCGCCAGGCTGTCGGGCTGCATGGCCTGCGGCTTGGCCAGGCTTTCGAGCACATTCCTGCGCGAGGAGCGTGCGGATGCCTTATCCTGGGCGAATGCCGGGAAGGCGAGAAGGAGTAACAGGAAGGAGATGTGGGTTCTCATGATGTATGTATGTGATGTTTTGAATTTATGCCGGCAGTAATCGGTCAATCATGTCTTTAATTGCTTTACTGTTCTTAATATGCTTTGGAGGCTCATTCGTATGAAATGCATGATAAGAGTTGTAGTAGGTATTTTCGGATTCGAAAACTATATGGGAGCTTCGGCTGTCGTCACGCCATAGCAGCGCCTTATCATCTTTAATTGCTTTGTGCATCATTTCTTCAGCTTCCCGGTGCGAGCACAATAGCGGCGACTTGTTAGGTTTGTTGCCTCGCCCGTTTTCTCCGTGTCCGTGTTCGACGGCCGGATTATATTTTCGCATAGGTCTTCGGTTTGCGGCGAACCATTCATGGGTTCTGTTCAACGGCAGCGCTTTTAAGGATATAGGCAAACCGTCAAGGCTGCAATCTATGGTCTCGCTTTGTATTCTCAATGCGTCATGATTCAGAATAAGGTATGTGTTAGCATTGTTATCATGCTGCCGACCGGCAATTTTGCAGAAGATATGACCGGATATTTCTTCATGACCGAAAATCCGGAAGCTGCCACTTGCCTCCGAATGTTCTTTCAAGTCATCCCATCCTTCAAGAATCTGGTGCAGGCGGGTTCTGACACTCGGATACGATTCATTGTCAAAAGCCGAAAGATGCGAAGTGATATTAAGGCTATCATAGTACCTTTCGCAATTCTCTGTTTCGAAATAACCTACATAAAACCGCAGCTCTGCCAGGTATGCAGCTTCGTTAGCTTCCGTAGCCTCACTCACCATCCTGACATACCTTGTCGGCGGGTCGGCCGTTTCATACAGAAGTAAAAACAGTTCGGTGCAAGCCATATCAAAAGCCCATGATATATTCCATATCTATTTTGATCTGCTCAAAGAAGCCTTTAGGCGGTTTATATATCCGGCCGGATTCCTTTACTTCAACGGGTATGACTTTGCTGGCATGACGGGTTTCATCTCTGTCGAAATAACAGATTGAAACATTGCTGTGACTGATGTTTTTCCGCTTAACCGACACCAAAGCTCCATTAATAATATGATCGCTGTGAGTTTCCAGAATGAATTGCACTCCGGCTTCGGCCGCAATTGCTATTAAACGGATGATTGAGGCTTGCCCGGCAGGATGTATATGCGCCTCCGGATTCTCAATAATAATCAGGTCGCCCGGACAAGCATTCAGAATGACGGCCAGCAGAGGCAAATCGTAAGTTATGCCGAAGCCCACATTTTCGGATTTGAACCGAGGCGTTACTCGCCCGTCTTCCCGATTGAAGCTGTATTCGGTTTTATAGCTATTTGCGTCGACCCTCTCTATGTGCAGATTGATGTTTGGGGAAAATTCCCTGAGCCAGGCTTCTATCTGAGCCTTCAGCGATAAATCGTCGCATTGCGGATGCTTGAGCGCCGGTATTGCAATCTTGTAGTTGCCGTGTTTGAGAATGTAAGGCTCCACATACTCCGCCCGTCCCTCCTCGCCGGATATTTGATTTAATATCTGAACATTGTAGGTCGTATTTAGCGGTTTGTGAACAAACAAATTCCTCTGGACGCTGATATATTGAAAGCGACTGTTGAACAATAAATTTGAGTATCTATTAAATGGAGCCCCCTCCGGATTCCTTATAGGTTTAAGCAAGTCGCTATCTTGCTGATTGGAATCTATCTTATACCTCATGTGCAATCTATCGTCATCAAAGCTTATAGCAAAGTCGATAAAGTCATCCTCGCTGTTTGTAGATATGGCATCCTGGGCAGAACCTATTTTGCACAAGTTACCATTAAGCATCAAACCCATGTGAAATACATTCGACGACTGCCTCAGGAGCAACAATGCCTGTATCACCGACGATTTGCCCATACCGTTCAGTCCGGTCAGCAACGTCAGCGGAGCCATATCCACAGTCGTATCTATATGCGACTTGAAGTTCTTGATTTGTATTTGCTTTATCATTGTATTATCCGGCGTATTAATGATTCAACCAGCCCGAAGCGCGTTTTGATGTGCGACTGTTGGCCCGTACTGCTTGATATTGCCTTGTCGAAATCAGACTTGTTCAATAAATCGGTCATCTCTTGCCTGAACAGCCCTTTGCGCGCCAATAAAATGCTCTGCTCCTCCACCCTCAGCTTTGCCAGATTGACGCTAAGCGTATCAAATATGGCCTTGGAGACCTGTGGCTGCCTTGCCCTGTACGGTTTGCGGAATGTCTCGCTTCCGAATATCTCAAATGCAAGCTTCATGCTTCTGCAAAATGCATCCTTTATTGCCTGCAACTCCTCCCGTGTTTTATCTTTCAAGAGCGACATGCCCGTATTCATAAAGAGATCGAGGTCGCCGTTATAATCCGTATTATAATCCTGTAAGTAAAAAGCGATGAAACGGTTGGCGTAATAGCGGTCGTCCATCCTTTGGGGAGAGATAGACGCGGCGGTGGCTTCAATAAACTCCGGGCTTTCGGCCAGCTCCCGCACAAATTCGGCCGGACGCCCATGATACACGGCATGACGTATTTCCTGCGGTGTTAAGTGCAAGCCGGCTGTGTTGACCCGCTTGAAGATAACGTACTTTACCTCGTCGGGAGTCCCCTTCCGGATGATGTTCAGCGTAATCTTAGAGCCGCTAATCCGTCGCTGATCTTCTCTCGAAAGAGCATCATAGTTTTTCCCGTTATATTCTGTTATAAATTCAAGATTCCGAAGGTGCAATTTCTTGCTTTCGTCCTGTTCCAGAATAAAGCTCCTGAAGGTCCCCAGGCGTTGCAGTCCGTCTATAACAGCCCATTTGTATGTTCCTTCGCCCTCCTGCGATTCCTCGTAAAAGTAGAATGACGGCAGAGGGAGGCCCAGGAGGATAGACTCAATCAGGCGGCTCTTTTGCTCGTCCGTCCACAAACCCTCCCCGCGCTGCAAATCCGGCTGGAGATTGATTTCATCATACTTCATCATCTCGATCAGATAACCGAGATTGACGGTTTGGGTATCCATCTTAATATCCGAAGGCTTAAACGGATTATTTATGGGATCGCCGCTCAGATCCTCCCACTCTCTATTATTCTCGACGGACGACATAGGCTTTTTACTTACACCACCTCCCGAACTATCTCCATGCCCCGGCGGATTGCCGCCTCATTCATCGGAAGCAGCTTGTGGTGCCTTTCGGGGAGCGACTTCTTCAGGCCCAGAAGAACGTTCTCAAGCTTTACTATCGGAGACACGCGCAAGAGGCCGCCGAGGATAAGCATGTTGAAAACCTTGTCGTTTTGCATCTCTGCGGCGGCATCCATGGCGTCGATGCGGAAGCAGCGGACGTCGGGCCGGGGAGAGAGGTTGCGGATGCCGTAGCCGTCATACAGCAGTATGCCGCCCGGCTTGATGCGCGGCCGGAACTTGTCCATCGAAGGCTGGTTGAGTATGATGGCGATGTCGTATGTGTTGAGGATAGGCGAGCTTATGGAATCGTCGCTCAGGATAACGGTCACGTTCGCCGTGCCGCCGCGCTGTTCGGGGCCGTAGGAGGGCATCCAGCTCACCTCCTTGCCTTCCGTGAGGCCGGAGTAGGCCAGGATCTTCCCCATCGAGAGGACGCCCTGGCCGCCGAAGCCGGCTATGATAAGTTCGTGCGTCATATATATTATTAATGTGTGCTTAGGGGTTAGTATTTTTCAAATCGCCTATGGGATAGTAGGGGAACATCTGCTCCGTCATCCATTTGTTGGATTGAGCCGGCGACATTTTCCATCCTGATGAGCATGTCGATACGAACTCCACTATCGACGTTCCTTTGCCCGCCATGGAGTTCTCGAAAGCCTTCCGCAGAACCCTGCGCGATTTCCTCACCGAGGCCGCATTGTGAACGCTCTGGCGGGTCACGAGGCAGGCGCCTTCGAGCTGTGCAAGCAGGTCGGCAATCTTCAGCGGATAGCCGTTGAGGGCCACGTTGCGTCCCAGAGGGCAGGTCGACGTCGGCATGCCCGGCAGCGTCGTCGGAGCCATCTGTCCGCCCGTCATGCCGTAGATGGCATTGTTCACGAACACTATCACTATGTTCTCGCCACGGTTCACGGCATGAATCGTTTCGGCCGTGCCAATGGCAGCCAGGTCGCCGTCGCCCTGATACGTGAACACCATTTTGCCGGGCTCCAGGCGCTTGAGCGCAGTGGCAACAGCCGGAGCCCGTCCGTGAGCCGCCTCCACCCAGTCTATATCCAGATAATTGTAAGCAAATACCGCGCAACCTACCGGCGATACGCCTATTGTTTCCTCCTCCATGCCCATGTCGGATATAGCTTCGGCAATAAGCTTGTGAATTACGCCGTGGCTGCATCCGGGGCAGTAGTGCATAGGAGTGTCGTTCATCAGGGCAGGTTTGCCGTAGACTTTGTTCTCAGGTTTTATTATATCGTTTATTTCCATTCTGTATTGTTGATAGTCATTTACTAAAGGGAACTTCTAATAATTAGATTTTTCAAGGCTTGCGACAGAGGCAAAAGCGGAGTGTACTTTAGTACATGAGCATTTTGACGACGGAGCATAACGCAGAAAAAGCAATTAGTAGAAGTTGTCTAAAAGAATCGGAGAATGTAATGCACAATGCGCATCAGCACCGCTATACCTCCGACGATAAAGAACACCTTAGGCCCGAAGGCAAAGTAGCACACGCCCGACGCCACAGCCATAACCATGAATAATAGCGACAGAAGTTCATCCGCCTTGCTTCCGCGTCTCATACCTTCAGCTCGAATTTGGTTTTTACAGCCGACAGAATCTCGTCCGGCGTGAATACCATGCCGCCGAGGCGCCCGAAATGCCGTACCCTCACCCGTCCTTCGACAGCCAGCCGGACATCCTCCACCATCTGGCCCGCGTTGAGCTCCACAGACAGCATCCCCTTCACCCCGGCCGCATAGCCGGCGATAGCCTCCGACGGGAAGGGCCATAGCGTAATCGGACGCAGCAGCCCAAGCTTCAGCCCCTCGGCCCTACCCAGCTCCACAGCCTTGCGGCATATCCTGGCCGACGACCCGAAGGCAATCAGCAAGTAGTCCGCATCCTCGCCCATGAAGGTCTCGTAGCGCGTTTCCTCCTCCTCAATCCTTCGGTAGCGCGCCTGGAAGCGAAGGTTGTTCACCTCCATAGCCACCGGATCCAGCTCGAGCGACGTGATAACATTACGACTGCGGCCCGCCGGCTTGCCTCTCACCGCCCAGGGCGATTCCTGCACAATCTCCTCCTCGCTCCTTCGAGCACGGAAAGGCGGCAGCACCACCTTCTCCATCATCTGACCGATAATACCGTCGGCCAGAATCATAGCCGGCGTAAGATATTTGAAGGACAAATCGAAGCCCAGCGCAACAAAGTCCGCCATCTCCTGAACCGATGCCGGCGCAAGCGTGATGAGGCGATAATCGCCATGACCGCCGCCCTTAACCGTCTGAAAATAGTCCGCCTGGCTGGGCTGAATGGTACCGAGGCCCGGCCCGCCGCGCATCACGTTCACTATAAGGCAGGGCAGCTCCGCGCCGGCTATATAAGAAATACCCTCCTGCTTGAGGCTGATGCCCGGGCTCGACGACGAAGTCATCACCCGCCGCCCGCTGCCCGCGCCGCCGTAAACCATGTTGATGGCCGCCACTTCGCTCTCGGCTTGCAGCACCGTCATGCCTGTCGTTTCCCACGGCTGCTCGGCCATGAGCGTTTCCATTATTTCGGATTGGGGAGTAATAGGGTAGCCGAAATACGCATCGACGCCATACCTTACAGCAGCGTGCGCAATAGCCTCATTCCCCTTCATAAGTCTGATTTCGTCCGACATATCAGCCAACTTTTACTTTATATACGGTTAAACATCCATCCGGACAAACCAGCCCGCAGTTAGCGCAGCCTATGCAGTTGTCCTGTTCCTTCACATAAACGTAGCGATAGCCCCTTGTATTCACGTCGCCCGGATTGAGCGACAAGACCGCCGAAGGACAAGCCTCCACGCACAGCTCGCAGCCCTTGCAGCGTTCGCTGTCTACAACAACGGCTCCTTTTACTTTAGCCATATTATATATTAATGTATTATAATGATTTCTACTTTGTTTGCCGACGCCAAAAGTAGGCAATCTCCCGAAGATTGCAAAGCCCCGCCCATTGCCGCAGGCTTTCCCGCCCCTCAAACGGCTCCCCCCAGCCCTTCCGGCCTCATACTCATCCCCGCTTCGGCAAAAGCAGATCGCAGCAGGCCGGCATCTTTTATATTCCATTTGCCCCAAAAAAAACGGAACCCTCTTGCCGATGATCCGGTTTGCGGAATTTTTTCCGAAGCTAACTCACAAGTGATTTCATCTGCAGAAATTTTTTTGGAGCTAACTCACAAGTGATTTCATCTGCGGAAAATTTTCTGAAGGTAACTCACAAGTGATTTCATCTGCGGAAATTTTTCTGAAGGTAACTCACAAGTGATAAAGCTTGCGGAAATTTTTCTGGGGATAACTCACAAGTGATAAGGCTTGCGGAAATTTTCCTTAGAACAACTCACAAGTGATATGGCTTGCGGAAATTTTCCTGAGAACAACTCACAAGTGATATGGCTTGCGGAAATTTTCCTGGGGATAACTCACAACTGATACGGCTTGCGGAAATTTTCCTTAGAACAACTCACAACTGATACGGCCTGCGGAAATTTCCCGGCAATTGCAGCAAGAGATAAACATCGCCCGGCAATACAGGAGAGCCCGATACTTATAAACATTGAGGAAACGGAGATTGAATCATGCAAACGACAGCCGGTAATAAGCCCGCCCGGATGGCATCACCGCAGATTTACATCACTACGGCATCAGCACAAAAAAAAGAAAGCCGGAGCTGCGTCAAACGTCCTTCACGCTCGAACAATGGGTCATTCCCGCGAAGGCGGGAATCTCCCGAACGATAGTTGGGACGATTGTATAAGCCCTTTGTGTCCAAGGATTCTGCATTCGTCCCGTTTTTCGATCGGAGATTCCCGCCTTCGCGGGAATGACCTGTTTGGGCAGGCTGAATTACCCGCCCCCAGCTCGCAAAGCCAACGGACAGCGGGGGCTGTCCCCACCGAATCAGGGCCGAATCAGGCAGCAGCAGCTTCCGCCCTGTTCATCATCGGAAGGGCCACTATGCAGACGAGGCCGCAGACAATCTGCCATACGGACTGTATTGTGTAAACCACAAGGGCAAAAGCGGCGGCTTCCTCGGCCGGGACGTCGAAGCATACCAGCGACGATATCACCATGAAGTGCCAGGCTCCTATGCCGCCCTGCACCGGCGCGGCCACGCCTATGCTGCTCATCGTGAAAACTATCAGCCCCTTGACGGGGCCGAGGTTGCGCGTGAAGTCGAAGGCATAAAAAGTGGTGTAGAAAAACAGGAAGTAGAAGCTCCAGATGCCCAGCGTCTGAAGCAGGAAGAGCCACTTGCGTTCCATCAGCCACACGCTCTTCATGCCCTCCCAGATGTTGGCCAAGCCTCCGCGGGCTTTTTGCACAAGGCTGAGGTGGCCTAGGCGGCTGAAGGTGAACCAAACGGCGGCCGCTATAATCAGGAGCGCAACGAGCAAGATGGCGGACGACTGCCCGTCGAAGCTGATCTTGATGCTCGGATTGCTCGAGAGATAGGTTTCGACGAACGACAGGTTGAAGGAAAATATCAGCAGTGTGATGATGCCGACCGACAGCGTATCGGCCACGCGGTCTATTACGAGCGTTCCGAACAGCTTGGCG
Organism: Tannerellaceae bacterium; assembly: GCA_031280435.1. GTDB lineage: Bacteria > Bacteroidota > Bacteroidia > Bacteroidales > Tannerellaceae > DFXE01. Next base: position 7,553 of record JAITGS010000016.1, on the reverse strand, counting down.
AAGGATATTTTCTCGTAGCGATTGATGATGCCGCATCGCCACACTTCGCCCACTCGCGGCAGCACGAAGTTGATTGCATAATTGCCGAGCACGGCGCAGATGAGGTTGCGGATGCGATATTTCTCGCCTATGGCGTCGATGAGAAGGCCCCAGCGTACGGAGCGTACCAGATTGCCTGCAAGGCCGAAGATGAGCGAAAAAAGCAGCACTCCGAGGCTGGCGCTCCTGGCATGGGCCCACATCTGCGAGAGGTCGGCGCCGCGATACAGGTACCACAGGAGGCCGAGGCCGAGCAGCAGGGGCAGGATGACTTTGATTGCGGTGTTGAGGATTTTCTTGTATGTCATGTTTAAGTGGTGAAGCTAATATGTGATTTATCGTACATTTGCCCGCAAAAGTATATAGTATATTCCGAATCAACAAAATACATAAAACTCTGATGTGATATGCCACGATACAACATTAAGCCCAAGAAGTCTCTTGGGCAGCATTTTCTGAAGGATAGCGATATTGCCGAGCGCATTGCCTCAACGCTTTCGGCTTATGATGAACTGCCTGTCGTTGAGGTTGGCGCGGGCACCGGAGCGCTCACCCGCTTCCTGGTCGAGAAGGGCTACCGGCTGAGTATTGTGGAGCTCGACCGTGAGGCGGTTGCACTGCTGCGACGGCTGTTTCCCGACATGGCCGAGCGTATTGCCGAGGCCGACTTCCTGCGCATGCGTCCGGAGGAGCTGCCCGAAGGGCGATTCTGCATCATAGGCAATTATCCGTACAACATTTCTACGCAGATATTCTTCAAGCTGATTGAGCTGCGCGAGCGGGTGCCTTGCTGTTCGGGGATGCTGCAGAAGGAGGTGGCCGAGCGGCTGGCATCGCCTCCGGGGCGCAAAGCCTACGGCATACTGAGCGTGCTGCTCCAGGCCTGGTACGATGTGGAGTATCTGTTTACGGTAGACGAAACCGTTTTCGATCCGCCGCCTAAAGTGAAGAGCGCCGTGATTCGCGCTACCCGCAATGCCCGCACGGAGCTGGGATGCGACGAGGCTCAGATGAAAAGGGTGGTGAAGACGGCATTTAATCAGCGCCGTAAAACCTTGCGCAATTCCCTGAAGCCGCTTCTGGGCAACGACTTCCCGCACTATGCCGAGCCGGTGTTCGACCGTCGGCCGGAGCAGCTGTCCGTGGAGGAGTTCGTTGCCCTGACGACTATGATTGAGGGCTGCCGATGAAAGCAGCTGTCTTTATAGGGAATGGAGGCTGCCTGCGAGCGCCGGCAGCTCGGCTGCAAGCTCGGCCATGCTGCGGAAGAGGCGATCGGCTCCTGCATCAAGCAGTACCTCGTCCGGCAGCGGCCCGGTATTGACGGCTATGGTGAAGATGCCGGCTGCCTTAGCCGACTGCACTCCTAAAGGAGCATTCTCCACCACTATCGCCTCGGATGCCCGGACGCCGGCTTTCCGGAGGCCCATCAGGTAGGGCTCCGGATGCGGTTTGCCTATCAGTACGTCGAAGCTCGTCACCATCTTTTCCTTTGTGAAAAAGCCGGGGAAGTTTGCCTCGAGCCTGTCGATCAGGCTGTGCTGCCCGGAGCCGGTTACTATCAGCATGTCGAGGCCGAGGCTGCGGGTGAGCTCGAGCACTTCGCGCACGCCGCTCATTATCCGTCCGTCGTTATATTGGTTGAAGAGCTCGGCTTTCTCGGCGTACAGCGCTTTGACTTGTTCGGGCGAGGCATCATGTCCGTAGGTATCCTGAAAGAGTATGTTGATGGTGCTGTCGCCCGTCCGTCCTTCCCAGAGATAGAAGTTGTGCGGATCGTGCACCAGATTGTGCCGCGTTGCGACTTCGCTCCAGGCGCGTATGTGGGCAGGCATGGAGTCGTACAGGACGCCGTCCATGTCGAACAGTACGGCCTTTATCATTGCAGGCGGGCTTTGATGGCTTCGGACTCGGCTTCGAAGCCGGGCTTGTTGAGCAGTGCGAACATGTTCCGCTTGTAGGCTTCGACGCCGGGCTGGTCGAATGGGTTCACGCCGAGCATGTATCCGCTGATGCCGCAAGCTTTCTGGAAGAAGTATAAGAGTTCGCCTATATAATAAGGTGTGAGTTCGGGGATGGTGATTTCGAGTACGGGTACGCCTCCGTCCATGTGGGCGAGCTTGGTGCCGAGCTGCGCCATCTTGTTGACGGCGTCTACGCGCTTGCCGGCAAGATAGTTCAGGCCGTCGAAGTCGTCCTTATCCTTGGGGATAGCTATGCGCTTGTTGGGTGCGGATACGGAGATGACGGTCTCGAAGATGCTGCGCTCGCCTTCCTGAATCCATTGTCCCATGGAGTGCAGGTCGGTGGTGAGGTCGACGGCTGCGGGGAAGATGCCTTTGTTTTCTTTGCCTTCGCTCTCGCCGTAGAGTTGCTTCCACCATTCGGCAAGATAGTGCAGCTTGGGATGATAGTTGGCGAGGATTTCTATCTTATGTCCCGATTCGTAGAGGAAGTTGCGGGCGACGGCATACTGTGCGGCGAGGTTCTCGGCAAGGGGAGTTGCCCGTCCGGTTTTCTTCTCCATGTATCTGGCTCCGCTCATCAGCTCGTGGATGTTGATGCCGGCCAGCGCTATGGGCAGCAGCCCGACGGGGGTCAGTACGGAGAATCGCCCTCCGACGTTGTCGGGTATGACGAAGCTTTTGTAGTCTTCGTAGTCGGCCAGATTGCGCAATGCTCCCCGGCGGGCGTCGGTGATTGCCACTATTCGATTGCGTGCTGCGGCTTTGCCGGCTTGCTCTTCCAGCAGCTTCTTAAGGATGCGGAAGGCCAGGGCAGGTTCGGTTGTGGTGCCCGACTTTGAGATATTAATCAGTCCGAAGGATTTGTCTTTGAGCAATTCGACGAGCTCCAGCAGGTAGTCTTCGCTTATGTTGTGCCCTGCATAGATTATGTGCGGATGCTTGCGCTCGGTCAGCATGCAGTCGAAGCTGTTGTTGACGGCTTCGATCACGGCTCTGGCTCCCAGATAGCTTCCGCCTATGCCTATGACGACTACAAGCTCGCATTGCTCGCGGAGCATTGTTGCTGCGGCTTCTATTTCTTCCAGCTCGCCGTCAACGATAGATGAGGGCAGGCGCATCCATCCGAGGAAGGAGTTGCCGGCTCCCTTGCCGTCGTGCAGCGTGTCTATACTGTGTTTTGCGAGTTCCTGTAAGCGGGCCGATTCATCGGTTGGAATGGAGCCTGTGGCTCCGGTGAGATCAATCTGAAGATGTTTCATTTGAATGTTTCTGTTAAGCTACGGATAACCGTAACGGGTGATTTCTTTCTGTATAATATATCGTACAGGGCGTCGAGAATGGGCATGCTGACCCTGTACTTTTCGTTGATTTCGTGTATGCACTTGGTGCCGTAGTATCCTTCGGCAATCATTTCCATTTCAATCTGGGCTGTCTTCACCGAATATCCTTTGCCTATCATGGTGCCAAAGATGCGGTTGCGGCTGAAGCGCGAGTAGGCCGTCACGAGCAGGTCGCCAAGGTAAACGGAGCTGTCGATGTCGCGGGGCACATCGCTCACGGCGTCAATGAAGCGGCGCATCTCCTGCGTGGCATTCGACAGGAAGACGGCCTGGAAGTTGTCGCCGTACTTCATTCCGTGACAGATGCCGGCTACTATGGAGTAAACATTTTTCAGTACCGATGCATATTCTATTCCGACCACGTCGCGGCAGATGGAGTTCTTCAGGTAGGCATTGCCGAACACTGCGGCGAGCGGCTCGATGCGGTCGGTGTCGGTGCATCCGAGCGTGATGTACGAGAGGCGTTCGAGGGCTATTTCCTCGGCGTGGCAGGGGCCTCCTATGACGGCTATGTTTTGCAGCGGCACCTTGTAGCGCTCCGTGAAGTAATCCGTGATAAGCATATTCTCGTCCGGCACCAGCCCTTTGATGGCCGAAACTATAAACTTGTCGTGCATGGGGATGCGAACCTTGTTCAGATGCTGCTTGAGGAAGGGCGAAGGCGTGGCGAAGATCAGCGTATCCGAATCCTTCACCACCTGATTGATCCCGGAATAGAACCGGATTCTGTCCATGTCGAAGTTGATACCCGTGAGATAGCTCGGATTATGCCCAAGCTTCCTGAATTCGTCTATTTGAGCAGAGCGCCTCATGTACCAGTTCACGCTGCTTTGGGTGGAAAGAACAATCTTCGCCAGAGCCGTAGCCCAGCTTCCGCCTCCCATCACAGCTATTCTGCCCGGCAGGTTCATTGCTGCTCGTCGCTGGAGTTTCGTTCGGGGCGCATCTGCGGAAACAGCAGCACTTCCTGTATGCTCTCCTGTCCGGTGAGGAACATTACCAACCTGTCCATGCCTATTCCCATGCCGCTCGTCGGAGGCATGCCGTACTCGAGGGCGCGGAGGAAATCGCGGTCGATGAACATAGCCTCGTCGTCGCCCTTTTCGCTCAGGCGCAGCTGTTCCTCAAAGCGTTCGCGCTGGTCTATGGGGTCGTTCAGCTCCGAGTAGGCATTAGCTATTTCCTTGCCGCAAACCATCAGCTCGAAGCGCTCGGTGAGCTCCGGATTGTCGCGGTGGCGCTTCGTGAGGGGCGACATCTCTATGGGATAATCAATAATAAAGGTAGGCTGAACGTAGTTGGCCTCGCATTTCTTTCCGAATATGGCGTCGATGAGCTTGCCCTTGCCCATAGTGCCGTCTTGCTCGACGCCCAGGTCGCGGCAGACCTGACGGAGCTCCTCCTCGTTCATGCCGCTGATGTCGACGCCTGTGTTCTCGAGTATGGCGCCGATCATGGAGATGCGTCTGTACGGAGGCTTGAAGTCTATCTCCTTGCCGGCAAACATGCTTTTGGTAGTTCCCAGTACGTCGAGGCAAATCTTCTCTATCAGCTGCTCCGTGAAGCTCATCATCCACTTGTAATCCTTGTAGGCCACGTATATTTCCATCACCGTAAACTCCGGATTATGCGTGCGGTCCATGCCCTCGTTGCGGAAGTTGCGGCTAAATTCATACACGCCCTCAAATCCTCCGACTATAAGCCTCTTCAGGTAAAGCTCATTGGCAATCCGCAGGTACAGAGGTATGTCGAGAGCGTTATGGTGGGTGATGAAAGGCCTGGCGGCGGCCCCTCCGGGGATGCTTTGCAGCACCGGAGTATCGACCTCAAGGTATCCGCAGCGGTTGAAATACTCGCGCATGGAATTGAATATCCCCGTGCGCTTTACAAATATGTCCCTGATGCCCTCATTCACCGTCAGATCCACGTAGCGCTGCCTGTGGCGCTGCTCAGGGTCGTTGAAGCCGTCGTAGGTCACACCGTCCTTCATTTTCACTATGGGAAGCGGCCTGAGGGCCTTGGCCAGCACGCTTATCTCCTCGGCATGCACCGATATTTCGCCCATCTGAGTGCGAAACACATAGCCGCGAATGCCTACATAGTCGCCAATGTCGAGCAGCTTCTTGAACACCGTATTATACAGCTCCTTATCATCTCCGGGACAGATGTCGTCGCGCGTGACGTAAATCTGTATCCTCCCCTCCGTGTCCTGCAGCTCCATGAAGGAAGCCTTCCCCATTATGCGCCGGCTCATTATGCGCCCCGCAATGCAAACCTGCCTTTTGTCCGGCGCTCCGTCGGCAAACGACTGTTTAATCTCGGTTGAATATGCATTGATAGAATACTCCGCGGCCGGATAAGGGTCTATGCCCATTCCCCGCAATCTTTCCAGGCTTTCGCGCCTGAACCGTTCCTGTTCACTAAGTCCGATCTGATTCATTATCTTATTATTTCAAAAGCGGAGCAAAAATAATTATTTTTTGGAATTAACAATGAGCCCTGCGCATGCGGCCGCGGGCAGCTAAGGTCTAAGCAGCCGCCCGTAGCGGAATGTTGCAGAGGCCCTCTGCGGAAAGAAATGTTGAAGCCGGAACAAGGTTGCTCCGGCTTACCAAGAACGATACGGATTACGGGGCAGCCCCGGTTCTGCCTGCTATGTTACTTATTATTAAACTAAAAGGAGGCTGCCCGAGAAAAGCATCCTCCTTTAAGATTATTCAGTTCTTATTTTCAAGAAGCAAATACAACCCGACGGATCAGGGCATGCATTAACGCTCAATCAGAATCTTGTGAATTTCCGGTTTGGCGGCTATGCCGTCGTGAACATGCAGGAAGTAGAGGCCTTCCGGCAGTCCCGACACATCGAGCGTTATGTTCTGCCCCGTCGTAGTCGTCTGCCGCTGCAGGACGCCGTTTGAGTTATACAGCTTTATGCTCAGCACGAAAGCCTTCCCTGATTGCGAACTGCCTGTCGCCTGTACCGAAGACTTTGCCTGCGCCACCAGCGCCTGATCAAAGCTTACATTTAGCGTGCTTGAAACAGGATTGGGATATGCAGCCGAATAACTACCGGGATTGTAGACCTGAACGTTTATGGTGGTATACGGTCCCCATCCGTTTGCACCGGCTGCCCGGCATACGATCTGATAGCTACCGGCGTTGTAGAATGCTACCGTAAGCGTACTGCTGCTTGTTCCATACAAATTGTTTCCGTTTGTCGGATTCAGAATCCACTGATAGTTGGTGGGCGTAGGGGATCCGTTTTTTAATACAGCCTGATAATCGGCATATTGCCCGTTTTGATGGGAAGTTGGCCCCGTTATGGAATATATTTCGGGAACAGAGAGCGAAGGTTTCTTGTAGTATCTGCGGGAGGCCGGTGCGTAACCGGAAGGAACCTGTGTCGGATTATGTCTGACAACAGGGGCCTGCCCCCATTTTGATTCGTATTTTCCGCTTACGCTTGATTTCACAGCTGAGTGATCTCCTGCATAATAGAATATTTTCTCCGCCAAGGCTTCTGTTGTTGTCACAAAACAGGGGTTTGGCTCCGACCAATACAGGCTGAGGTTACTTATTTCTGTCGTAGGATTAAGCTGAATCGTCTGATTAATCCAAACCTTGTTGGTATAGCCTTCTCTTAAATGCCAGGCATACGCATGGCAATTATAAGAATATGCCGCGTCATCAATTATATCCGCACTTGTAATTCCCAGGTAAGCGAATGTAGTAAGAAAATCAGCCTTTGCCGTGGCTTTCTGAGCAGCAGTTAATTCATAACTCGCTATCCTTGCTTCGATGGGCGTTCCATTGCAGGTTAATACATGAGTCAGAGTATTATAATTGAGAGTTTGCGCATAATTACAGACACATGCGCAGAATAAGAAAGTTGCTGTTAATATTGTTTTCATATCAGTTCCCTTTTTATTGAATATAGTTTTTCGCAAAAGCAATCATGTCTTCTCTCATCGACGTATCCATTAGAAGCCATTCCTTATTAAGATTATTAGCAGGAGAAAAATGTTGAACGACCGGCTCGTATCCGTCGTCATACATAATCCATGTCATTACTTCAACCTCACCAAGACGGCCTAAGCCCAAATCATCCAGTTGCTCTGCGTGCAGCAGCAGTAATGCCACTATTTCCTGTTTGGCCGCATGGTCATAGCGGCCGAGGATTTCCTCTCGCGTAAACAGCGCCTGGAGC